>JBJMGQ010000168.1:0-10623 GCA_045807845.1 Pyrinomonadaceae bacterium | reverse complement strand
GTGTCACCGCGTCGCGCGCGCGACCGGCGACGTGCGCGTAGACGAAGCGCGGCGCGGCTTGACTAAGCTCCGCCACCACGCCGAAGTTGACCGGCTGCTAATAGTCGCCTTTCAAAACCAGAGCCACGAGCAGCGACCAGAACTCCTCGCACGCGAACAGGCGCCGCCACAGACGGAGCGCGCGCGCCCAAGCCTCACCCTCGCGCAGCATCGGGTCGAGGCGCACGAGTCCGGCCAGCGCGAGCAGCGCCGCGTCGTGCAGCGCCGCCGCCTCTTCATCGGTGAGCCGCGTGCCCTCCTTCTTCTCTGCATCTTCGCGGCTGAAAGGTTCGACGGCGACGCGCTTGAGCAGCTCTTCGACGGCGCCCGTGAGTTCCGCGATTGTCGAGACGTGCGCGCGCGGCGTGGGGAGGTGGAACCAGAAGAGGCGTTCGCGCGCGCGCTGCGCGGGCTCGGAGAGACGGCCGACCGCGTCGCGCACGTCCGACTCCTTGCGTGCGACCTCGCCCAGCCACGCCGCGTCTCCTTCGAACGTCTTCCGCACGCCGACCTTCAACGCGAGCCGCAGGGCCGACGCCGCCTGGAAGACCTCACCTTGCGCCGCCCACGCCCCGAGCCCCAGCACACGGAACGCGTCGCGCGCCGCCGGCTCGAACAGACCCAACGGCGGCTTCCACTCGACGCGCTGTTTGAAGAGCTTAATCATCTGAAGCTTGAGCCGCGGGCGGTGCGATTGACTTTGACTTGCCTTAAAGTGTAGAAGCGTTGGCGGCCGGGCCGCAAAAGCATACTTCAACCGAACGTCAAACAAGAACCGCCCCGGGGGCGGCGAGAGGGACTCGATGCAACCTGAAGCGCAGCCGCGTGCGAAGTGGGGCAAGGTACTCGACCAGACGCGCTGCATCGGCTGTCACGCCTGCACGACCGCCTGCAAGTCCGAGAACCTCGTGCCGCTCGGCGTGACGCGCACCTACGTCAAGCATGTGGACGTAGGGCAGTGGCCGCAGGCGCGACGCGCGCATCAGGTGACGCGCTGCAACCAATGCGCGCACGCGCCGTGCGTCGCGGCCTGCCCGACCTCGGCCATGTTCCAGCGCCCGGACGGCATCGTCGATTTCGACAAGCGCATCTGCATCGGCTGCAAGGCGTGCATGGCCGCCTGCCCCTACGACGCCATCTTCATCAACCCCGAAGACCACTCGGCCGAGAAGTGCAACTTCTGCGCGCACCGCATCGACTCCGGACTTGAGCCCGCGTGCGTCGTCGTCTGCCCGGTTGAAGCCATCATCGTCGGCGACATGAACGACCCCGGCTCGCTCATCGCGCAGTACATCGGCCGCGAAGCGTTGGACGTGCGGCGTCCTGAGAAGGAGACGCGGCCGAAGGTCTTCTACAAGGGCGCGCATCATGCGACGCTCGACCCGCTCGCCGCTCAAAGGCCGGGCGGCGACCTCTTCATGTGGAGCGAGCAGAAGACGGGCGCCGACACGGTCAACTCCGGCAACCCAACGTTTCGGAACAGCTCGGCCGCGGCGCTCTTGGCCTACGACGTGCCGCACTCGCTCCCTTGGGACTGGCGCGTCAGCCTCTACACTTGGACGAAGGGCATCGCCGCGGGCGCCTACCTCGTCGCCGCGCTGCTCGTGCTGCTCGGCCACCTGAACTATCGCAGCACCTCCGACGTGATTAACGCTTCATCCTTCAACGGCCTCGCCGCTTCGCCCTTATGGCTGTGGATCGCGCCGGTCTTGTCGGGCCTCTTTCTGGCGATAACGGGTGCGTTGCTCATCTGGGACTTGGAGCACCCGGAACGCTTCTACATGATCTTCACTCGGCCGCAGTGGCGGAGCTGGCTCGTCAAGGGCGCGTTCATCATCGCCGGCTACTCGCTCGTCCTCGCGCTGCACTTCGTCGCGGGTTGGCTGGGGAGAGAGCGAGAGCAGTTTTGGCTCATCGCGGCGGGGCTGCCGCTCGGCGTGTTGACGGCCGTCTACACGGCCTACCTCTTCGCGCAGGCGAAGGCGCGCGACCTGTGGCAGAACCCTCTGCTGCCGCCGCACCTGCTCGTCCAATCTTTGCTGCTCGGCTCGGCGGCGCTGCTGCCATTCGCCGTGTGGCTTGAGCCGCAGGCGGTCGCGCCGCTCGCGTGGACGCTCGGCGCGACAAGCCTCGTGCACCTGCTGATGGTCTGGGGCGAGGTGACCTTGACGCACCCGACGGCGCACGCGCGACTCGCCGTGTGGGAGTTGACGCGGGCGCGCTTCGCCGCCTTCTTCTGGGCGGGTGTCGCGCTCGTGCTGCTCGCGGCCTTCGCGCCGTGGCTCGGGGTGGCGGCCGTCCCGCCCGCGCTCATCGGCTTAGCTTTGCACGAGCACGCCTACGTGCAGTCGGGTCAGGCGGTGCCGCTCGCGTAAGCATCGAGGGGTTAACCACCACGTCCTCTTGAAAGGAGAATCCGATGGCGACGAAGAAGGCAGCGGCAAAGACGAGTTCGAAGAAGGAGGCGGCCCCGCAATCAACGGTCAAGCGCTTTCGCGCGCTCATCAGACGCGACGAGGGCAGCGAGGTCTGCGCCATCGACATTCCCTTCGACGCGGAGAAGACCTTCGGCACGCGCGGGCGCGTCCCCGTGCACGGCACGCTCAACGGCGCGCCCTTTCGCGGCTCGCTCTTCAAGATGGGCGGCGAATGCCACTTCATGGTCGTCAACCGCAAGCTGCGCGAAGCCTCCGGCGTCCGCGGCGGCGAGACCGTCCCCGTCGTGATGGAGCGCGACGACGAGCCGCGCGTCATCACGCCGCCCGCCGACTTCGCACGCGCCCTCAAATCCAACCAAGAGGCGCAGGCCATTTGGGACAAGCTCAGCTTCACGCACCGCCGCGAGCACGTCGAGCACATCGAAGAGGCCAAGCGGCCCGAGACGCGCCTGCGTCGCATCGAGAAGTCCGTCACGCTGCTCGCCGCTGGCCGGAAGGAGCCGCGTTAATAGCTCATCTGTAGAACACGCGCGAAGCGCCGTGTGAGAGAAAGCATGAACCTCAAAGATTTGAACCAGCGCGTGAGCGCGGCGCGCAAAGAGACGGAGGCGCGCGGCGAGACTTTCTACCCGGGGCCGAGTCGTGTGCATCTGGCGGCGTTCCCGCCGCGGGAGCGTTGGGACGATTGGGTCGAGTTGGAGTCGAAGGCTTGGCCGGAGCGTGTCGAGCGGCGTTACATGCTGGTGCCGACGACCTGCTTCAACTGCGAGTCGGCGTGCGGGCTGCTCGCCTATGTCGATAGAGAGACGTTCGGCGTGCGGAAGTTCGAGGGCAACCCCGAGCACCCGGGCTCGCGCGGCCGTAACTGCGCGAAGGGGCCGGCGACGCTCAATCAAGTGACAGACCCCGACCGCATTCTCTACCCGCTCAAGCGCGCGGGGAAACGCGGCGAGGGCAAGTGGGTGCAGGTCGGTTGGGATGAAGTTCTCGACGAACTCGCGGGGCGTATCCGGAAGGCGATTGAAGAGGATAGGCACAACGAGGTGATGTACCACGTTGGCCGCCCCGGCGAGGACGGATTCACCGAGCGCATCCTCGCCGCGTGGGGCGTGGACGGGCACAACTCGCACACGAACATCTGCTCTTCGTCGGCGCGCGCGGGCTATCAGTTCTGGATGGGGCTCGACCGCCCGTCGCCGGATCACGCGAACGCCGACGTGATTCTGCTCATCAGCTCACACCTCGAATCGGGCCACTACTTCAACCCGCACGCGCAGCGCGTGATGGAGGCAAAGCAGCGCGGCGCGAAGCTCATCGTCTTCGACACGCGCCTCTCACACACGGCGACGCACGCCGACGTGTGGGTCTCGCCCTACCCCGGCTCTGAAGCCGCCATCATGCTCGCGGTCGCGAACTATCTCATCCGGAACGAACTCTACAACCGCGACTTCGTCCGCCGCTGGTGGAACTGGGAAGAGTATATGGCGGTCGAGCATCCGGAGCTTGAGACGAGCTTCGACGGCTTCGAGGAGGTGCTGAAAAATCTCTACGCCGAGTTCACCTTCGAGTACGCGGCACGGGAGTCGGGCGTGGACGCGCGGCAGATTGAAGAGGTGGCGCGGATAGTCTCGACCGCGGGCTCGCGCTTCTCAAGTCACAACTGGCGCTCGGCCGCTTCGGGCAACAGCGGCGGTTGGCAGGTGGCGCGCACGCTCTTCTTCGTCAACGCGCTGCTCGGCGCGGTGGCGACCGAGGGCGGGGTCTTCCCGAACGCGTGGAACAAGTTCGTCCCCAAGCCCATCTACACGCCGCCGCACCCTCCGCGCTGGAACGAGCTGACGTGGCCGCGCGAGTACCCGCTCGCGATGAACGAGCTATCGTTCCTGCTCCCGCACTTTTTGAAGGACGGCCGCGGCAAGGTGGACACCTACTTCACGCGCGTCTACAACCCGGTCTGGACGAACCCCGACGGCTTCTCTTGGATCGAGGTCTTGCAGGACGAGAGTCTCATCGGCTGTTACGTCGCCTTGACGCCGACGTGGAACGAGTCGGCCTACTTCGCCGACTATGTGCTGCCGATGGGGCACGGCTCCGAGCGCCACGACATACACTCCTACGAGACGCACGACGCGCAGTGGCTGGGTTTTCGTCAGCCCGTCCTGCGCGCCGCGCGCGAACGACTGGGCGATGAGATCAAGGACACGCGCGAGGTCAACCCCGGCGAGGTCTGGGAGGAGAACGAGTTCTGGCTTGAGCTGACTTGGCGCATCGACCCCGACGGCAGCTTAGGCATACGCAAGTTCGCCGAGTCGCTAGCGCGACCGGGCGAGCGCCTCGGCGTTGACGAGTACTACTCATACATCTTCGAGAACTCCGTCCCCGGCTTGCCCGAGCGCGCGGCCGAAGAGGGCTTGACGCCGCTTCAGTTCATGCGCCGCTACGGCGCGTTCGAGATTGGACGAAAGACGGGCGCGCTCTACGAGCAGGAGGTGGCCGAAGACGAGTTGGACGACGCGCGCACAGACCGCTTCGGCCGCGTCTACACGCGGGCGCCGAAGCCCGCGTCGCCCAACATCGTGCCTATCCCTGCGCCCGACGCCGACGCAGAGGGGCGGCGCTTCGTCGGCGTCGAGGTGGACGGCAAAACCCTGCGCGGCTTCCCCACGCCCTCCGGTCGTCTGGAGTTCTACTCGAAGACTTTGGCCGACTGGGGCTGGCACGAGTACGCCGTGCCCTTCTACATCAAGAGCCACGTCCACCCCGACAACCTCAACCCCGGCCAGACCGTGCTCATCTCGACCTTCCGCCTGCCCGTGCAGATTCACACGCGGAGCGCAAACGCCAAGTGGCTCGACGAGATTGCGCACACCAACCCGCTCTGGATTCACCCGCGCCACGCGGCCCAAGTCGGCGTGAAGACCGGCGACGCCGTGCGCGTCGAGACCGAGACCGGCCACTTCGTCGTCCGCGCGTGGGTCACCGAAGGCATACGCCCCGACGTGGTTGCGTGCAGCCACCACATGGGGCGCTGGAAGCTCGCGCACGAAGGCGAAGGTCAACGCCAACTGATGCAGACCGTCGCGCTCGACCACAAAGGCACCGAGTGGGGGCTGCGGCGCGAGCGCGGCACCGCGCCCTTTACTTCCGCCGACCCCGACACCACGCGCATCTGGTGGGCGGACGTAGGCGTCCACCAGAACCTCACCTTCCCCGTCCACCCCGACCCCGTCTCCGGTATGCACTGCTGGCACCAAGCCGTCCGCGTCCGCAAGGCCGAAGCCTCAGACCGTCCCGGCGACATCCACGTCGATACAGACAAGTCACGCGCCGTCTACCGCGCTTGGCTCCAATTCACGCGCCCCGCCGACACAAACTCACCCGACGGTATGCGCCGCCCCTACTGGCTGCTGCGCCCCTTAAAACCCGCGCGCGAGTTCTACAAACTTCCCGAACCGGTTAACGATGAAGGATGAACGCTGAACGATGAACTGCAAGGCTGTTGTCTTCAGTTCATCGTTCAGCGTTCCTACTTCATCGTTTCTTCTCATGGAAATCTTTCGCGCACTCGCAGTCTTAGTTGAGCCGCCCGACCGTCCCGGTGTCGCGCGCGTGGCGGAGGCTTTGGGGTTGGGGGCGGTGCCGGAGACGAGTGCGTACACGGAGTTGTTCGTGTTTCAGCTCTACCCTTACGCGTCCGTCTACGCCGGGGCGGAGGGGATGTTGGGGGGCGAGGCGCGCGACCGCGTGGCGGGATTTCTGGCGGCGTTGGGGCACGCCGTGCCTGCGGAGCCCGACCACTTGGCGCTGCTGCTCGGAGCGTACGCGGAGCTTTGCGACGCGGAGCTGAACGAGGGCGACGCGCGGGGGCAAGCGCGTGTGCGGGGCGCGCGGCGTGCGCTGCTGTGGGAGCATCTGTTGAGCTGGCTTCCCGTCTACTTGGATAAGGTTGAAAGAGTCGCGCCGCGGTTCTACCGGCGCTGGGCGGAGACTTTGAGGGCGGCGCTCGACGCGGAGGCGTCGGAGTTGGGCGCGCAGTCCGAGTTGCCGCTGCACCTGCGCGAGGCGCCCGCGCTCGCAGACCCGCGCGAGGCGGCGCCGGAAGAGTTTTTGAAGACGCTGCTCGCGCCCGCGCGCTCCGGCCTCATCCTCGTGCGCGACGATCTGGTGCGCGCCGCGCGCGAACTCGGCACGGGCGTCCGCGCGGGCGAGCGCCTGTTCGCCTTGCGCTCGCTCATGGGTCAGGACGCGGCGGGCACTCTCGACTGGCTCGCGCGTGAGGCCGAAGGATGGCACGCGCTCCACCTCGGGCGTCGCGAAGCGCACCGCCGCGTAGCCGAATGGTGGGGCGCACGCGCCGCCTCGACCGCGAAGCTCCTGCGCGAACTGAAGACGGAAGTAGGAACGCTGAACGATGAACTGTAAGATGAGAGGTCTTCAATTCAGCGTTCAGCGTTCCTACTTCCGTCTTCCATCAGAACAGTTTGAGGCCGCGGCTCTGTGTGCGTGCGAGGAGTGAGAGGAACTCTTCGCGTGGGATGAGGCGCGCGCCGAGCGCTTGCATGTGCGGGGTCATGACCTGTATGTCGAGCCAGTCGAGACCGCGCGCGCGGAAGTGCTCTATCAGAAACAGGAGCGCGAGCTTCGACGCGTTGGGGCGGAGGTGGAACATGCTCTCGCCCGCAAACGCCCCGCCCGCGTCCACGCCGTAGAGCCCGCCGACCAGCTCGCCGTCCTCCCACGCCTCGACGCTGTGCGCGCGTCCCCGGCGATGGAACTCGCAGTAGCCGCGTATCATCCAAGACTTAATCCAAGTCCCCTTCTCGTGCGCGCGCTCGACGGCGGCGCAGGCGCTTATAACGCGTTCGAAGGCTCGGTCGAGGGTGAAGGTCAACTGTGTCCGTCTTCGCTCGCGCGCGAGGCTGCGCGGAACGTGCAGCTCTTCGAAGAAGAGCACGCCGCGCTCCGGCGGGCTGAACCAGAGCAGCGGGTAACCGTCCACCGGCCAGGGGAAGATGCCCCGCTCGTAAGCCTCTGCGAGCAGCTCGGGCTCGGGGCGCCCGCCGACGGCGACGATGCCGTCGGGCGTCGCCTCGCGTGGGTCTGGGAAACGCGTCTGTGCCATCGAAACAGATGATAAAGCAAAAGGGTGCGCTCCGCCCTTTCTCTTTTCCACCGCGCCTTCTAAACTTACGCCATGCCGGAGCGCGAGTACGGATTCGAGGATGAGGTCGCGACCGAGAGCAAGGAGAGGCTCAAGAAGCCGCCGCTCTTTCGCGTCCTGCTGCACAACGACGACTACACGACGATGGAGTTCGTCGTCGAAGTCCTCGTGCAGGTCTTCGGCAAGTCGGAGGCCGACGCCTTCCGCGTCATGTGGGCCGTCCACACGCAGGGCGTCGGCGTCGCGGGCGTCTACACCTACGAGGTCGCCGAGATGAAGATCGAGCGCGTCACACAGATGGCGCGCGCACGCGAGTTCCCACTGCTCTGCACCGCCGAGGAAGAACCCCAAAGCGATTGACTGCATCTAAACGGGTTTCGGAACTGAAAGCCGCTTGAATGATAACGAAAGAACTACAAGAAACCCTTAACTTCGCCGCGATGGAAGCCATCAAGCGGCGACACGAGTACGTGACGCTCGAACACCTCCTCTATGCGCTGCTGCACGAGCGCACGGCGGCGAAGGTCGTGCGCCAATGCGGCGGCGACTCCGAGGCGCTGACGAAGGAGCTGGAAGAGTTTTTCAACGCGAATCTGGAACGCGTCCCCGCCTCCGCCGACACGCTGCCCGAGTACACGGCCGCCTTCCAGCGCGCCGTCGAGTACGCGCTCTTGCAGGCCGAAGGGTCGGGGCAGAAGGAGGTGGACGGCGGCAACGTCCTGGCCGCGCTCTTCCAGTCGCCCAACTCGCACGCCGTCTACCTGCTCAAGAAGCAGGGCATCACGCGTCTCGACATTCTCAACTATCTCGCGCACGGCATCTCGAAGGTCGAGGGTGGGGCCGGCGACGGCTTCGCCAACGAGGCCGAGGGCGAAGACTACGAGTCGGAGCAGGCGGCGAGCGACCCCTTGAAAGCCTTCGCCACCGACCTTGTCGCGCGCGCCGCCGAGGGCAAGATCGACCCGCTCATCGGGCGCGAATCGGAAGTCGCGCGCACGATTCAAGTCCTCTGCCGCCGGCGCAAGAACAACCCCATCTACGTCGGCGACCCCGGCGTCGGCAAGACCGCCATCGCCGAGGGGCTCGCGCTCAAGATTCAAAAAGGTGAAGTGCCCGAGCCGTTGAAAGGCGCCGAGGTCTTCTCGCTCGACATGGGCGCGCTCCTCGCCGGCACGAAGTATCGCGGCGAGTTCGAGCAGCGTCTTAAAGCAGTCATCGGCGCGCTCAAGAAGAAGGAGAACGTCATCCTCTTCATCGACGAGATACACACCATCGTCGGCGCCGGGGCGGTTTCGGGCGGCACGATGGACGCGTCGAACATCATCAAGCCCGTGCTCGCCTCCGGCGAGATGCGCTGCATCGGCTCGACGACCTATCCCGAGTACAAGGCCGCCTTCGAGCGCGACCGCGCGCTCGCGCGTCGCTTCCAGAAGATAGAGGTCAGCGAGCCCTCGCTCGAAGACACCGTCAAGATTCTCGAAGGCTTGAAGAAGCTCTACGAAGAGGCGCACGCCGTCACCTACTCCAGTGAAGCGCTGCGCGCCGCCGCCGAACTCGCGGCCAAGCACATCCACGACCGCTTCCTGCCCGACAAGGCTATCGACGTGATTGACGAGGTCGGCTCGATGGTGAAGCTGATGCCCGCGGAAGAAAGACCCGCCGAGATCGGCGTTCACGAGATCGAGCTGGTCGTCGCGCGCATGGCGAAGATTCCGCCGCGCACCATCAAGGGCACCGAGAAAGACCGCCTGCAAAATCTGGACGCGGCGCTCAAAGGCGTCATCTACGGGCAAGACCACGCCATCTCGCAGTTGGTGAGCGCCATCAAGCTCTCGCGCTCCGGGCTCGGCCATCCCGAAAAACCCATCGGCTCGTTCCTCTTCTCCGGCCCCACGGGCGTCGGCAAGACGGAGCTGGCCAAGCAGCTCGCGCTCGCCTTAGGCGTCGAGTTCTTACGCTTCGATATGTCGGAGTATGCCGAGCCGCACACGGTCTCGCGTCTCATCGGTGCGCCGCCCGGCTACGTCGGCTTCGATCAGGGCGGGCTCTTAACCGACGCCGTCAACAAGACGCCGTACGCCGTCGTCGTCCTCGACGAGATAGAGAAGGCGCACCCGAACCTCTTCAACATCCTCTTGCAGGTGATGGATCACGCCACGCTCACCGACAACAACGGCAAGCGCGCGGACTTCCATAACGTCATCCTCATCATGACCACCAACGCGGGCGCGCGTGAGATGTCGGACGCGAAGATAGGGTTTCAGAAGGGGCAGGTGGGACTCTCGCAGGGTCAGGGTCGAGGGGCCATCGAGCGCACCTTCAGCCCCGAGTTCCGCAACCGGCTCGACGCGTGGATTGCATTCGCGCCGCTCACCTTCGAGACCATCGAGCGCGTCGTGGACAAGTTCATCGCTGAAGTGCGCGCACAGCTCGTCGAGAAGAACGTCGAGCTGCAACTCACCGAGCCCGCCCGCCGCTGGCTCGCCGAGCACGGCTACGACAAACAGATGGGCGCGCGCCCCATGGCACGACTGATTCAGGAGAAGATCAGGGCGCCGCTCGCCGAAGAGATTCTCTTCGGCCGTCTGCAATCGGGCGGCAAGGCCGTCGTCAACGCGCCCGACAACGACATCCGCCTTGAGGTCATCGAGCAGTAAAGCAGAAGGCAGATGGCAGATGGCAGTTAGCGAATAGATAAAGTAGTCGAAAGAAACGGGGGCGGCGAGATTCGTAACTCGCCGCCCCCGTTCTGTTCGAGCAGATTAATTAAAAATTCTTCCTGCCTTCAACTGCCTACTGCCATCTGCCTTCTGCCTACTACCTCAACTCCCGCCCGCAGCCTTATACAATTCGTCAACGAACTTCGGCACCTCGGGCTCCCACTTGACGGGGAGCCCTTTGGCCATGCGCCAGCGGTGGAGCCACGAGATGCCGTTCTTGTAGAGCGCGTCGGGCTCGGCGTAGGCCGGGTCTTTCAGCGCCTCT
>JBJMGQ010000167.1:0-6525 GCA_045807845.1 Pyrinomonadaceae bacterium | reverse complement strand
TGAACGAGTGCACGTCCTCGGCCGTCTCATCGTTGAAGAACGCTTCACCCTCGCGCTCGGCGCGCGCGAGCAGCTCAAGCAAACCGCGCTTGACGGCCCCGGCCTCCTCTTCATTCAGCACGCCGGCCGCGCGCAAGCCCTCGCAGTGTGCGAGGCTGCCGCGCACGTCCGCCTCAAACAGCCTCCGGTCGAAGCCGAACGAGCGGTTGAACCGCGCGAACCCCGGGTCGATCTGCCCCTTGAAGCGCCCGCCCCACAATTTTTTCGCCTCGCTCATCCATCGTCCTCCCGCCCATGATTCTACACAAAACAGGTCACACAGGCTTGCGTTCATGCATCTTTGCTGATAATTTATGCATCTATTCACCCCTTATGCAACATTACTGCATAAGGGGTGAGGTTCAAACGATGCAGAAGACGAAACGCCAGCAGAAGATTATGAGCCTCATTC
Source organism: Pyrinomonadaceae bacterium (assembly GCA_045807845.1). Taxonomy (GTDB): domain Bacteria; phylum Acidobacteriota; class Blastocatellia; order Pyrinomonadales; family Pyrinomonadaceae; genus QHXN01. The sequence continues at coordinate 6,074 of JBJMGQ010000167.1, read as the reverse complement.
GCGCGCGCCGCATCGGCACGCAGCAGGAGTTGACGACGCTTCTGGAGCGCGCCGGGTTCGTGGCGACGCAGCCGAGCGTCTCGCGCGACTTGGAGGAGTTGGGCGTCGTCAAGCACAACGGACACTATACGCTGCCGCGCGCGGCCGAAGGCGCGGCGGCGCACGGGCTGCTCGGGCTCGACGCGGCGGGCGACAGCCTTGTGGTGGCGAAGTGCGAGCCGGGGCTGGCCTCGGCGGTCGCGGTTGCCATCGACCGCGCGGCGCTGGACGAGATAGTCGGCACGGTCGCGGGCGAGGACACGATTTTCATCGCCGTGCATGAGCGCAAGGCGCAGCGCACGGTCATCAAGAAGGTGTGGGAACTGTTCGGCTAGTTAAAGGAGAAGGCGTGACGGAGAAGATCAAGAAGGTCGTACTGGCTTACTCGGGCGGGCTCGACACGTCGGTGATGTTGCACTGGCTGCGGGCGCAGTATGGGTGCGAGGTCGTGTGCTATTGCGCGGACGTGGGGCAGGGCGAGGAGCTGGCGGGGCTCGAAGAGAAGGCGCTGAAGAGCGGCGCGTCGAAGCTCTACGTCGAAGACCTGCGCGAGGAGTTCGTCGAGGAGTACGTGTGGCCGGCGGTGAAGGCGAACGCGCTGTACGAGGGCGTCTACCTGCTCGGCACCTCGCTCGCGCGCCCGGTCATCGCGAAGCGGCAGATCGAGATTGCGCGGCGCGAGGGCGCGGACGCAGTGGCGCACGGCGCGACGGGCAAGGGCAACGATCAGGTGCGCTTCGAGCTGACCTACTACGCGCTTGAGCCGGACATCAAGGTCGTCGCGCCTTGGCGCGAGTGGGAGTTCAAGGGGCGCAGCGATCTCATCGCTTACGCGAAGGAGCACGACATCCCTGTCACGGCGACGGCCGAGAAGCCTTACTCGACCGACCGTAACTTGATGCACGTCTCTTACGAGGGCGGCATCCTCGAAGACCCTTGGGCCGAGCCGCCCGCCGACATCTTCCAGATGACGGCCGCGCCGGAGTCGGCGCGCGCCGATGCGCAGTACGTCGTCGTCGGATTCGAGAAGGGCGTGCCCGTCCGTCTCGACGGCGAGAAGTTGGGCGCGGTCGAGTTGCTTTCGACGCTCAATCGTCTGGGCGGCGAGCACGGCGTGGGGCGCGTTGACCTCGTCGAGAATCGTTTCGTCGGGATGAAGTCGCGCGGGGTGTACGAGACGCCGGGTGTGACCATCCTTCAGGCCGCGCACCGCGCGCTCGAATCCTTAACGCTCGACCGGGAGGTCTTGAGGATGCGCGACGCCTTGAGCCTGAAGTTTGCGGAGAGCGCGTACTACGGCTTCTGGTTCGCGCCGGAGTCGGAGCTGATGCGCTCGACCATCGACGCGACGCAGGCGCGCGTGACGGGCGAGGTGCGTGTGAAGCTCTACCGCGGCAACGTCATCGTCGCCGGAAGGCGCTCGCCGAACTCGCTCTATCAGGAGAAGCTCGCGACCTTCGAGGCCGACACGGTCTACAACCAGCGCGACGCCGAAGGGTTCATCAAGCTCAACGCGCTGCGGCTGCGCACGCTCGCGAAGGTCAACGCAGATTAGTAGGCAGTTTTCAGTTTTCAGTTTTCAGTTTTCAGCTAAGACAAATCTTCTTACTGAAAACTGAAAACTGAAAACTGTTTTAAAGGGGGAGGCCGCCGATGGAAGAGACAGGGATGAAGGTGACGGTCGTGGAGGCCGATAAGATCGGTTCGGTCGTGTCGGGCCTCGGGCTCGGGCGGACTTTGGCCGTGGTGGGCGGCCGTCGCGCGTCGCGCGTGGGCGACGCAGTCGTGGTGCGCGCACTGACCGATAGCGCGACCTACAATCAGCTCGAACTCCCTACGGGTCGTCTGGCGAAGATCAATCCCGGCGACGTGCTCGTCGGCGCGCTGGGGAGCCGGCGCGCGCTGAAAGGGTTCGTCGGCGACGTGCCGGCCGAGGCGGGCGCGGGCGACCGCCTGCACCTGCTCAACATGGGCGGCGTCATCGGCTACTGCAAGGGGCATCACTCTTCTCTGAGCGACGCGATTGAGGTCGAGGTGCTCGGCTTCGTCGTTGATGAAGGGCAGCGTGTGCGGAACATCGCCGACGGTGCGCTCGCGTTGCGCGACACGCTGCCGGAGAACTGTGCGCCGCTCGTCATCGTGGCGGGCGCGTGCATGAACTCTGGGAAGACGTTCGCGGCGACCGAGATTGTGCGGCAGGCGACGCGGCAGGGTCTGCGCGTGGCGGCGGCGAAGCTGTCGGGCGTGGCGGCGCTGCGCGACACGCTGAACATGGCCGACCACGGCGCCGTGGCGACCGCGAGCTTTCTCAACTGCGGGCTGCCCTCGACCGTCGGCGTCGGCGACCTCGCGCCCGTGGCGAAGGCCATCATCACGCACCTCAACGAGTCGGCGCCCGACCTCGTGGTCATCGAGCTGGGCGACGGGATACTGGGCGGCTACTCGGTCGAGTCCGTGTTTGACGACGAGGAGCTGCGCGCGGCGATGGCGGCCGTCGTCTTCTGCGCGTCGGACTACGTCGGCGCGTGGGGCGGCATCGAGCTGTTCCGCCGCCGCGGCATCGACGTGGACGTGGTCGCGGGCTCGGTCACCGACTCGCAGATGGGCGAAGACTACATCACGCGCGAGCTGGGCGCGCCCGCCGGCAACGTGAAGCGCGACGGCGCGCGTTTGTTTGAGTTGATAAGGAAGAAGGTTTTGAGTTTTCAGTTTTCAGTTTTCAGTTCGGCCGCCGCCGCACCTGCCGGCGATTGAGACTGTGAGATGAGAAGGGAGCCGAAAACTGAAGACTGAAAACTCAAAACTGAAAGTAGGCATCTTCGGCGGGTCGGGTTACGGCGGGGCGGAGCTTCTGCGCATCCTGCTCTTTCACCCGCACGCGGAGGTCGCGCTCGTCACGGCCAACGAGCACGCGGGCAAGGCCGTCGGCGAAGTTCATAAGAACCTGTTCGGGTTGACCGATCTGCGTTTTGAGAAGGCGCACGAAGACTTTGAGAGTCTTTCAAGTCTCGACTGCGTCTTTCTCGCGCTGCCGCACGGGCAGGCTTTGGAGATTGCGCCGCGTCTGCCGACGGGCGTGAAGGTCGTTGACTTGTCGGGCGACTTTCGTCTGCGCGACGCGGACGAGTTCCGAGAGCACTACGGGCGCGAGCACACGGCCGTCGAGTTGCAGCGCGAGTTCGTGTACGGGCTGACGGAGTTCAACCGCGAGGAGATAAGACAGGCGCGGCTGGTGAGCAATCCCGGGTGCTTCGCGACGGCGACGCTGTTGGGGCTCGGGCCACTGGCCGCGTCGGGGTCGCTGAAGGGGCGGGTGGTGGTGGACGCCAAGACCGGCTCGTCGGGGTCGGGCGCGAAGCCCGCCGCGAACACACACCACCCGCAGCGCTCCAACTCTTTCTACGCATACAAGCCGTTCACGCATCAGCACGTGCCCGAGATTGAGCAGGCGTTGCGCGGGGTCGGCACCGATGGGCGCTGGTCGAGCGAGCTGGTCTTCATGACGCACTCGCTGCCGGTCGCGCGCGGCATCTTCGCTTCCATCTACGCGGAGCTGAACGAGGAGATGACAACTGAAGGGCTGCGCGCGCTCTATGAAGATTTCTATCGCGGCTCCTTCTTCGTCCGCTTGGTCTCAGGCTCGCCGGACATCAACTGGGTGAAGCTGTCGAACTTCTGCGACATCGGCTTTACCGCGCGCGGCCGTCAGGTCGCAGTCTTCTCGGCGCTCGACAACCTCGTCAAGGGCGCGTCGGGGCAGGCCGTGCAGAACATGAACCTGATGTTTGGTCTTGGAGAGAAGACAGGGCTGCTGCTCGCCGGAGGTAACCCTTGAGCGAGGGGTTCGCGCCCGCGCCGGTCAAGCCCGAAGTTGCGTTCGAGGTGCTCGAACGTTTGGACGTGCGCGTCGGGACGATTGAAGCGGTCGAGGATGTCAAAGGTTCCGACAAGCTCTTGAAGCTCACGGTGAGCTTCGGCGACCACAGGCGCACGATTCTCGCGGGGATGAAGAAGGAGCGCGCGAACCCGCAGGAGGTTGTGGGTCTGCAAGCGCTCTTCGTCGTCAACCTCGCGCCGCGGCGGATGGCGGGCGAAGTCTCAGAGGGGATGCTCTTCGATATCGGTTATGCGGACGGCATAACTCCTGTGCTCGCCACGCCCGAACGGAGTGTGCCGGACGGCGCTCGCGCGGGATGAGATGGGGGAACGGAAACGGAAATGATGACCGAGACGACGACCAAGTTTGCGGAGATCGCGGCGCGCGAGGAGGAGTTTCAGCTCGCGACGTATAAGAAGTTCCCGTTCGCGCCGGTGAGGGGCGAGGGCTCTTGGGTGGAGACGAGCGAGGGCGAGCGCTTCCTCGATCTGTACGGCGGGCACGCGGTGTGCGCGACGGGGCATTGCCATCCGCGCGTGGTGTCGGCTCTGCGCGAGCAGGCGGGGCGTCTGCTGTTCTACTCGAACGTCGTCTACTCGGACGTGCGCGCAGAGGCGGCGGAGCGGTTGGTGGGGTGCGCGCCCGCAGAGATAACAAAAGCCTTCTTCTGCAACTCGGGCACGGAGGCGAACGAGAACGCGATGCGTTTGGCGCGCATGAAGACGGGGCGCGAGCGCGTCATCACGTTCACGGGCGGCTTCCACGGGCGCACGGCCGACTCCATCAGCGCGACCTTCCTCGGCAAGTACAGAGAGATCGGGAAGCCGAACGTGCCGGGTCACCTGTGCGCGGAGTTCGGCTCGATTGAATCGGTCGCGGCGCTCGCGGACGAGACGGTCGCGGCCGTGATGCTTGAGCCGGTGCAGTCGATGGCGGGCGTGGCGACAGCGCCGCCGGAGTTCTTCCAAGAGTTGCGGCGCCTGTGCGACGAGCGCGGGATGCTGCTCATCTTCGACGAGGTGCAGACAGGCGTGGGGCGCACGGGCTCTTGGTTCTTCGCGGGGAGCGAGGCGGCGGGCGGCGTCGTGCCGGATGTGATTACGTTGGCGAAAGCTTTGGGCAGCGGCGTGCCCGTGGGCGCGTGTTTGACGACGGAAGCGGTCGCGACCTCGATCAAGGAGAACGATTTGGGCACGACCTTCGGCGGAGGGATGCTGGCGATGGCGGCCGTCGTGGCGACGCTCGCGGCGATTGAAGAGGACGGGATGTTGGAGAACGCGCGCGCCGTCGAAGCTTACTTACGTGAGAGTCTGGCGGAGGTGCCGCAGGTCGCGGGCGTGCGCGGCACGGGGCTGCTGCTCGGCGTCGAGTTCAAGGAGCCCATCGCGGCAAAGGTCAACAAGGCTCTGCTCGAACGGCACATCATCACGGGCTCTTCGAGTGACCCGACAGTTCTGCGCCTGCTCCCGCCGCTCTGCGTGACGAAGGAGGAGACGGGGCTGTTCGTCGAAGCGCTGAAGGAGATTTGCGCGTAAGCGATGCCGAGAAACTTTCTGACAACCGCCGATTGGACGCGCGAGGAGCTTGAGGGCTTGCTCGAAGCAGCGGCGCGCTTCAAGCGTGGTGAAGACGCGTCGAAGCCGCTCGCGGGGCGCTCGGTGGGGCTCGTCTTCTTCAATCCGAGTTTGCGGACGCGCGCGTCGATGCAGGTGGGCGTCTACGAGCTGGGCGGCAACGCCGTCGTGCTTGAGCCGGGTGGGACGAGCTGGACTTTGGAGCATCGCGAGGGCGTCGTGATGGACGGCGATAAGACCGAGCACGTTAAAGAGTTCGTGCGCGTGCTGGCGCGCTACTGCTCCGCGATTGGCGTGCGGACGTTCGCGGCGCTCAAGGATTGGAAGGAGGAGCGCGAAGACCCTGTGCTCGCGGCCTTCGCGAAGTACTCGGACGTGCCGGTCGTCAATCTCGAATCGGCGATGCATCACCCGTGTCAGGCGTTGGCCGACATGTTGACGGTGCGCGAGAAGTTGGGCGAGGGAAGGAAGCGCGTGCTTCTGACGTGGGCGTGGCACCCGAAGGCGCTGCCGATGGCCGTGCCGAACAGCTTCGCGCTCGCCGCGGCGCAGATGGGGCACGACCTCACCATCGCGCACCCGCC
>JBJMGQ010000166.1:0-13727 GCA_045807845.1 Pyrinomonadaceae bacterium | reverse complement strand
GCCGCCCAGCAGCGTCGTGCGCGAGGCGCCGACGAAGAGGTCGCCCGCGTACTGAAGCCCGAGCCCGGAGCCGCCGAACCCGATGGGCGAGGGCGCGATGGCATACTTCCAACTGAACTCGGGTTCGGTGTAGTGCGAGCCCGGCAGTTGGTAGAGGCGCGCGAGCGCCTGCGCGGGCGTGTCGGCGAGGTTCGAGGGCGGCCAGCGATTCTGTTGGAGGCTGTTGCCGCGCGCGATCTCGATTGATTTGAACTCACCGATGCGCGTGGAAGGCCCCATCAACTGCGCCCAGCCGCCGTTGAAGCCCGCCTCGACACGATTGATCTCATCGAAGGCGTCGTCGCCGTTCTCCTGCGTCCAGAGGTAGCCGCCCACGGGGTCGAAGTCCATCCCGAACCCGTTGCGCACGCCGTAGGCGTAGAGCCGCTTGAGGTTGTCAACGATGGGGCCGCCAAGCGTCGTCTGGATGTTGAAGTACGGGTTGTCGGTCGGCGTCGTGCCGTCGTCGTTGAGGCGGAGGATGAAGCCCGTGAAGTGCGCGTCGTCGGGCTCGGGGCCGCCGAACTGGTCGTCTTGAACGAGCGGGTTGGTCGGGCACGTCACGGTCGGCCCGCAAGGAAGATTTTGGAGGAAGCCGCGCCGCCCGTTGTCGCCCATCATAACGTAGAGCTTACCGTCGGGGCCGAAGCGCAGCACGCCGCCGTTGTGGTTGCCGCGCGCGGGCTGCCCCTCGTCCGTTTGCAGCGCGCGCAGGCGCAGGAGCGTGCGGTCGAACGTGAGCGTCGAGCCGTTCCAGACGTAGCGGTCTACGCGGTTGCCGAGCAGCGGCACCGACTCGGCGGCCATCGAGTCCTGCCCGGTCGTGCTCTCCGTCCAGTAGAGATAGACGAAGTGGTTCGTGTTGAAGCTCGGGTGCAGCGCGATGCCGAGCAGGCCGCGCTCGGAGGCGGAGTTGACCGCGAGGTCGAGCACCGCCCCGAGCGCGACGCCGTTCTTGACGCGCACGACGCGACCCGTCGCCTTCTCAAGCACGAAGAAGTCGTCCGTGCCGATGAAGGCCATCGAGGTCGGCTGGTCGAGGCCGGTGACGACCGTGCGCACGCCGAGCGTGGGCGTGAGCATGACGGGGCCGCTCGCGGCCTGCGCTATGGGGAAGGATAGGTTGACGGCGTTGTTCGCAGGGTTCGGGTCGGGCTCCAGCGCCGCGACGCCGGCCCTGACGTTCATCTGCCCCGGGGTCAACCTCGTGAGGTTGAAAGTCTGCGTCCGGCTCTGGCCGGGCAGCAGGTCGCTGAGTATGCAGAAGTAGGTCAACTCCTCCTGCCCGACGACGACTTGACAGTTGCCGCCGGAGCCCGCCAGCGGAAACGACCCCGACGGGAATTTAGCCGTGAGAACTGGGCTCGAAGCACGGCCCGGCCCGCCATTCGTGACCGTGTAGGTCAGGGTCGCGTCCACGCCCGCCTGCGCCGGGTTCGGCGAGAGCGACTGCGCCAGCGCCACGTCCGCGTCGTCGGGACTGACGACCTTGAGCGTCGCCTGCGCCGTGTGCGTGAGCCCGTTGCTCGTCGCGTTCACGTTGAGCGTGTAGGAGCCAAGCGGCGTGTTGGCAAGAACGGTGGTGACCTCCAACTGCGAACTCTTCGGCGAAGCGTCCGTCAACTCCACCTCCGGGTTGGTGAAGTTGGAAGGGGTGTTCGGGGGCAGCCCCGTCACCGCGAACGTCACGCGCCCCGTAAAGCCTCCTACCGGCGTGACCGTCAAGTTGTAGACCGCGCCGCCGCCCTGCGCGGTGGTGCGCGCGACGGGCGAAATCGACAACTGGAAGTCCGGCGTAGGCGCTTGGAAGGTCGCACTCTTGAAGGTGAAGTAGATGTTGTCGCCCGAGCTGTTGCCGTCGCCGTTGGCTTGATTGCCCGCGAGGTAGAAGGTGACGGGGCCCACGTCCTCTGTCGGCGCCGTCCACCTGAACGACCAGTTCGCGCCGTTCGGCTGTCCCGGGAAAGTCCCCTTCGACGTGTGCTCGACGTACTCGCGCGCAGGGAACGGCCCTTCGCCGTTGATGACGCGCGTGAGGTCATCCGACGGCACGAACGCGCCCGCCTTCTGGTCGGCGGAGTCGAGCGCCGTCATCTGGAAGCCCCAGCGCACGCGCGTCGCGTCTGTCGAAGCGGACGCGACCGTGATGTCGTAGGTCAGTCCCGGCGTGTAGGTCTGCGGGACGCCGAGCGTGAGCGTGCCTGCGCTCTGCGCGGGCGTGGTGTGACAGTCGGAGCAGTCCAGCTCTCCCGGCGCGTGCGAGTACCCGGCGGGCGGGCCCGCCGAGTATGCGCGCGCGTGCGGGTTCGCGGCGTTGTCCGTCAGTAAGAGCGCGGCCGTGAAGGCGGTGAAGAGGGCAAGAACGAGGATTTTAATTCTGAGCATTAAGTTCCCGACGTTATGTCATGAAGCCGAGGTTCTGCGACGGGAAGCGGTCGAGCAGCGGGAAGACCGCCGGGAAGTCGCTCGCAGAGAGCCCGTACCAAGAGGCGAGCGTCGCCGCGTACTGCTCGACGGCGGTCGTCGGTATCCAGCGGCCACGGTTGTCTGTATCGTCGGGGCCGTTGAGCGCAAGCGTCGGGTAGGCGCCATAGAGCCTCCCGCCCGTGACCGCACCACCGAGGATGAAGTGGTGGCTGCCCCAGCCGTGATCCGACCCGACCACACCCGCCCCCGCGCCGGACGGCTGAAACGTCCGGCCGAAGTCGGAGAGCGTGAAGGTCGTCACCTTGTCCTGCAACCCCAACTCGCCCGTGGCGAGGTAGAAGGCGTTCATCGCCTGACTGAGCTGCTGAAGGAGCGCTGCTTGCCCCGTAAGCTGGTTGCTGTGCGTGTCGAAGCTGCCAAGGCTACAGAAGAAGATCTGCCGCTTCATGTTGAGGCCCGCCAACGGGTCGGTGCTCGCCTTAATGACTCGCGCGACCTGCAAAAGCTGGCGGCCCAACGTCGTGTTCGGGAACGTAGTGCTGATGGCCGGGCTCACAGACTGGAGCGCCGTGCGCGCCGACAGTGCCCCCGAGCGCGTGTCGGCCGCGGCCTTAACGAGTTTGAGGTTTGCGTCGAGCGCGCGAATCTGGTCGAAGGCCGTGCGGCGCGGGCTGTTGTTGGCGTCGGTGCCCGTCATCGTCAAAGGCAGGACGTTGGCGAGCGTCGTGTTCGAGTCGGAGATAGCCAGCGGGCGCGAGGTGACGCCCGTGACGAAGAGGCTGATGCCCGCGATGGTGATGATCTGCGGGAAGCTGGCCGCGCCGTTGAGCCCGCCCGCCCTATCGGCCATGCGGCCGCCCCATCCGGTCTGGGCGACGCTGTTGGCGACGGCGGACTGCCACAGCCCCACCTGATCGGAGTGGGAGAAGAGTTGGAGCGGCTTCTTGCCGGTGCCGTTCTGGTAGGTCGTGCGCGTCAGGGGCTCGACGAGCGGGCCGGTGTTACAGACTACGGCGAGGCGTCCCTGCCCGAAGAGAGTTTGAAACTCCGGCATGCTTGGGTGAAGGCCATACGAGCCGCCGCCCGCGGGCGAGATTGGCAACAGGCTTGGAGCGATACCCAGCCCCGCCGGATTGCGCACGTTGTTGTAACCCGTCGTGGTGCTGCCAGCGGGGCCGTTGAGCTGGTCGAGCGAGACGAGCATATTGTTGGGGTCGTTACCGCCATTGAGGAAGACGCAGACGAGCGCACGATAGTCGGAGGCGGCGCCGCTTTGCGCGAGCGCGCCGACGAGGCCGAAGCTCTCAAGGCTCGAAGCCAGCGCCATGCCGCCGAGGGCGCACGCGGAGCCGCGAAGGAAGTCTCTGCGGGAATGTGACATCAGTCGTTACCTCTGCACGTCATACTGCGGGGAAGTCACCACGAGGTAGACGGCCGTCTGCACACGCAGGCGGGGACTGCTCGCGGAAATGCTCTGCACCGCGGTCAGAATCGCCGCGCGCATCTGCGACGACATAGTGCCGTGGAGGAGGAGCGTGTTGAGCCGGTCAACGAGCTGCGAGCCGTCGCCGGCCGCCAGCGAGTCGAGCGCGGTGAAGTCCAGTTGCGTGCCCGAGGGGTTGTTCGCGCCCACGGCGATGCCGGTGTAGATGAGCTGGTTGGCGACGTTTGCGCGCCGCAGTGTGGTGGAGGTCGAGAGAATCTGGAAGGCCGGCCCCGTCAGTCTCGTCCCCGGCACTTCGTAGTCGGGCGTGTAGTAACTGAAGACTGTCGGCGGCTGGTAGAGGGGCTGGGCCAGCGAGCTAGGCAAGTCGCCGCCCGAGGAACGCGAGCCGAGCACGCCGTCGCTCGACGCGTTGAAGGCGCGCAGGATGTTCGTCAGGTACTGCACCGGCTCGCGGAGCTTGCCGTAGTTCGGGTCGGTCTTCACGTCGCCGCGCGCCTCCGGGTCAAGGAGGATGTTACGCACCACAGCCTTCAGGTTTCCGCGAACGCCGCAGGGGCTCTCGGGGTAGAGGCCGTTACAGTCGTTGTTAAAGGCCGCGGCGACCCGCTCGACGTAGGCGGGCGAGGGGTTGCTCGTAACGAGATGCTGGATGAGCTGCTTTGAGATGAAGGGGCCGACGTTCGAGTGGTTGGCAATCACGTTGAGCGCCGCGTTCAACTCGTTCTGCGCACATGTGCCGTTGGCCGCGCCGCTCGCGCCGGGGCATCCGGCGAGCTGAGTCGAGAAGAGCGTCTTAGCGCCCGTGTCGTGCGTCGTCCCGTTGCGTGGAACCATCGGGTCGCGGTAGTTGGTCGTGCCCGTCTGGAACACGGCCGCAACATTCCATCCCGTGAAGACGCGTGTGAACTCGTTGACCGTCGTCTGCGAGTAGCTGGGGACGGGCGCGCCCTGTGCGTCGAGGACGGGTGTGCCGTCGGGGTTGAGCTGATTCACGCCAAGCGAGAAGAGTTGCAGAATCTCGCGTGAGTAGTTCTCGTTTGAGTTCCCATTGACGCTGCGGCGCATGTCGAGATACTCGCCCATCGCCGGGTTGAGCGTCATCTCGCCGAGCAGCGTGCGGTAGCTGCCGAACGCGTCGCGGTCGAGCGTCTGAAGATAAGGCGTCATCCACGAGGGGTACGGGATGTCGGGGTTCGAGACGACGAAAATCTGGTGGAGCGCGAAGGCGACCCGCTGCCGAAGCTGTGTCTGGCGCGTCAGCGCGTTTGAGAAGAACTGCTTCTGGACGGGGTAGATCGAGTAGCTGTCACGAGTGCATTCAGCCGGGCTGCCGGTCGGGCATCCCTGCGCGGTATCGTCGGGCGGGAACGCCAGATCGGGGAAGTCTGACCCCTTGGAAGGATTGAGCACAGGCGCGTTGAACTGTTCGTCGATGAAGGCGCGCAGGCCGATGCCCTGAACGCGCGTCACCTCGGCTGTGGTCGGCCCCCACGTCGCCTGTTCAAGCATGCGCGTCGTGTCGGCGGCCGTGGCCTCGCCGGGGCCGTAAGCTTTGGGCGTGGGCGTCGGCGTCGGTGCGGGAGGCGCCGGGGGCGCGGGCGAGAGGAACTCGGTCGAAGGGTCTGTGGCGATGCCGGAGCCGGTCTGGCCGATGGCGACGCGGACGCGGTTCGAAGAGAGGCCGTGGAGGTTGATGCGGACGAGCACGTCGCCGAGCGTGTCGGTCATCGCGTCGTCGAGCCGAAGCGTGACGGCCCACAGCCAGTCCTGCGACTGTGCGACGTGCTGCTTGCCCGTCAAATCAAAGATGTCGTATGCGGGCTTTGAGAGCGCCTCGACCTTGAGCGGGTAGAAGCGTCCCGAGGCGTCCTGCGCGTCGGCCGTCAAGGCGTTTGCGCCCTCGCCCGCGAGCAGCGGGAGGCCCGTGGCGAAGAGCATGATGCGCGTCTGCTGGTCGCGTGTGTTCGCCTTGTCGGCGTTCCAGTTGACCGTGGAGACGACGGGGAAAGGCTCCGAGCGGAAGGTGACGGCCTCGTAGGCGACGGCGCGCGTCGTCTGCCCCGTCCCTTCGGTCAGAAGCACGGGACTGCCCGGCGGCAGCGTTTGTGCACCGGCAGCCGCGGCCAGCGCCGACAGACATACGGCGGCGCAGAGCCAGTGCGCAACGCGCGCAGTAGCACGGAGGAAAAGATGCTCTGTCATAAGACTATGGCCTGAAGTGCTGAACTAAAGCTATGAGGCTTTGTTAACTGCGTCGGGGCGGAACGGGGTAGGCGCGACCGCCCACTTGTTTAGGCTCAAAAAATATAGCACACGGCGCCGCGCGCCAACAATCAACAATTCGGCGCACGTCCCGTTACGCAGCGTTAGACGAGAACCGACCTGTCTGAGTCTGAATTATTTTGGGAGGATCGTGCGGAAGGTATAACGCGGCGTTCGATCTCATCCACGGAAGGGATGAGATCAAACGCCGCGGAAGAAGAGTCTAGCTTTTCCGTTTCAGGTCTTCGTCAACGGTCTCCTCATCGCCCTCGGCCGAGCCCGGGGTGCGACCGGGATCGCCCGTCAGCTCCTTGTTGCCGCCCGGAGCGGTGGTCGAGTCGTGCCCGATAAGCTGGTCGTCCGTCTCTCTCTCGTCTGTCATCTTCACGTTCCTTTCAACGGCCCGCCGAGGCGGACGCCTCGCGGCCCCCTTCCATGATCTCTTTGAAGCGCGCGAGGTCTTCCTCAATCTGCTGCTGCGGGTTCTCGCCGAACAGTCGCGCGACGAGCGAGCCGAGCTTGCCGCCCGGTGGGTCGTACTTGAGATTGACGCGGACGTTCGTCGCGCCGTCGCCCGCCGGCTCGAAGTGCACGCTGCCCGCGCTCGCCACCTGCGAGCCTTCGAGCGTGCGCCACGCGATCATCTCGCCCTCCTTGTCGTTGTAGACCTCTGCGTCCCATTCGACGGTCGTCCCGGCCGGCGCCTTCGCCACCCAGTGCGAGCGGTCGCCGCCAAACCTCTTCACCGATTCCAAGTGGTTCATGAAGTTCGGCAGGTTCTCGAAGTTGCGCCAGAAGGAGTACAACTCCAAGGGCGGGCGGTTGATGGTGATGCTGTGCTCGACCTTCGTCCCGCGCTCGGCCGCCACCGAGACGTTCTCGCTGTTGCGAAGCCCCACGTCGCCCGCGCTGCTGAAGTTCATCGCCTCGTAGAGGCTGCAATGACCCGACATGCCGCGCTGGACGAGCGCCGCGCCCACGAGCGCGAGCGCGATGCCGCCCAAGCTTCCGCGCGTCACGCCGTAGAGCGCCAGCGCACCGCCACCGACGGCCGACGCCCAGCGCTCGATCTGCCCGACGTTGACGGGCGTGGACGAGGCGGCCGTCTCCCCACCGGTCAACTCCTGTATATCTTGACCGGCGGCGCTTAGTCTCTCTTCGATTGTTGCCATCTCTTACTTCTCCTCTTGAAAACGTTTTCCGGACACCCGGCCGCTGGACAGAAGTCGGCCTGTCCGAAAACGGCTCGTCAAAATATGCCTACCGGGTTGACTTTCAAACGACGTGCCGAACGCGCTGCTCAGACCACGGCGCGTGCGTGCCGCGCTCGCGCACGAAGCATTCGAGCGCTTCGTCGAGCGGCTTGAGGAGCGCGCCGCGTTCGCTGCCGAGCGCGTTGTAGGAGGGACGCGGCGCGGCGAGATTCAGCTCAGGCGTCGGGCGCCCGCGAACGAGTCTCTCGTCAAGCCCTGCCAGTCGCGCCGCGCGCCGCGCGAAGTCGGCCCAAGTGATGGCGCCTGTGTTGGCGAGATGCCAGATGCCGCCCTCGCCGTCGATAAGAAGGTCGAGGCAGGCGTGCGCGAGTTCGGGGACGTAGGTCGGCGTGACGTGCGCGTCGTCGGCCGCGACGAACTCTTCGCCGCGCGCGAGCGATGAGAGCGCCGCGTGTATGAAGTTGTACTCGTCCCAAGGCCCGAAGAAGGCGCTTGTTCTAACGACGAGCGCCGACGGCAGCACTCCGAGCACGAGCCTCTCGGCCTCGGCCTTGCTCCGGCCATAGACATTGAGCGGCGAGACTTCATCGGACTCAAGGTAAGGTTCTTTACGTTCAAGCCCGTCGAAGACGAGGTCGGACGAGAAAGTGACGAATCGGACGCCGTGCCGCGCGCACGCGGAGGCGAGCGTCGCGGCCCCCAGCGCGTTCTCGCGGAAGCATAAAATCCGCTCGCGCTCCGCGTCGTCAACACGCACGTAGCCCGCGGCGTTGACGAGCGCCCAAGCGCCCGCGCCTTCCAGAACCTTCTCGACCGACTCGGGGTCTGCGATGTCCATCTCTCGGCGCGAGAGCAGCCGGTGTGGTATCGCGCGCGACTCAGCGACGCGCGCGAAAGCCGACCCGAGCGTCCCCGTCGCGCCCGTGATGAGCAGAAGCGGCGCGCCCTCGTTCGTCTGCGCGCCCCGGCGCCTGTGCGCGGGCGCATAGGTCAGGCGGTCGAGGCGCCGCCACCAGCCGGGTGCGGCGAGCGCCGGGTGTTCAAGTTCGACTCCGCACGCCATGTCTTTAATCAACCGTGCCGTCGCCGTCGGGCGCGGGCGCGGCGAGCGCACGTCGAAGGCACCGGGCTCGTAATGCCCCGCGTTGCGCGTGACGAGGCTGTCCCAATCGAACGAGCCGAACAGGGCCCACGCCGTCACGGCCATGATGTTCACGCCTTCCGCGCCGAGCGAGCGAGCGTCGGCCCAGACCTCCGCGAGCCAGCGCATCTGCTCGTCGCGCGTGCAGCCCATGTGCGCCTCGGTCACGGCGAGCGGCAGACGATAGCGCTCCCAAGCCTCGGACAGAATGGCGCGCGCGCCAGCCAACCCTTCGGCGCGGACGCGCACGGCCTCCACGTCTGCGTACGTGTCGCGCCCGTTGCCGCCGCGCGTGTGCGGCGGGTAGCGCCCGACGCGCTCGTCAAGAAAGCGCTCGCTCGTGACGTAGTAGTTGATGCCGGCGACGGACGGCGGGCAGGTGTTCTCGACGAACCATTCGAGGTCGCGCGCGGCGACTCCGGCCCGGCGCAGGTATTTCCACATCGCGTGCCCGCGCTTGACGCGACCCGAGAGCAGGTCGAAGGTCAGCCACCGTCGCTCGTTCTCGAACTTGGCCTGATAGAGCAGTCGATTGGTCGAGAAGCTGCGCCCCAGGTCTTCGGTCTGCACGAGCCGCGCCGCGGGGTTCACCGCACGCACCTCGCGCATGGCGAGCACGACGCCGCGCAGTTGCGTGATGAGGGCCCGTGCGAACGTGCGGTCGTCGCGCCCGTGCGGATACCAGAGGCCGTAGAGGCCGCTGAAGCGCGCGGTCGTCAGAGGCTCGTTGACCGGCGTGTAGTCCTCGACCCACGGATAACGCTCCGCGACGGCGCGCGCGTAGGCCGCGAGCTTGAAGGGAAAGTCGGGGTCTGTGAGCGACGTGTGACGCGGCCCGCTGCCGTGGTGCAGCAGCCCGACAATGGGTCGTATCTTCAACTGACGCAGGCGCCCGAGCCGCTCGTCCGGCCAGCGCCAGTCCGCGTCTTCGAGTGAGCAGGGCGCCGTGCGCTCCCACAGCACGGGGTAGCGCACGGCGCGCACGCCGAGCCCCGCCAGCAGCTCAAGGTCTTCGACCCGGTGCGCATGTCCGCCGCGTTCGAGCTGGTCGTGGTAGTGTTCGCCGACGCGGTTGACCGTGCACTCGACGCCCGCCCACAGCTCCGGCTTGCACACCGCGTGAGGCATCTGGCTCATTGGACTTCAAGCTCCTAGCCGCGCTCCTTCAACCCTTAGCCCCGGCGATCTTCTTGAACGTCGTCAGGGCTTGGGCCACCACCTGATCCATGTTGTAGTACTTGTAGGTCGCCAGCCGCCCGACGAAGTGCACGCCCTTCGTCGCGTCGGCCAGCGCCTTGTACTTCTGATACAGCTCGCCGTTCTCGGGGCGCGGCACGGGGTAGTACGGGTCGCCCTCGGCGCGCGGGTACTCGTAGACGACGGCCGTCTTGCGGTGCTCCTGCCCCGTCAGGTACTTGAACTCCGTGACCCGCGTGTAGAGAAAGTCGTTCGGGTAGTTGACGACGGGCGCGATCTGATGGACTTCCCTGTCGAGCGTCTCGTGCTTGAACTCCAGCGAGCGGTACGGGAGCTTGCCGAAACGGAAGTCGAAGTACTCGTCCACCGGCCCCGTGAAGACAAGCTCGCGGTGCGGGATGATGCGCTCGATTTCGCGATAGTCCACATTGAGCATGACCTTGATGTTCGGGTGGTCGAGCATCTTCTCGAACATCCGCGTGTAGCCCTGCTTCGGCATCGCCTGATAGGTGTCGGTGAAGTACCGGTCGTCGCGGTTCGTCCGCGTCGGAACCCTCGCCGTCACCGACGCGTCCAGCTCCGAAGGGTCTAAGTCCCACTGCTTGCGCGTGTAGTTGCGGAAGAACTTTTCGTAGAGGTCGCGGCCGACCTTCGACACCACCACGTCCTCGGAGGTGCGCAGGCGCTCGCACTTCTCCGCCTTCGACTCGAAGAATTTTTCGACCTCGAAGCTGTTGAGGTTGAGGCCGTAGAGCTTGTTGATGGTGTCGAGATTGATGGGGATGGGCAGCAGCATCCCGTCCACGCAGGCCAGCACGCGATGCTGATACTGCCGCCATTCGGTGAACTGCGAAAGATATTCGAAGACTTCGCGCGAGTTGGTGTGGAAGATGTGCGGCCCGTAGCGATGGACGAGCAGGCCGTCGTCGTTGTAGTGGTCGTACGCGTTGCCGCCGATGTGGTTGCGCCGGTCGATGATGAGAACTTTCTTGTCGGCAACCCGCGCCAAACGCTCGGCGATGACGCTTCCGGCGAACCCCGCCCCCACTATCAGATAGTCGAACATCTCTCCCCCTTGCCTTTCCAAAACCTTGCCGTTACTGCTCTGCCTGTACTTTTAAAATTCAGTCGCCCGCGGTCGCGTAGGCGCCGGTCTCCGATGCCGTCGCGCGCGCCGCACGCGCATTCGTGCCGGCCCGCGCCGCTGCACGGCGCGCGGCCACGCCTTCAATCAACTCCGACATGCGCGCCCACGTTCTGTCCCAGGTGTTCTGCACGAGCAGCGTGTCCACGCGCGCGAGCCAGTTGGGGTCGGTGCCCGCGCTCATCAACTCTTCGGCCGCGCGCGCGAACTCCCGAGCATCGTCGGCGATGCGGACGAGTCCCATCTCGCCGTACGGGCGCACCACGTCTTTAATCGAAGTCGAGACGACGGGCTTGCCGGCCGCGAGGTACTCGGGCGTCTTCGTCGGGCTGATGTAGCGCGTGTGCTCGTTGCGCGCGAACAGCAGCGTCGCCACGTCCCAGCCGGCGAGGTAGGCGGGCAGCTCCTTGTAAGTCTTGCCGCCGAGGTAGTGGACGTTCGCCGCGCGCGGCAGAGCCTCCGGCTCTATCTTGACAATGGGGCCGATGATGACGAAATGCCAGTCGGGACGCTCGCGCGCGAGCGAGTCCAACAACTCTAGGTCGAAGCGCTCGTCAACGACGCCGAAGAAGCCGAGACGCGGGTGCGGAATCGCGGCCTGATCTTCCGGCTCGACGGTGATGTGGCGCGCGCGCCCGAAGTGCTCACGGTCGATGCCGGAGGGAAAGGCGTAGACGTGCGGATGTTTGCCGCGCTTCGCTTCATACAAGCTCTGGCCGCCGGTGAAGACGAGGTCGGCGCGATTGAACAGCTCGGCCTCACGCTCGCGCAACTCCTGCGGCGCAAACTTGAACGCCGACAGCTCATCCATGCAGTCGTAGATGATGCCCAGCGGTCGCAGGTGGCGCGTCCAAGCGATGGGCATCGGCGTGTAGTACCAGAGGACGTGTTCGCGCACCTGTTGCTCGTCGAAGAGGCGCGAGAGCAGAGCTTGCAACAGAGCCTCTTCACGGTCGCGTCTGCCGAGCACGCTCTCGGGCAGGTGCGGCACGACGACGCGGACGCCCTCCTCGCTCCGCCGCACGTCGAGGTGCAGCTCCTCGCCGTAGACCGGCTCCTCGACGTAGAAGACGCGGCGGTCTTGCGCGCAACGGCTCAGAAGATGTTGCGGCCTCTGATAGACAAAGTCCCAGCGCAGATGTGAAAGGCAGACGAGGTCGAAGCGTGAAGCGTCGCCGTCGCGACGGCCGGTCTGTTGTTTGAACTCTTTAAGCTCTCTCATGTGATTCCCCTTCTTACTTATAAAAGCCATCCAGCCATTTGAGATATATCGCCATCGAGATATATCGGCACGAATCGGCGTTCGCGCTACGCGCGCCGAGGACACAACTCTCCCGGCGTGGGTTCCGTTGACCGCGGACTGTTGTTTGAGCGTGCGGGCGTTAAAACCCTTCGCCTGCGCCGCGCCGCCGGAATCATTCGGCGTTCGGAAAGCCGGCCTTCACGCGTAACTGAACGTCCGCCCACACGGGCTCGCGTTCCGTGAGTGAGAAAGACATAGCCGTGTAGAGTAAAATTTATGCACGTTCAATGTAACGTCAATTAGTGGCGAAATCTTGTCGTCTATCAGAAGTTTACTTGCCGGGGGAAGGCAACACGCGTACGTCTGTACGCAAATGTCTGTGCGGGGGAATAAGGGACAAAGCTGCTATCGAGCTTAGGGGGTTGAACGTAATTATCATGTGCGACGAGGCGTTATGTCTGTCCGTACTCGGACAGAGAAATGATGCTCCCCCACACGCTTCGTGTGCCGGCCCGCGGACGAGGTGGGTGACGGAAAACTGCTAAAGTTTTTCCGAGACGAACATGGGTTCGGGTCTGCGCCGCGCGTCTTTAGGGTTGAGAGTGATGTTGGAGCCTTCGGAAATTCTACGCACCGAGGAGTCGAAAGCGTTGTCGCACGAGGAGGTCTTCCTCGCGCGCTACGGGCCCTTGCGCGCGTGGGCGCTGCGTCTGGCGGGGGGCGACGTGGGGCGCGCCGAAGACCTCGTCCACGACGCCTTCATCCAGTTCACATTCGCCCGCCCTGACCTCGCGCGCGTCCAGAACCTTGACGGCTATCTCTACCAGATGTTGCGCAACCTCAACATATCCCGGATGAGACGGGTCGGGCGAAGACGCGGCGACGAGCCTGCGGTCTTCGAATACGACTCGGCCGAGTTCGTGCTGCGCGCGGCCGACCCGCGCGACCTCATCCGCGTGCAGGACGAGCTGCGGCAGGTCTGCCACTACGCCTGTGTGCGCAAGGAGTCTTCGAAGGCCGGCAGCGTCCTCATCCTGCGCTTCATGCACGGCTACTACCCGGTCGAGATTGCGCGCTTCACCGGCTCGACGCGCGAGGCCGTCGAGGAGCGCCTGCGCGCCGCGCGCAACGAGGCGCGGCAGTACTTGAAAGACCCTGAGAGCTTGCGCTTCATCAACAAGGAGCGCGGCAGGCGTGCGGCCTCGACCGGCTACGTGCAGACGCCCGAGGAGCTGCTGCGCGACCTGCGTCAACGCGTCTTCGATTCGCGCCGCGGCGAATGTTTGGTCGGAGAACATCTTTCAAAAATCTACGAAGCGAAGGGCGGCCCCGACAGCACGTTGCTGGCTCACTTCGTGAGCTGCCCGCGCTGCATCGACGAGGTCAACAACTTGCACGAGCTGCCCCTGCTCTCTGAGCGCTTCCCCGTTGACTCGCTCGGCGCGGAGCCGCGGCGCAAGGGCGGCGGTGATGACGGCGGCGACGATGACGGTGGCGTAGGCGGCGGGCGCGCGACGAGCGAAGAGACTTTGCGTTGCAAGCGGCGCGCGCGCGAGGTCTTCGAGCACAGGCCGCGCGAGCTGTGCGTCTCGGTCAACGGCCGCCCCGTGGGG
>JBJMGQ010000165.1:0-8412 GCA_045807845.1 Pyrinomonadaceae bacterium | reverse complement strand
CTGGGGCGCGTTCGGCACCTCGGGACAGCGCTGCACGGCCTCTTCGCGCGTCGTCGTCCACAAGAAGGTCTACAAGAAGTTCACGCAGATGCTCGTCGAGCGCACGAAGAATTTGAGAGTCGGCAGCGGGCTCGACGATAAGACCGATGTCGGCCCCGTCATCAACGCCGACGCCGTCAAAAAGATTCTCGGCTACATCGAGATCGGCCAGCGTGAGGACGGTGCGCGACTCGCCTGCGGCGGCAACCGCCTGGACAAGGGAGAGCACGCCAACGGCTACTTCATCGAGCCCACGGTCTTCGCCGACGCTGCGCCGGGGATGCGCATCTCGCAGGAAGAGATATTCGGCCCCGTCACCACCGTCATCCCGGCGAACTCGCTCGAAGAGGCCGTCGAGATCGGCAACGGCGTGCGCTACGGTCTGTCGGCCTCCATCTACACGCAGGACGTGAACCGCGCCTTCCGCGCGATGCAGGAGATGTACACAGGCATCTTCTATGTCAACTCCTCGACCATCGGCGCCGAAGTCCACCTCCCCTTCGGCGGCACCAAGGCCACGGGCAACGGCCACCGCGAAGCCGGCACACAGGTCTTAGACATCTTCACCGAATGGAAGTCGATCTACGTTGACTACAGCGGCAAGCTGCAACGCGCGCAGATTGACGAAGTCAACTTCGAGTAGTGAAGTTGACCTCTTTAAGTTTCAAGCAGTTCAAGACCTGGCGAGATGAGAGCACCGGTCACTGAAGTAGCCTTGCCCTCGTCCCAAAATTAAACGATTGGAGACAAAAAACAGTGATCGTCGGACTCCCGAAGGAGATTAAGGATAACGAGTATCGCGTGGGGCTCACCCCGGCAGGCGTGCGCGCGCTGACGGACGCGGGGCATACGGTCAACGTGGAGCAGAGCGCGGGTGAGGGCTCGGGCTTCGAGGACGAGTTGTACAAGCGCGCGGGAGCGACCATCATCCCTTCGGCCGACGACGTGTGGGGCGGGGCCGAGATGATCGTGAAGGTCAAAGAGCCCATCGAGCCCGAGTACCCGCGGATGAAAGAGGGGCTGCTGCTCTTCACCTATCTGCACCTCGCGCCCGACCCGAAGCAGACGCAGGCGCTGCTCGAACATAAGGTGACCGGCATCGCTTACGAGACGATAACCGACCGGCGCGGGACGCTGCCGCTCTTGACTCCGATGTCTGAGGTCGCAGGACGCATGGCCGTGCAGGTCGGCGCGCAGTACCTTGAGAAGATGAACGGCGGGCGCGGCGTGCTCATCGGCGGCGTCCCCGGCGTGCCCGCCGCGCGCGTCGTCATCCTCGGCGGCGGCGTGGTGGGAACGAACGCCGCGAAGATCGCCGTCGGCATGGGCGCGCAGGTCACGATTGTCGATAAGAACCTCGACCGCCTGCGCGAGTTGGACGACATCTTCCTCTCGAAGATTTCGACGTTGGCCTCTTCGGCCTACGCCATCCACGGCGCGATTGCGGAGGCCGACCTCATCATCGGCGGCGTGCTCGTCCCGGGCGCGGCCGCGCCGAAGCTCGTCACGCGCGAGATGCTGAAGGACGTGATGAAGGGCGCGGTGATCGTTGACGTGGCGGTCGATCAGGGCGGCTGCATCGAGACGACGCGGCCCACGACGCACTCGAACCCGACCTACTACGTCGAAGACGTGCTGCACTACTGCGTGGCGAACATGCCGGGGGCGGTGCCGCGCACCTCGACCTTCGCGCTGACGAACGCGACGCTGCCTTACGCGCTGCGGCTGGCCAACCGCGGCTTCCTCGACGCCATCTCTTCAGACCCCGGTTTGAAGGAGGGCGTCAACACCTACGGCGGCAAGCTGACCTACAAGGCCGTCGCCGACGATCAGGGGCTCGAATACACGCCGCTCGACGACATGCTCGGCCTCACGCCGCAGTCCAGCTCGAAGGCCGGCAGCGTGTGACGCGTTAAGACTGATTAACCACCGCAGAGAGAGAGGCGCAGCTAAAATTTTAGCTGCGCCTCTCTCTCTGCGGTGGTTAAATTTTTTCTTCAGGCGAGCAGGCGCGCGAGGCTGTCGGAGAGTTCTCCGGCGGGGACGGGCTTGAAAAGATAGAGGTCGGCGCCCGACTCCTCGTTGCGCGCGGAAGAGTCGGCGCCGCTCAACAAGACGATGGGAAGCTCTTTGAGCTGCGGGTGCTCGCGCAGGAAGCGGCAGAGCTCGTGGCCGGAGAGGTGCGGCATGATGGCGTCGGTCACGACCGCGTCCACCCGTGTCGAGAGCAGCAGCTTCATGGCTTCGAGCCCGTCGGCCGCGGGCAGCACTTCGTAACCGGCGCGGCGCAGGACGACCTCAAGGTAGCGGCGCAGCGAACGGTCATCTTCGGCGAGCAGGACTGTGCGGCGCGGCGCTTCATCACTCGCGGCCTGCGGCGCCGTTGCGGTGGACTGTTCGAGCCCTTGCGGCATGCTACTCATCTGTGTCTGTTTGAGAACCTTTCCGGCGTGCTCGGCGGATGGAGCGGGGGGAGAGAACGAACGCCGCTTTGAGCTTTAGCAACCCGTGTGCCTAGCGGCATCAGCGGCGCCCTCGCCGAAACTAATGTAGAGGCACGGGCACGTCTCAGTCAATAACTCTCTTTCTGACCTGCCGCCCGGTCAGTTTGCCACGGCGGAATGCGGCCCGGATGCATTCTCCGGCAGCGCGGCGAACCGGGCTGCGGGCGAGCACATCTATCCTCTTTCACCGAAACCGCACGCGCGCCGCCGGTTGAAGTGTCGCACAGCTTCGGCCATACTCAAGGGTCAGGCAGACACGCGCGAAGTATTCAGAGTCAATCAGGACACGAGAGACAGGTTCGTTCGAGATGTACGAGTTCGCAGTCACGCCAGCCGTCACGCAGATACGCCGCCGCGGCGTGACCATCACGGAGGTCGAGCCCGGAAGCTTAGGCGAGGAGCTTGAGCTTGAGCCGGGCGACCGCGTCGTCCGTGTCAACGGCCGCGTGGTGCGCGACTACCTCGACTTCCGTTTCCACACGGGCGGCGAGACCGAGCTTGTCCTCGACGTGCTCAAGCGCGGCGGCGAAGAGTGGGAGATGGAGGTCGAGCGCGCCGAGGGCGAGGACTTCGGCATCCAGTTCGAGAACATCGCTCCGCGCCAGTGCGCCAACGAGTGCCTCTTCTGCTTCTGCAAGGGCAACCCGCCCGACGCGCGCCCCGCGCTCTTCTTTCGCGACGAGGATGTGCGCCTCTCCTTCCTCTACGGCAACTACACGACGCTCTCCTCCATCACCGAAGACGAGATGACGCGCGTCATCGAGCAGCGTCTGACGCCGCAGTACGTCTCAGTCCACGCGACCGACTTGAAGGTGCGCGCCTACCTGCTCGGGGTTGACGAGCACCGCGCCGACATCAACGACAAGATGCGCCGGATGATGGAGGCCGGCATCGAGCTTCACGCGCAGGTCGTGCTCTGCCCGGGCATCAACGACGGCGAAGTTTTAAGCAGAACGATTGAAGATCTGGCCGCCGAGTATCCGCGCGTGCGCAGCGTCGCGATAGTGCCGCTGGGACTGACGCGCTACAACACGGACGAGCGTCTGACGCCGGTCACGCCTGAATGGTGCCAACAGATTATCCGTGAGGTCGGCGCGATTCAGAAAGGTTTGAAGAAGCGTTTGGGGACAAACTTCGCCTTCCTCGGCGACGAGATATACCTGCGTGCTAGCGTAGACGTGCCCGGGCGCAGGCACTACGGCGACTACCCGCAGATCGAGGACGGCGTCGGCATGGTGCGCTCGTTCCGCGAGGAGTTCGGCCGTCTGCTGCGGCGGGTCGAGAAGACGGGCGTGCGCGACGCGGCCGGCCTGCACGGGACGGTGTTGACGGGGACGCTCTTCGCGCCCGTGCTCGAAGAGTTGGTCGGCCGCCTGAACGAGTTGGCGGGCACACGCCTGCGCGTCGTCGCGGTGGAGAACAGATACTTCGGCGAAGAGATCGTCGTCGCGGGCTTGATGACGGGGCAGTGTGTCGAGGCCGTGCGCGGGAAGCTTGAGGGCGAGTTCGTCGTCATCCCGAAGACGGCGCATAAGTCGGACGAGCCCGTCATGCTCGACGGCACGCGGCTCGACGAGCTGGAGCGAAAGTTGGGGCTGCCCGTTCGCGCGCTAGACCTCGAAGGCTTCGGGCGGATGGTCTGCGGCGGCTGAAGGGCGAGCGCGCAATGAAGAAAAAAGAGGGCGCCGACTTTAAAGAGTCGGCGCCCTCGAAGTTTTTAGAAGGCTCGGGCCAACGGGGACGACTTAGAAGTCGAACCGGATGGCGAGCTGCATGACGCGCGGCGTCCCGACCGTGAAGGTCGATTTGCCGAAGTCCGGGCTGTTGATGTTGCCGACCGGGATGCCGAAGTTCGTGTGGTTGAAAATGTTGAAGGCGTTGGCCTGAAGTTGCAGGCTGCTGCCTTCGGTGATCTTGAACTTCTTGTGCAGGCCGAAGTCGAAGTTCCAGAAGCCGGGGCCGGTGAACGTGTTGCGCCCCACCGTGCCGTCGCACCACCACTGCGTCGCGCTGACGACGACGCCGTTGTTGGGGCCACAGGCCGCGCGCACCGCGTTGGCGCGCGCCGTCGGGTCAGAGCCCGCCGCCGCGACGAACCGGGAGACGCGGGTGTTCATGCCCTCGAACAGCGCCGTGTTGAAGAAGCCGTCCGCCGGGCTGTTGTTCGTGTAGATGCTGCCGCCACTCGTGCCGAGGAAGACCGCGCGGTCGCTGGTAAAGCCGTCCGCGTTGGGGTCTTGGCCGCTGTGGTAGACGGTGAAGGGGACGCCCGACTGAATCGAGAAGATGCCGGTCGCCACCCACCCGCCGAGCCAGCGATTCTCCTTCCAGAGGCTGGGCTCGAAGCTGAAGCTGGTGACGAAGCGGTGCCTGACATCGAAGTCGGCACGGCCGCGGTCGAGCGCGATGTTGAAGGGATTCGCCGGCCGGAAGTTCCCGTGCCGCGCGTCGGCGACGAAGGCGTCGCTCAGGGTGTCAATCGCCTTCGAGAAGGTGTAGTGGCTCTGGAACTGGAGCCCGCGCCAGCCGCGGTTGCGGATGCCGAACTGCCCGCCGTGGTAGATCGAGCTGAAGGCGTTGGTGCGGAAGTTGTCGGCGTTGATGCTCGTGTTGGGTCGCAGCGAGCTGCCCCCGCGCGTGCGGCCGGGGAAGGTGTTGATGTCGATGATCCCGGTCAGGCCGCGCCCGGCCGTCGAAATGTAGTTGGCCTCGGCCAGGAAGTCCCTGAAGAACTCGTGCTGCACGCCGAGGAAGAACTGCTGGACGTAGGGCATCTTCAGGTTCTCGTCCATGTGGCGCGGCGAAGGCGTCCCCTGGAAGAGCGGGTTGTTGAAGAGGTGGCGGCTCGCCTCGGTGAACGGGACGGTGTAGAGACCGGGCGAAGAGAGCGGCCCGATGGGCCGCTGCCCGCCGAAGGCCGGGCTGGTGATGGTGTTGAAGGAGAAGGTCGGCGGGTTGAACCGGATGTTCTCGAAGAGGTTGTTGTAGATGCGGTCGTAGAAGATGCCGGCGCCGCCGCGGAAGACGAGCTTCTGGTCGCCGAAGACATCCCACGCAAAGCCGGCGCGCGGGGCGAAGTTGTTGAAGTCCTTGCGCCAGATCTCGTTGTCGCGCTGCTGGAAGCTGCCGCGGGCCACCTCGGCCGTGAGCGGGTTGGTGCGCGGGAAGAACACGTTCGTCGAACTCGTCGGGACGGGCGTCGAGGGCGAGCCGAAGTAGAAGTTAGAGTCTAACCCCGGGCGGAAGTTATGCGGGGGCCCGAAGTACTCCCAGCGCAGGCCGAGGTTGAAGGTCAGGTTGCGCCTGACCTTCCACTCGTCCTGGAAGTAGGCCGCCCACTCGTTGGCGCGGAAGCCGCGGTAGTATTCGGGCTGGTTGCCGTTGCGCGGGTCGAGGGTGACCTGCGCCTGCGTGAAGGCGCCGAAGGTGGGCTCG
This sequence comes from Pyrinomonadaceae bacterium, assembly GCA_045807845.1. Classification (GTDB taxonomy): domain Bacteria; phylum Acidobacteriota; class Blastocatellia; order Pyrinomonadales; family Pyrinomonadaceae; genus QHXN01. The sequence continues at coordinate 2,434 of JBJMGQ010000165.1, read as the reverse complement.
CCGAAGATGGCGAGGTCGGCCTCGTCGCCGAAGAACCCGTCGGTCAAAAGCTCCTCGACGCCGTGCGGGAGGATGAGCCCGTTCTTGGTCGTCTCGAAGGCCGAGCCGTTGCGGGTGCGGCGGTACTCGACGCCCGTGCGGAAGCTGTGCGCCCCCATCAGCATGTTGAAGTGCTGCTGGAACTGGAACTGGTTGTCCGTGAAGAACTGCGGCAGGCCGCTCGAACAACCGAGGCTGACGCCGAGCGGGTCGAAGCCCGTCACCACGGAGGGCTGCCCGTCGGTGCCGGGGCACGGGGGGAAGTCTCGCCGGTGGCGGAGGTAGCTCGCCTTCGACTCGCTGGTGATCGTCGGCGTGAACGTGTGGTTGAAGGTGAGCCCGGCCAGGATCGAGCGGCCGGGCGCGAGGAAGGGCGCGCCGATGACGCCGTCGCCGCCGCCGTAGGTGTCGCCGTTGTCAGAATCCTCTGAGAGGAAGGTGGTCGTCAGGTTGCTCGACGGGTTGAAGGTGTGGTCACCCTTGATGCTGAAGCGCGCGATGTTCGTGAAGCTCGGGTTGACGACTGTCACCTGCCCGTAGACCGGCACCGGGTAGATGATCGGCGCGTCGAGGATGCCCGCGGTGAAGAGGCCGCCCGCCTCGTTCGTCAGGTCACTGGTCGCGAGCGGGAACGCCTGCGACCCGACCAGCGCGCGGTAGTTCGCGCCGAGCGTCCGCGAGTGGCTGAAGGCGCCCGGGCAGGTTGCGCCCGTGGCGACCACGCAGAGGCCGTTCGGGTTCGTCTCGTGGAAGGTGGCGAAGGCGCCGCTCTGGACGAAGTTGATGAACTGCTGGGTGGTGCTGGTGGTCGTTAGCGGCGCCGCCTGCCGGAGACGCGAAATCTCGACCGTGCCGAAGGCGAAGGTCTTGTCCTTCTTGATGGGCCCGCCGAAGGAGCCGCCGAACTGGTTGCGCACGAGCTGGTCGTGGACGCCGGCCTTGTTCGAGAAGAAGTCGTTGGCCGCCAGCTTCTGGATGCGGTTGTACTCGAAGAGCGAGCCGTGCGGGTCGTTGGTGCCGGGCCGCAGGACGGACTCGGCCACGAAGCCGCCGCCCTTGCCGTACTGCGCGGCGTAGCTGTTGGTGATAACGCGATACTCTTGAATGGCTTCGGGCGAGATGCTGGTGATGCCGCCGGAGACGAGCGCGCCGCGGCCGCCCTGCCCCTGGTCGTTGTTGTCGAAGCCATCGACCATGAAGTTGCCCGTGCCGCCGCGCACGCCGTTGACGGCCGCGCCGCGGGTGCTACCGGCGAACTCGTCGGGGACGGCGCCGGGTAGCAGGTTGATGAACTCGTTGGTATCGCGGTTCTCCAACGGGTAGGTCTCCCAGACGTTGCGGTTCAGGAGCTGCGAGACGCTCGACTCGGAGGGCTGCGCGAGCTGTTCGCCGCCCGCGATGACCGTCACGGTCTCGGTGGCCGCGCCGACAGCGAGCTTCACATCCTGCGTGACGACCTGAGCGACCGTCAGCACGACCTGTTCGACCTGCGCGGCGCTGAAGCCCGCCGCCTCAACCTTGACGTTGTAGGAGCCGACGGGCAGCGTGGGGAAGCGGAACAGGCCGGAGTCGTTGGTCTGCGTATTGGTAGAGACGTTGGTGGCGACGTTGGTCGCGGTGACGGTGGCACCGCTCACAACGGCGCCGTTCGGGTCGGTGACCGTGCCCGTCAGCGTCGATGTGCCCTGCGCAAACGCCGTCACGCAGAAGACGGTGACGAGCAGAGCAGCGAACGCCATTGAGGTGAGTCTTCTCATCGAATGGATCTCCTTTTCAAACTGGCAAGAGGGCGCTTCTTACGTCCCGGGTCAAGAGTGCTTGACCCACGCGGGTTAGGGCGCAGGCGTGTCGCGGCGGCGTGACGGAGACAGTCACGGCCGGGACATTAACCTTCGCGAGTCGGGGCACGTCGCAAGGCCGTCGGACGCGGCTGCGGTAGGTAAGGGCGCACCCTGTTCTTCTCCCCCGCAGTCGATATTCTGGGCGTTCGTGCGACGGGCTTGGGCGCGGCGTGCCGGAGTAGGTTGAAAGAACAGATTGACAACCAACTACACGGCAAAGAGTGTTCCACCGGACAAACGATTGGCGTACGCGTGGATATTTCGGCAAATGCATGGTCGCGAACTGATTTTGGCCGAAAAAATTCAGAAAAATAGATAAGGGAATCCGAATTTATGAAGATTCGGCAGTATTTATGGGTGAGAGTGGAGTTGCCCTTCAAACGTCGAGAGGCGGGTCAGACCCTTCGGCTCAGGCTTATGCTTGAGCCGAAGGGTCTGACCCGCCTCTCGACGTTTGAAGGGCAATCTCAACCCTCACCCATAAATACTGCCGAATCTTCATAAATTCGGATTCCCTTATCTATTTTTCTGAATTTTTTCGGCCAAAATCTGTT
>JBJMGQ010000164.1:0-8323 GCA_045807845.1 Pyrinomonadaceae bacterium | reverse complement strand
TACACGGGCGCGATTATGGAGATTAGCGTGCCCGACCTCGCCGGCTCACTCGGCGGCGGCGGGCGTTACGACAACTTGGTCGGGATGTTCTCCGGTAAAGACATCCCGGCGTGCGGCTTCTCGCTGGGGCTTGAGCGCATCATCGTCGTGATGACGGAGCGCGGGATGTTTCCGGAGAATCTGGGGCGCGCGTCGGCCGACGTGTTGGTGACCGTGTGGAACGAAGAGTCTGTGAAGGACTCGCTCGCCTTCGCCTCGGAGTTGAGAAAGAGCGCGCCCACGCTGCGTGTGGATGTCTACCCGGAGGCTGACAAGCTCGGCAAGCAGTTGAAGTACGCCTCCGCGCTCGGCGTGCCCTTCGTCGTCGTCATCGGCGATGACGAGCGTGCGCGCGGTGAGGTCGCGCTTAAAGATATGAAGACCGGCGAGCAGCGGACGTTGAAGCGCGAGCAGGCCGGCGCTAGTTTAAGCGAAGCTTTGAATGGGAGCGTGCAGTAGTTACAGGTAATAAAGGAATCATGCCAATCAATCTTGATCATTTGGGTGAGTTGGAGCGCACGCACTCGTGCGGGGAGCTGCGCGCGTCGGACGCGGGGCACGAAGTCGTGCTGATGGGCTGGGTCGCGGTGCGCCGCGACTTCGGGCCTTTGACGTTCGTTGATCTGCGCGACCGGGACGGCATCACGCAGATCGTCTTCGACGCGGAGGACGCCCCCGACGCACACGCGCGCGCGAAGGAGGTGCGCGGCGAGTACGTCATCGCCGTGCGCGGCCGAGTCGAAGCGCGTGACGAGTCGGTGCGCAACCCGAAGCTGCCGACCGGCGACATCGAAGTGCGCGCGCTCGAAGTCCTCGTCTTGAACGAGGCACGCACGCCGCCCTTCCAACTCGACGCTCCACCTGAGAAGCTCGCGGCCGAAGAGACGCGGCTCAAGTATCGTTACCTCGATCTGCGCCGCCCGTACCTACAGCGCAACATCCGCCTGCGTCACCAGACGGTCGCGGAGATTCGCGGCTACATGAACGAGCAGGCGTTCACGGAGATCGAGACGCCTATCCTTATCAAGTCCACGCCCGAGGGCGCGCGCGACTACGTCGTGCCGTCGCGCCTGCATCACGGCAAGTTCTACGCGCTGCCGCAGTCGCCGCAGATTTTCAAACAGCTCTGCATGATCGCTGGGCTCGACAAGTACTACCAGATTGCGCGCTGCTTCCGCGACGAAGACCTCCGCGCCGACCGGCAGCCCGAGTTCACGCAGCTCGACGTTGAGTTCAGCTTCGCCACGCGCGAGCAGGTCTACCGTCTGGTTGAGGGCTTGCTCGTGCGCGTCTTCCGTCTTGTCGGCGCGGAGCTGCCCGAACGTTTCCCGCGCCTCTCCTACGCCGAGGCGATGCGGCGTTACGGCAGCGACAAGCCCGACCTGCGTTTCGGCATGGAGCTGCAAGACCTGCGCGCGGCCGTCGAGGGAACGACCTTTGCGCCGTTCGCCGCGGCGCTGGAGAAGAGGGGCGAGGTCAAGGGGCTCGTCGTTAAAGGCGGCGCGCATCTTTCGCGTAAGGCACTCGATGAGTTGCAGGAGGTCGCGAAGCGTTACGGCGCGGGCGCGCTCGCGTGGGTGAAGCTGGGCGACGAGCTTTCGTCGTCTCTGCTGAAGGCCATAGGTGACGAGGCGGTGACGCGTCTCGCTTCGCAGGCGGGCGCGGAGAAGGGCGACGCAGTGCTCGTCGTCGCTGGTAAGGCTTCCGTGGTTGCGGCGAGCTTGGGCGCTCTGCGCAACGACGTGGCGCGGCGCGAGAAGTTAATCAAGCCGAACACGTTCGCGCCGCTGTGGGTGACCGAGTTCCCGATGTTCGAGTATCACGAGGAGGACGACCGCTACTACGCGATGCACCATCCCTTCACGTCGCCGGTGGACGAAGACCTCACGAAGTTCGAGCGCGCCGTCGAGGGCGGCGAGACGCGCCTCTTCGGCGAGATTCGCGCGAAGGCTTACGATGCCGTCGTCAACGGCATCGAGGTCGCGGGCGGCTCCATCCGTATCCACCGGCGCGACGTGCAGCGGCTCGTCTTCAAGGCGCTCGGGCTCACCGAAGAGAAGGCGCGCGAGCGTTTCGGCTTCTTCCTCGACGCGCTTGAGTACGGCACGCCGCCGCATGGCGGCATCGCCGCCGGCATCGAGCGCACGCTGATGGCCTTGACCGGCATCGAGAACATACGCGACCTGATGGCCTTCCCCAAGACGGCCTCGGCCGCCGACCTCATGATCGACGCCCCCGGCCCCATCGACAATCATCAGCTTGACGAGCTGTACATACGCATCGTCGAGGAGTGAGATTCAATTAACGCCGCACTCAACTTAAAACGTAAGGTGCAGCCGGACACGCCGACGGTCTTCAAGCTTCCGCACACTCTCGTCGAAGAGATGTTTGCGCACGCGCGCGCGTGTGCGCCGGAGGAGTGCTGCGGGCTTCTGGGCGGCGAGGGTGAACACGCCGCCACCGTCTACCCTCTGCGCAATGTCGCGCCGTGCCCGGAGGTGGCGTACGAGGCCGCGCCCGAAGAGTTGTTCGAGGCGCAGCGAAGTCTGCGCGCGCGCGGCGAGACGCTGGTCGGCGTCTACCACTCGCACCCGCGCTCGACAGACCCCGCGCCCTCGCGGACGGACGTGCGGCTCGCCTTTTACCCGGAGGCGTTCTACTTCATAATCGGCTTCGGCGTAGAGGGCGAAGGCGTCCTGCGCGCCTTCCGCATCTCGGAGCGGGAGGGGAGCTGGGAGCCCGCGCACTTCTCGTCGGAAGGCTGAAGGGGAGAGAACCCGCGCGCCGCGCGGAACGTAAGAGCAGAGATGACAGAGAAGAGGAGCAAGTACGACACAGACCCGCTCGACCCTGAGTTCGTGCGCCGCACGGAGGAGAATCTGTGGGGCGCCGCACGCGCGCCGCGCCCCAAAGAGGCCGACCAGTCCCGCCGCAACTCCGTCACAGAGGAGCCGACGCGCCGCCTCGACGAGCAGATGGCCGAATCATATCCTTCGGTCTTCGTCCCGCCGGCCTATCAGCCGCCGCGCGCGCCGCAGCCCTTTACGACCTTCGGCGCAGGGCCGCACCAGCCGCCCGCGACCACGTCCGCGCCGCCGCCCGGCCCCTCTTCGCCCTACCCCGGCCCGTATCAAGCTTACACGGGCCCAACCCATCGCCCCGTCGCGCGCCTCGGGCTCCCCGAAAAGTACGCGGTCATCCTGCCCTACTTCCCCTTCTACATCGGGCTGGTCGCGTCCCTTATCGAGCTGGCGATGGTGCCGCGCGAGGAGACGCGCGTGCGTTTCCACGCCGCGCAGGGGCTCGCGCTGCACCTGGTCGTGCTGGCCGTGTCGATGCTCTTCAAGTTCGTCGCGCTGGCGACGGGCAGCGGCTTCGGCGGCCTGCTCTTCGGCCTCGCCGCCCTCGTCTTCCTCGTCATCTCCATCCTCCGCGTCTGGCAGGGCAAGCCCCACCACATCGCCCCCCTCGACGAGCCCGCCCGCTGGCTCCGCGACAAAATCGCTCCGACGCAGTAAGGCAGTAGGCAGATGACAGTAAGCAGTTAAGACGAGAATTAGGACGGCTACATAGAACGTCGGCACATTAAATGAGGCAGCCGCGTCCCATCCGACCGGCTGCCTTCAGCTTTCTTACTGCCTACTGCCATCTGCCTACTGCCTACTTTTCTTTTATGCTAATCTTGCTCCCGCTCTTCATCTCCCTTCCGCGGGCGTTTATGTTTGTGCGTCCCGCGCTCTTCCGAGGGTATTCCGCTTCATGAGCAGGAAGCTTTCCGCGTTTCTCTTCGCGCTCGTCGTCTGCGCGTCGGTGTGGCCGTGCGCAGGGGCGTCGGCGCAGCGGCGGCGCCGGCCTTCGGGCGGCGGCAACACGGCGGCGGCGCGTGTCTCAAACGCGAACCGCATGTACGACGCGCGCGTCGCGCAGATTGCCGACGCGTACCTGCGCGACTACTTCGCCTTTAATCCAACGGAGGCGACCGCGGCCGGGCTGCACGAGTTCGACTCGAAGCTCGAAGCGCGTGACGCCTCGACGGTCGCCGCCGAGACGCGACGCCTGCGCGGCGCGCTCGCGGAACTCGCGCGCGTCCCCGAGTGGCGCCTGTCGCCCGAGGCGCGCTACGACTATCTCGTGCTGGCATCGCACGCGCGCGCGCAGTTGCTCGAACTCGAAGACGTAAGGATGTGGCGGCGCGACCCGAACGTCTATAACCGCCTCGTCTCCTCAGGCGTAGACAACATCCTCAAGCGCGCCTACTCATCGGTCGAGCAACGCCTGCCCGCGGTGCTCGCGCGCGAGCGGCAGATACCGCGTCTGCTCGCCGAGGCGCGCATCAATCTCGACAACCCGCCGCGCATCTACACCGAGACGGCCGTCGCGCAGGTCGCGGGCAGCGTCGCCTTCTTCGAGCGCGTCGTGCCGCAGATGTTCGAGCGCGCCGGAGGCTCACAGCTCGACGCCGCGCGCCGCGCAGAGTTCCACGAGGCGAACGCGCAGGCGGCGGCCGCGCTCCGCAGTTTCCACGAGTGGCTTGAGCAAGACCTGCTCCCGCGCTCGAACGGCGACTTCGCGCTCGGCGCCGAGAACTTCCGGAAGAAGCTCCTCTACGAGGAGATGGTCGAGACGCCCCTGCCCGCGCTCCTGCGCGAGGGCGAGGGGCAGTTGCGCGAGACGCAAGACCAGATGCGCGCCGTGGCCGAAGAGATTGCGCCGGGTCGTGGAGTGCAGGCCGCTCTCCAACTGCTCGCGCGCGAGCACCCGACCGCGGACGGCCTTGTCGGCGAGGCGCGCGCGGAGCTAGACCGCATCCGCGCCTTCGTTCGCACCGAAGAGATTCTGACGCCGCCCGCGCGCGAGAACCTGTCGGTGGCCGAGACGCCCGAGTACGCGCGCTCGCTCTCCTTCGCCTCGCTCGACGCCCCCGGCGCCTTCGAGCGCGTCGCGACTGAAGGGTACTACTACGTCACGCCCGCCGACCCCGCTTGGACGCCGCAGCAGCAGGAGGAGCACCTCGGCCACTACAACCGCTACGGCCTGACCATCACTTCGATACATGAAGCGTACCCCGGCCACTACTATCAACTGCTCAAGGCGAAGCAGTCGCCGTCGCGCGTGCGCTCGGCGTTGGGCTCGGCCAGTTTCGTCGAGGGCTGGGCGCACTACTGCGAGCAGATGATGTTGGACGAGGGTTTCGGCGGCAACAACCCGAAGCTGCGGCTCGCGCAGTTGGACGCGGCGCTGCTGCGCCTGTGCCGCTACGTCGTGGGCTTGCGCCTGCACACGGCGGGGATGAGCTACGACGAGGCCGTCTCGTTCTTCATGCGCGAAGGTTATCAAGCGCGCACCAACGCCGAGCGCGAGGCGCGGCGCGGGACTTTAGACCCGACCTATCTCGTCTACACGCTCGGCAAGATGGAGATACTGCGCCTGCGCGAAGAGTGGAAGAAACAGCTCGGCGACTCGTTCCGCCTCGGAGACTTCCACGACCGTCTGCTCAGTTACGGCATGCCGCCCATCAAGATTCTGCGCATGGCGATGCTCGGCGACGAAGCCTCGCGCGCGGCGGCGGCCGTGCCGCAAGGCTCGGCTGAAGAGGCGAGGCCGGTCGAGTTCTCTCTGCTCGCCACCGGCTCGACGAGCACGCGCGAAGGTGGTCGCGCAATCGAGTTGATTACCGATGAAGGTGCGTGGCGCCGCGTGTGGGAAGTGATCGGCGCGGGTCGCCCTCTGCCCGATGTCAGCTTCGATACGCGCGCCGTCGTCGTCGCGTATCAGGGGCAGCAGCGCACCGGCGGCTACAGCATCGAGATCACCGATATCAAACGGACTGGCACTGTGCTTGCAGTCACCGTAAGCGAGCGGCGACCGGCGTCCGGAAGTCTTACAACGCAGGTCATCACGTCGCCCTTCGTCGCCGTCTCCATCCCGCGCCCGCCCAGCGGCGCGACGGTGCGTTTCGCGGGCGAGGGCGGCGCGACTGCGGCGCCGCAACAGGAACGAAACAGAAACGTTAGACCTCGCGCGCGCGGCGCGCGGCGGCGCAGGGGGAGAGGTTAAACCGCGAGGCCACGACCTTGCTGCGGGGCTCATCTAAACAGTGTCCGGCCGGGCGCACGATGTGGGACGCGGCGCGGACGAAAAAGTTAAAAATTCTCTCCCTCTCTCCAAGCGCCAAGGGGTGGCTTTTGACAGCGAGTGTTCAGAGGGATGAAAAAAATGCCGTACGAGCGGCACGCCCTCTGACGTAAAATAGAAGGACGTGCCGCTCTCGCTTTTGCGTCATGATTCTCGGCCGCGACTTCACAAGTGAAGCGCCGGCCGCGAGGGAGATTAGGATGATGAATATCAGAAGAAACGGTTCGCGTGGTCTGTCGGCGCTGGTGCTGGCAGCCGCTATGTTGGTCATGCCGCTCGCGGGGCTCGGGCAGACGCCCGTCTCCGCGCCGAAGAATAAGTACAAGGTGAGCGACGACGTTCAGGCCGGGCAGCAGGCTGCGCAGCAGGTCTACCAGCAGATGCCAATTCTGAACGACAGCAGCGTGAAGAGCTACGTCAATTCGGTCGGCCAGCGGCTCGCCGCGGCCATCCCGCCTGAGTTTCAGCACCCCGAGTTTCGCTACACGTTCGACGTGGTGGACGCGCGCGACATCAACGCCTTCGCGCTCCCGGGCGGGCCGATGTTCGTCAACCGCGGCATGATTGAGGCCGCCGACACAGAGGGCGAGATGGCCGGCGTCATGGCGCACGAGCTGAGCCACGTTGCGCTGCGCCACGCTACGGCGCAGGCCACCGAGACGCAGAAGTATCAGGTCGGGTCGGTGCTCGGCCAGATCGCGGGCGCGGTCATCGGCGGCGGCATCGGGCAGGTCGTCGCGGCCGGCTCGCAGATCGGCTTCGGCGCGGGCGCGCTCAAGTACAGCCGCTCTTACGAGAAGCAGGCCGACATCCTCGGCGCGCAGATCATGGCGCGCGCCGGCTACGACCCGCGCGACCTCGCGCAGATGTTCCGCAAGATCGAGCAGCAGGGCGGCGGCTCGGGCGGCCCCGAATGGATGTCAAGCCATCCGAACCCCGGCAACCGCTACCAGTACATCATGCAGGAGGCCGCGATGCTGCGCGTCGAGCCCGGCGCGGGGCGCGACACGGGCCAGTTCCGGCAGGTGCAGGCGCGTCTGCGCGGCTACCCGCAGGCGCGCACGATGGAAGAGATTGCGCGCAGTGGGCAGCGCTATCCGAATCAGGGCGGCGGCCAGCAGTATCCGAACGACCCGAACTACCCGAATGAACAGCAGGGCGGCGTCTACGCGAGCGGCGAGCGCGTGGCCTACCCTTCGACGCGCTACCAGACGCAGCGTAACAATCTCTTCAGCGTCGCCATCCCTTCGAACTGGCGACAGCTCGGCGACCAGTCCTCGGTCTCGTACGCGCCCGAAGGCGCCTACGGCGCGCAGGGCATCACGCACGGCGTGCTGTTCAGCATGGCGCAGTCGAACTACAGCGACCTACAGCGCGCGTCGCAGGAGATCGTGCAGGGCTTGACGCAGGGCGAGAACAACTATCTGCGCCAGCAGTCGGGCTTCACGCGCACGACCGTAGACGGGCGCGCGGCGCTCGCCACGACGCTCGTCGGCCGCTCGCCCTTGACGGGGCGCAACGAGCGCGTGACCCTCGTCACGACCACGCTCGGCAACGGTCAGGTCTTCTACATGGCCGCCGTCTCGCCGCAGAACGAGTACGCGACCTACCAGCGCGCGTTCAACGACATCCTGCGCTCGCTGCAACTCAACACACGCTAAGGCCACCCGGTTCTTAGTCGGGTTCAGACACGGCGGGCGGCCTGTGCTCGAAAGAGACAAGGCCGCCCTTTAACCTTTAAGGAAGGGGAGAGACTTTGGCGCGCGGTTGGGAGAGCAAGTCGGTCGAGTCGCAGCAGGAGGAGAGCGTTCGAGAGTCCGAACAGCGCGACTTTCAACAGCTCTCGCCCGAGGAGCGCGCGCGCCGTGAGCGTCTCGCCTCGCTCGAACTCTCCCGCGCACGCACGCTCGACCAACTGGAACGCGCCACCGGCGCCGCCCACCGCGCCATGCTCAAACGCACCCTCCTCGCCCTTGAGCGCGACATCGCCGACATCGGTTGAGTGTAAATCAGAAAGAGTTAAGCACCGCGGACACAGAGGCACGGCTAAGATATGAATCGTCTTAGCCGTGCCTCTGTGTCCGCGGTGCTTAACTCCCTAACTCGTGACCGACATCTTCCCGCCGCACTCGGGACAGAACTTCGGGTT
>JBJMGQ010000163.1:0-3510 GCA_045807845.1 Pyrinomonadaceae bacterium | reverse complement strand
GCCATCGTCGGCCGCACGCTCTTCGGCACGGAGACGGAGGCTGAAGCGGAGGAGGTACGCGAGGCTTTATCGGCGTCGATGGCCTCGTTCGGGCGCTTCATGATGCCGTTCGCAGAGTTCCTCAGCCGCCTACCGCTCCCCGCCAACAAACGTTTCGAGCAGGCGCGCGCGCGGCTCGACGCCGTCATCTACCGCATCATCGAGGAGCGACGCGCGAGCGGCGAAGACCGCGGCGACCTTCTCTCGATGTTACTCAAGGCGCAGGACGAAGAGGGCGATGGCACGGGGATGTCCGACGAGCAGTTGCGCGACGAGGCGATGACCATCTTCCTCGCCGGTCACGAGACGACAGCCAACGCGCTCGCTTGGACTTGGTACTTGCTCTCTCAACACACGGAAGCCGAAGCGCGACTGCATGAGGAGCTTGACGAAGTTCTGGCCGGTCGCCCGCCGTCGGCCGAAGACCTGCCGCGTTTGCGCTACACGGAGATGGTCTTTGCGGAGTCGATGCGTCTCTACCCGCCGGCATGGATACTCGGCCGTCGCGCGCTCGAAGACTATGAGGTCGGCGGCTACGTGATTCCGCGCAACGCGCTCGTCATCCTGAGCCCGTACGTGATGCACCGCGACCCGCGTTTCTATCCAGACCCCGAACGCTTCGACCCCGAGCGTTGGACTCCCGAGGCCAAAGCCGCGCGCCCGCAGTTCTCATACTTCCCCTTCGGCGGCGGCCCGCGCCGCTGCATCGGCGAAGGCTTCGCGTGGATGGAGGGCGTGCTCGTCGTCGCCACGCTCGCGCAGAAGTGGCGGCTGCGCCTTGCACCCGCGCAGCGCGTCGAGCCGCAGCCGGTCGTCACACTCCGCCCGCGACACGGCGTGCGCATGACACCCGAACGGCGTGAGGTCAGTTTCGGTTCGAGCACGGAGGGACAGGTTTGAGCAACGTCTATTTCATACGTCACGGGCAGGCGGGCACGCGCGACGCATACGACTCGCTCTCTGAGTTGGGACAACGTCAGGCGCGCGTGCTCGGCGAGTATCTCGTCGCGCAGGGCGTCGAGTTCGCCGCTGCGTACGCGGGCCGCCTCCTGCGACAGCAGCAGACGGCCGCAGCGGTTGCGTCCGCCTACGTCGAAGCTGGGCTCGCCTTCCCCGAACTCTCGGTCGATGCGGGCTGGGACGAGTTCGACTTTCACCACGTCTACAGAGAGATTGCACCGTTGATGTGCGCGGATGATGAAGAGTTTCGGCGCGAGTTCGAAGAGGTCGCCGCCGAAGTAAGCGCAAGCGCGGACGACGAGAGGGCCGACGTGCACAGGCGTTGGCGCGCTTCGGACACGCAGGTCATGGATGCTTGGATCGGCGGGCGCTACCCATACGCGGGCGAGTCTTGGAAACAGTTCATCGAGCGCGTCGCGGCCTGCCGCCTGAAGAGAACTGACGCACAGCCGCGCGAGAACATCGCGGTCTTCACCTCGGCCGTGCCGACGGCGATCTGGACGGCGCGCGCGCTCGAAGCATCAGACATCCACATCCCACGCCTCGCGGCCGTGCTCCTCAATACGTCCTACACTGTCCTGCAACTGCGTGAGGAAGAGACGCTGCTGCTCACCTTCAACGCCGTCCCGCACCTGCACTCGCCCGAATTGCGCACGCGTCGCTGAGGGAGAGTAGGCAGAAGGCAGATGGCAGTAGGCAGTTAAGACAAGGAAACTTTTTAATGTATCTGCCTGAAAGAATCGATCGCCAGCACGTCCAAAGGCTTCGTCTCCACGCGCGTTAAGTCCTCCGCTTCTTTATCGTTTGAACCCGTCGGCCGACGCCGCGACCTTCAAAGCCGCGGCGCCGTCCTTCGACCGCCCCGCCAAAAGACTTCGGCAGAGCTTGAGATTGTTTGCGGCCTCCTCGAAGGGCACGTCCGACTGCCGCAGCGCGGCCTCGAACTCGCGCTCGGCCTCCGCCAGACGACCCGCGCGCGCCAGCATCACCCCGAGGTTGTTATGGCTCGCCGGAAACTTATCCTTCGAGCGCCGGATGGCCTCCCTGAAGTACTCGGCCGCGCCCGCATTGTCGCCCGCGCGCGCCGCGAGCATCCCGAGCTTGTAGTGCGCCGGTGCATAGCCTGACTTAATAGCCGCCTGCTCGTACGACTCCTTCGCCTCCGCCTCGCGCCCCAACTCTTCGAGCGCCACGCCGAGCGCATACGAAGCCTTCGGGTAACGACCGCCGTGCGCCTCGACGGCCGCACGATAGGCGCTCGCGGCCGACTCTGTCTGCCACAGCTCGAAGCGGCACACGCCGATGTTATAGAGCGCCTGCGCGTAAGCCTCCCCCTCTGTCCGCGCGATGCGACCATACTCCACGATGGCCGCCTTGTAGTCGGCGCGCGCGTACAGCTCGTTGCCGCGCGCGATGACCTCTTGAGCGCGCCCGCCCGCTCCCTGCGCCGCCGCAGTCGCGCAACCCAAAGTCAAAAGCAACAGCGCCGTGAAAAGTCCCGACCGTCTCCTCGTCAACATCTCTTATCTCCTCCCGCCGGATTAACTGGCGGGGTGAGATTAAGCTTCGACGAGCCCGCGGGTCTTTCCCGTTATTGCTGAGGCTTGCCCAATCTTGCTGTTCACTTTCAGGCGCGCGACATCAAACGGTATGACTGCGGCGTCGTGCCCGTTAAGCGCCGGAACAGTCGCGTGAAGTGGCTCTGGTGGCTGAAGCCCGTGCGCAGCCCGACTTCGGCGAGCGGCAACTGGCTCTCGGAGAGCAGAGCCTTGGCGCGCTCGACCCTGAATTTGATTAAGTGCTGATGCGGCGTCGTGCCGGTCGCGCGCTTGAACTCGCGCGCGAAGTGGAAGGTGCTCATCGCGGCCTCGTTGGCGATGTCTTCGAGCGTCAGCTCGTGCTCGTGATTCTCTGCGATGTAGGAGAGCACGCGACGAAGCCTGCGCCCCGAGAGCCCGCCCTTGAAGCTGCGCGGCTCGGCGCCCACCGCCGTGTAGTTCCGCAGCACGTGGACGGCGAGGACGTTCGCTAAAGACTCCGCGTAGAGTCGCGCCCCCGGCGCCTCCCGTCCCATCTCGGCCAACAGCGCGAGCCCGACGCGGTTCACTAAGGGGTCGCGCGCGTTTGCGCGCGCGACGATCTGGAAGCGCCCCGAAGGGTCTGCGTCCTGCGCCGCGCGCTCGACCAAAGCGGGGTCGAGGTAGATGCCGAGGGCTTCGGCGTCGCCCCCGACGCGCGTCGAGAAGGGCTCGCCCGAAGGGATAAGGCAGACGCCGCCCCTCACTTGTGCCGATGTGCGCAGGCCGCCCGCCGTGCGCATCTCGCCGCTGCACCCGCTCAGAGAGAGCAGCAGCAGGTGATCCCTGTGCGCGTGCTCCGGCAGCTCGCCCTCGCGCAGCCGGTAGTGCTCGACGCGCACAGGGCCCCACGCGGCGCCGCGCTTCTCGACGAAAATCGGCGGGAGTTGAACGTTCGTTGTGCTCATGTTCTGGCCTTGCTTCGCGGGGCGCG
>JBJMGQ010000162.1:0-6680 GCA_045807845.1 Pyrinomonadaceae bacterium | reverse complement strand
GTATGTCTGCCCGGTGTTCGGGTCGCTCACGCCTGTCCGGTCGCCGAGGTAGTCGTTGAACTTCTCGTTGTAGCTGTTCTGCGCCCCCGTCCGCGCCCAGTAAGAGCCCATGATGCTCTGGCGGTTTGATTCGGCGCTGCGTGCAATCGTCGCCGTCATCTCCTTACTATGCTGGATCGCCGCCGCGCCTTGTTGGGCTAAGACGGCGGTGTCGCGGTTCAACTGCTCGTTGGCTCTCGCCGTGTATGCGGGGTCTTCGCGGTAAGACTGATTCAGGTGCATGAGGATTTCCGCGAGCATCTGCTGGCGTGCTTCCTGCCTGTCGTCCGCCACGCAGATCATGACCTCCGGTTGCGCGTTCCAGCCAATCACTTCGGGGTTTGACCGGTTGGCTTGCACCGTGACTTTAGAGATGAGGATGCCGATGATGGGCTTGCCGTCCTTTCTACTGCGACCCTTGAACTCCGTCTGGGCGACCGTGACTTTGATCTGCACACCCGCGCCCACCTTGCTGCTCATCTCCTGTGTCAGTCGCTGCGAGGGTTCGGTCATCTCGCTTTCTCGAATGACGGAAATATCGTCTATCCCCAGCTTGATGACCTTGTCCAGATACCATCGGTTGTAACCGAGCGCCGGCATGTAATGCAGAAGCATCAACTGCGACATGTGGTTTGGCGAGAAGGGAACGCCTTCCGGCACGCGGTAAGTTCGCATCATGAGAGGCGTCGGCACGATGAAGGTCGTGGGAATATTCTCATTCCCCACTTGAACCACCATGTCTTTCTCCGGCGAGATGACCCGGTTCATCATGCGCACGTCCGAGGGTTCGACGCGAAACGCCCCGCCTTCAATCGTCCAGCCCTGCGGCACCTCGACGCTGTAGGCGTGCTCCTTCGGGTCGCTCCAGCGCACGAAGTGGAGGCGGCCGGTCGTTGCCGCCGAGCCGCCTCTGGCGGAACTGCGTGCGCCGGACGGGGATGGGCTGTTGGGAACGACTCCGAAGCGGATTGACATCAGGATACGGAGCAGCGTCGCGCGGTCGTTGGCAAAGCTGTTGCTCGGCGATGACAGGGCGTAGAGCATCCCGCTGCCCCGATAGATCAGACAGAGAAGGCGCGCCTGCTCCGTCTGCCCGCGCGCGTTCCGGTAAGACAGCGCGCCGATCACCTGATCAGCCTGTGACGGCTGTTGTGCGATGCGGTCGAAACGGGCGGCGGGAAACAGCGTGGGGTGTAAGTTGGAGATACTGCTGACGTGGCTTTTAGCGGTTTCGCCGGGCTTGACGGGGAACGCCTCGACCAGCACCAGCGAAGAGTGGTCTGCGCTCTGTACCAGAATGGTGGTGCCCTGCGATTGAACCATCCATCCGGCAGGATGTTCAAGGATGAAGCCGAGACGCGCATCGTGATACTGCTCCCAACCGCCCGCTTGATTGGCGGGGCAGTTGCCGTAGACGACAGCCAGCGAAGCGCAGGAAAAAACGAACGTCGCTAAAAGGATGGTTCTACACATGACAAATCTCCTCTGCTCGTCAATCTTGGCCGTGGCGCGGAGAGGCAATTAAGGCCGTCCGCGCCTCACCCGTCACATCATTCTCGGTTCCCTGTCCAAGTAACGCGCGAATGAAAGTTGAAAAGGCTGGTTGCCGGAAACTTTATTTTGTCGGCAATCTCATTTGGTCTAAGGCGCGCAGAGAGGGTTTGCTATACTTCGACGCAACTGCCGGTCGGTCATGCCTGTCTAAATCGCGTGAGGTTTGCCCCAATGTCCTCGCCGGAAGAGGTCACACAGATTCTGCAAGAGGTGAGCGGGGGCGACCGGGAAGCGCCCGCGCGCTTGATGCCGCTCGTGTACGACGAGTTGCGACGCCTCGCCGATCATTATCTGCGGCAGGAGCGACCAGACCACACCCTGCAACCGACTGCGCTCGTTCATGAAGCCTATCTCCGGCTCGTTGACCAGACCCGCGTTGACTGGCAGAACCGCGCGCACTTTTTCGGCGTCGCCGCGCAATTGATGCGGCGCATTCTGGTTGACTACGCACGCCGTCATCAGACCTCGAAGCGCGGCGGTCTCCGGCAAAAATTGACGCTCGACGAAGCCGTCGATTATTCGCAGACGCGCGACGTTGATCTGGTCAGGCTCGACGATGCGCTCACAGCCCTCGCGCAGTTTGACGCCAGACAAAGCCGGATCGTCGAGCTGCGCTTCTTCGGCGGGTTGACCATCGAAGAGACAGCGGAAGCGCTCGACATCTCGCCCGCCACCGTCAAGGTTGACTGGAACATGGCAAAGGCTTGGCTGCGCCGAGAGATCGGCGGGGGAGACGCCGATGGCGATGTCACCTGAGCAGTGGGGACGATTGAAGGAGATGTTCCGCGTCGCCATCGAGTACGACCCGCGACGGCGCGCGGCGTATCTGGAGCGGGTCTGCGCTGGCGACACAGCCCTCCGCGCCGAGATCGAATCGCTGCTCGCCTCGCACGACCAAGCCGAACATTTTATCGAGTCGCCCGCCTTCGACGGCAACGTCAAAGCCTTTATCGAGTCGCCCGCGGAACAGGAGGTCGTCGTCGGGCGGCGCACGGGGTCGTATCAACTGCTTCGGGAACTCGGGCGCGGCGGCATGGGCACGGTCTATCTGGCCGAGCGTGCGGATGAGCAGTACAAAAAACTTGTGGCGATCAAAGTCGTGCGGCGTGGGATGGACTCGGAAGACATCCTGCGCCGCTTCCGCAACGAGCGGCAGATACTCGCCTCGCTCGACCACCCGAACATCGCGCGGCTGCTTGACGGCGGCACGACCGACGATGGGCTGCCCTTTCTCGTCATGGAGTTCGTCGAAGGCGTGCCCGTCCTGGATTACTGCGACCAACGCCGCCTCACGCTTAAGGAACGGCTGCGACTCTTTCGCACGATCTGCGCGGCGGTGCAGCACGCACATCAACATCTCGTCGTGCATCGTGACCTGAAGCCTTCCAACATCCTCGTCACGCCCGACGGCACACCGAAGCTGCTTGATTTCGGCATCGCGAAAGTTTTGAGCCCGGAACCCTCAACCCTTGCGCCGGAACAGACGCGCACGGACTTGCGTGTGCTCACGCCCGACTACGCCAGCCCCGAACAGGCGCGCGGCGAAAGGCTGACGACGACGAGCGACGTGTACAGCCTCGGAGTCGTCCTCTACGAATTGCTGACGGGGCATCGCCCGTTTCGTTCTCTGAACGCGCCGCCGCACGAATTTGCGCGCCTCATCTGCGAGCAGGAGCCGACGAAGCCGAGCATCGCCGTGACCAGCGCCGAAGTCGTCGCGCCGCACGGTGAAGCCCGACCGCAGATTGCAATCACGTCGGAAGCCGTCAGCCTCGTGCGCGATACGCAGTCGGTCAAACTGCGCCGTCAATTGGCGGGCGATCTGGACAACATCATCCTCATGGCGCTGCGGAAAGAACCGGCGCGCCGTTACACATCGGTCGGAGAGTTCTCCGAAGACATCCGCCGCCACCTCGAAGGGCTACCCGTGGCCGCGCGCAAGGACACGTTCAAATATCGCACGGTAAAATTTGTGCGCCGCAATCGTCTGGGTGTCGCGGCGGCGTGCGTCATCGCGTTGTCGATACTCGGGGGGCTGTTGACGACCATCTGGCAGGCGCGTGTAGCGCGGCGGGAGAAGGCCAATGCTGAGAGCGTCAGCGCCTTTCTCAAGCAGATGCTGGCGTACTCAAATCCGCTGATCAAAGCTGCGGGCAAAGATGGCGGCGACACGACGATGAAAGATGTGCTGGATGAAGCTGCTCAACGACTCGACAGCGAAGAATTTTCCAAACAGTTGGAAGTCAAAGCCGAGTTGGAAAAGATCATCAGTGAGAGTTATGTCGGGCAGGGCAGACAGGATTTATGGGAAGAGCATCTGGAAAAATACATTGCCATCCAAAGGAGACTTCATGGCGATGACGACCCGCAGACGATTGTGGCGATGACGATGTGGGCCATGGCCCTTGAACATCGAGACATGGCGGAGTCGGAGAAAATTTATCGCCGGGTCTTACCATTGATGCGAGAGGAACATCAGAAAGGAACTATTAACGCGAAGGATGTAGTGCAGGCGTTTATCAATTTCGGTTATCTGCGGCGCACACAGGGCGATTCGAGAGAAGCGGAATCCCTGTTCCGTGAGGCGTTGGCCTTGAGCACCGAATTGTCCGGCGAGCAATACTTCCTCATCGGCATGACGCGCAGCACTCTGGCTTCGACGCTGGCCGATCAGGGGAAGTTTGACGCCGCGTTACAAACCGCGCGCGCAGGGGTTGCAGACTACCGCCGGGCCGCGCGCACCGACACGCCCGACTACGGTTTTTCGTTGACCATCCTCGGAGGCTTTCTGACTGACGCGGGAGAGTACGCCGAAGCCGATGCGGCGCTCGAAGAGGCCGAAGCAGTTCTGCGCAGGCGTCAGAGCTCCTCTTCATTGTGGTTGGGAGACAACCTACGCAATCAAGCCATCTCTTTCTATCGGCAGGAGCGATATGCCGAGTCGCAGAGCAGAATAACGGAGACCGAGAAAATATATCTGGAAAGCTACGGGCCGAGCTACGACCAGTACCCGACGGTGCTCATCTTCAAGGGCTTGATTCTGAACAAGACCGGCAGAGCGCAGGAGGGGGAGAGAATCCTGCGTGAAGCTTTAAGGCTGCGCATTGAATCGCTCCCGGGAGAGCATTTCTGGGTGGCCGCGGCCAAAGGCGCGCTGGGCGAATGCTTGACGACCCAACAGCGCTATGCCGAAGCCGAATCGCTCCTTCAGGAGAGCTACACTTCGCTCGAAGGGTGTCTGGGCCAGCGTGACCCTCGGACGACGGAAGCGGCGCGGCGGCTGACAAGCCTCTACGAAGCGTGGGGCAAGCCCACACAGGCGGCGCAGTACCGCGCCCTAATCTAAAGCTCGCCGCTCAACACAAAACTCAACGACGCTGGCAGGAAACGTGCAAAGCTTCCGCGCATAGCTCAGTTGTTACTGCCCGAACCGCTTACTGTACTCATCCGAGGAGAGGAATGCCTTGACCATCTCCGCTTGGATGAAGTTGCCGCCAAACTCTTTGAGCTTCGAGAGCCAGAAGTTGTAGCCGTCGAAGTTGGTGTCCGGCAGGTCGTCGGGGTTGCGCCTGAGGTAGCCGAAGTACTGCATCAGGACGAAGGCGCGGTTGAACTCCGCACTATTAAGGTCTGCGTCCTCGGCCACGGCGCGCAGGACTTGGCCCCGACTCTTCGCGCCGCT
Organism: Pyrinomonadaceae bacterium; assembly: GCA_045807845.1. Taxonomy (GTDB): domain Bacteria; phylum Acidobacteriota; class Blastocatellia; order Pyrinomonadales; family Pyrinomonadaceae; genus QHXN01. The sequence continues at coordinate 1,405 of JBJMGQ010000162.1, read as the reverse complement.
CTTCAAGTCGTTGACCAGCCCATTGCGCTCCGCCTGCGACAACACGTCGCCCGCGTTGGTGTTCAGCGCGCCGATGTACTGCTCCGGCGACAAGCCCTGCGGGTAGAGAGTCGTGAACCTGTCGGTGGTGACGAGGGAATCGAAGTACGACTGCTTGTTCTGTTCGAGGCGCTTCGTGCCCAAACAAGCGAGAGGGGCCGGCCCTCATTTTGCCAAATCGGGTGTAAATTCCGCGTCGAGGGTCTTCGATATTTTATCGAGGTTCAAACTCCGGGCCGAGGCATCGAAGATCTCGCGGTAGGTGCCGTCACGTTCGTAGAGTTCTTCGTGCGTGCCGTGCTCGACAACGCGCCCCTCCTTGAGCACGAAGATGACATCCGCGTCGATGATCTGCGAGATGCTGTGTGAGATGACGACCGTGGTGCGCGCCTCTTTGATCGCGTCGAGGCTGTTCTTGATCTGCTCGGTCGCCACCGCGTCGAGGCTCGCCGTCGGCTCGTCGAGGAAGATGATCGGCGGGTCTTTCAGGAAGAGCCGCGCGATGGCGATGCGCTGCTGCTGCCCGCCGGAGAGCAGGTGCGCTTCGGACTCGTACCTGTGCGGCAGTTGTTCGATCTGCTCGTGCAGGTAAGCCTTGCGCGCGGCGTCCACGACCTCCGCGGACGAGGCGTCGATCTTGCCATAGCGGATGTTCTCCTCGATGGTGCCCTTGAAGATGTGATTCTTCTGTAGCACGAGGCCGATCTTCCGGCGCAGCAGGTCGGTCTCGTACTCGGAAAGCTCTTTGCCGTCGAGCAGAATCTTCCCGCTCGTGGGCGTGTAGAAGCGGGTCATGAGGTTGAGGAGGGTGGACTTCCCGGCGCCGGAGAGGCCGACGAAGGCGACCGTCCTGCCGCCCGGAATCTTCATGTTGATGTGGTGCAGGGCCTGCGTGCCGTTCGGGTAGGTGAAGCTCACGTCTTGCAGCTCGAACGTGCCTTCGAGGCGCGACACGCCGTGTGTGCCGCCCGTCTCGACCTCGCCATCAGCGTCGAGAATCTGGAAGTAGCCTTCGGCGTACGTCAGGGCTTCGTTCATCTCGTCGTAAATTCTATGTAGCTGGCGGATGGGCGCGGAGACGTTGTTGAAGAGCATGATGTGGAACATGATCGCGCCGATTGAAATCTGCCCGCCGAGGACGAGGTAGGCGGTCAGGATGATGATCAGCACGACGCCGATCTGCTCGACGAATGACTTCAGCCCGTCGAAGAGAAAGTTGGTCTGACGCTGTTTCAACTGCGCGGTGATGAGGTTCTGCTGCAAACGGAGCTGCTTCTCCTTCTCATACTCCTCGCGCACGAACGACTTGATGACGACGATGGACTCGATGATGTTGTGCAGCCCGTTGTTCTTCTCCTCGCGCATC
>JBJMGQ010000161.1:0-13468 GCA_045807845.1 Pyrinomonadaceae bacterium | reverse complement strand
GTCGGCGTCGGCCCCGCCGGTCTGTCGGCCGCCATCACCGCGCAGCGCCTCGGCCTCTCCTACGCGGCCATCGAGCAGGACAGGGTACTTGCAACCATCGAGGCATACCCCGCGAACAAGTACGTCTTCTTCAAGCCCGAGACGATGGAGCCGCGCGGCGGCATCCGCCCCGAAGGCGCGGGGGCTCAGCGCGAGGCCATCCTCTCGGACTGGACGCGCGCGCTGGTGCAGGCCGGCGTGAAAGTCTCAGAGCAGGAGAGCTGCAAGTCCGTGAAGCGCGCTGAAGACGGCGACTACTTCGTCGTCCAGACCGAGCAGGGCGTCGAGAAGAAGAGGGTGACTTACAACACGCGCCGCGTCATCCTCGCCCTCGGCAACCGCGGGACGCCGATGAAGCTCAAGGTAGCGGGCGAGGAGCTGAAGGTGACGCGCGACGGCCGGAGCGAGGACAAGGTCAAGTACAAGCTGACCGACCCCGAGGCTTACCGCCGGAGGCGCATCATCGTCGTCGGCGCGGGCAACTCCGCCATCGAAGCGGCCGTTGACCTCGTCGCGACGCGACAGGGCGACCGCATCACGTTCCGGCCCGAGTCCGAGATTAACGACGTGACGCTCGTCATCCGCTCCGACATGAAGAACGATTTGAAGTTCGGCAACAAGCTACAGGTCTACGACTGCATCGACGAGGGCAAGATCAAGGTCTTCTTCGGAACTTCAATCAAAGAGATTCGCGACGAAGAGGTCGTGCTCCAGAACGCGCGCACGGAAGAGGTCAAGGCCACCGTCCCGAACGACTTCATCTTCGCCATGATCGGCGGCGACCGCCCGACACGGTTCCTCGAATCCATCGGCATCAAGATTGGATGAGGTAAGGAAGTAGGAAGTAGACAGTAGGCAGTAGGCAGTAGGCAGTAGCAATACGAAGCGGCGCGCCCGGCCTGAAGGCTGAAGCGCGCCGCCTCTTTTTTTCTACTGCCTACTGCCTACTGCCTACTTCCTCCTGCCCTCACGGCTCGTTGCCGAGGTCGGGGACGGGGCGACCCATCTGCTGGTAGATGGCGACTATCTCGTCCATCTTCGCGCGCGGCTCTTTGGCCGTGGGGTCGTAGCGCAGGCCGATGCGGTAGTCGCGCAGGGCGAAGCGATAGAGCTTGGGGTCGCCCTGCTCGCGGAAGAAGTCTGCGCGCTCGAAGTAGGCGGCGGCGGCGGCCTTCTTGTCGGCCTCGCTTGCGCCCGCGGCCTTGGCCTTCGCCTCGGCCTTCTGAATCTTCGCGTCCAGCTCGGGCGTATCGACCGGTGGTGTGGTCGGCATAGCGGCCGCGGGCCCGGTCGCGCCGCCGTGCGCGGGGGCGACGCCGGGGTTCGAGGAGCTGGGGCCGTGCTGGATGCTCGTCTGCGCGTTGTTGGCGGGCGCGTTCGAGTTGCGTGCCGCGGTGGGGGCCGGCGCGTTGCCGCCGCACGAGGCCAGAAGCGTCGCGGCCAGAAGCAACGGCGCGGCGAAATGCTTTTGCATCATTTGAGACTCCAGTACGGGAAGTTGTGTGCCGGACGATGATACACAGAAACGCCCGCCGAAGTCACACGGCTCCGGCGGGCGTTCCCACTTACACCTCTCGTGCGCTCACTTGCCTGTGTGGCACTTGATGCATTCGTTGTTGGTCGGCGCGGTCTTAATCTTGCGCGCCTCGACGGCCGCGTCGTGGCAGCCGTTGCAGTTGCGGTGGTACGCCTCCTCGTTGGTGAGGACGGTCGGGTCTGTGTCGCCCTCGTAGGTGACTTCGGGGATGGCGTCGCCGATCTTCGGCTTGTCGCCCTCCTGCGCGTGGCAGGTGCGGCAGGTCTCGACCTTCGGCGTCTTCGGGTCTTTGGCGGTCTCAGCCGTGAGCGTCACGGTGCGGTCGGCCGGGTGGCCGGACTTGAGCGGAGGATGCTTGGCGGCCTCGGCCGTGGGCTGGTCGGTGTGGTGGCACTCGACGCAGCCGATAGGCTTTGTGCCGTCAACGCTGTAGTTCTTGGTCGCGTGGTTGATGTGGCTGAAGGTGACGGCGATGCTCTTGGCCTTGTCCTTCTTGGAGTCGGTCGAGAGCTTGTACTCGTCCTTCGGCACCTGCCCGCCCTGCACCGCGAGCGAGGCCGAGCCCGAACGGAGCGTGTTCGAGTTGCAGCCCAGCACGCACAGAAAGCAGGCGAGCGCGGCCGACGCGATGAAAAGTTTCATGATTGTCTGTCCTCTGGATCGAACCCTGTCCGGCTTGGTGTCAAAAGAGCTTCGCGGCGGGAGAGCTGAATGTGCCCGTCAGGGCCGACACGTTGGTTCCTCGAAGGTCTCATCTGGGGTAGCGAAATGATAGACACGCCCCACGACCTTGTCAATTTTTTTTACTTCCAAGCGGTCTCCTAATGTTTGGAGCGCGCTTCACAGCTCAATTTCTCACGGCCCGGCGACGACCGCGTATTTCGTGACCGGATGAACTTCCCACGTAGTCGCTCGCCAGACGCAAGGGTTGGAGTCGTGGCCGTCGTCCTTACAGGTTGGAGTGGTTGACTTAGCCGTGTTTTTCGATTCGCTCACGTGGAAGCTGTCAGCCAACATCCACCCCTCAAACCTGACCCACTTGCCTTCGATTTCCCCTCTGACCTTTTCAAGCATTGCATCATAGACGCTGTCATCAAGATTAAGTCGCGCTTGCCAACGCGGCGTCACCTCGACAACAACGTACTTGGTTTTATCATTTCTTTCTGAGGCACTGGCAACGATGTTGATGTGAATGTCGCGGAGGTCTTCCCGGCCACAGTTACACGACTCTTTGTTGCCGCCTTTATCAAGGCTCGCAACGAAGCCGGTAACCCAGACTTGCTGTAGTGGGCCGAAACGCCCGATGTCGTTAGCGGGGTCGCGAATCTCCGCGACCGTGACCTTGTGCGGATGGGTTGCCTTGCGGCCATTATTCTTATGTACGTTAAGTGTCTGACCCTTCTGGCTTGTTGCTGAGCCGCAAGCTTTACACCCTCGGTAGGCTGTTCCTTGTGAGCACGGGACTTGCGCGTACACGGAAACGGAAACGCACAGGCACACGATTAGGAGCAGAAAACGGGCAGCGATTTTCATGGTCAGGAGTCTCCTACGAAGTGAGATAGTAGATCGGCTGCGGCTTATATCACCAATCCAAAGGTGAGACAACGACGAGAAGGATAATTCCTGTCGCACCGCAAGGGGCGCCGGGTTCAACTCAAGATATTACCTACTTTCAGAAGCGGAAGGTCTGCCCCTTGTGGCAACGCTTGCAGTCGGCGAAGTCGTCGCCGCCGAAGGCGCGCCGGTTGTTGTGGCAGGTCATGCAGGTCTGTGCGCGCGCCGCCCCGAAGTGCTGCGTGGGCTGCGGCGCGGTGACCTGTCGGCCCTGTCCGGCACCGGCTCGCACCTGATGGCAGTCGTCGCAGCTCATCCTCTGTCGCGCGCTGTGTGTGGCGTGGTTGAAGCTGACCGAGTAGGCGCGCGCGCCCGTGGGCGTGCGCCGGTAGCCGCCCTGCGCGTGGCAGGTCATGCAGGAGCTGATGTCGCCCGCGGAGCCGCGCGCGTCCGGCGTGTGGCAACTGTAGCAGTTGTCGTGCGCGGAGGCGCCCGAAGGGATGGTGAGCGCGACGCCGCGCTGCGCGGGGCGATGGCAGGAGGCGCAGCCCTGCTCGGGGCGCCCGCCGCCCGACGCGTGCCGCGCGTGGTCGAAGCGCATGTTGAAGCCGGAGAGCCCGGGGAAGGGTTTGAGCGGCGGGTTGTTCCCTTCGACGTTCGTGTGGCAGTTCAGACAGAGCTGCCCGCCCTGCGTGACGAACTCCTGAACGTGACAGTCGGTGCAAGCCTTGTGGCCGGGCCAGCGCGGCGTCGAAGAGTTGTCGGGGCGCGCATGACAGGAGGCGCAGTTGAGCGACGCGTGCCGCTCGATGGTGTGCGAGAAGTGCGAGCGGTCACCGTCCTGCGGCTCGAAGGCTGACGCGGGTAAGGCCGTGACCGCGGCGGGCAACGCGGGTGTGTGCTTGTACGAAGCGAGCGCGAGGAGCAGCAGCGACGCGAAGACGCACGCCGTCAACACGCGCAGGCGTCGGCCGCGCGGTCGCGCGTGCGGCGCGTCGATCTGTTCCCTTCTCTCGTCCTCTGTTTCGCTCACGTCCTGCTCGCTTCCGTCTCTTCAAGAGACTACTTCCCGGTCGCGTCGAGGTGAGACTGGGGCGGCTTCTGGCGCCCGAGATTGTAGTGACACTTAACGCATTGGAAGTTGGAGTCGGCCAGTTTCTTATCAACCTCTTCGTTGAGAATCCTCTTCGGCTTCGCGCCGATGTGGCAGGAGGAGCCGGCGCCGCACGAGAGGATCGGGACTTTCAAAGTCAGCTCGTCGAGCGTGTTGAGGGCGGGGATGCGCGTGTGGCAGGTCGCACAGTCTATCTCGCGATGTCGCTCCTCTTCGTGCGCGAAGATGACGGAGTCTCTGCGTAAAAGTTTCCTGACGATGTAAGGGTCTGTGAAGCCTGCGCGCGCGGCGAGCTGCGGGTCTGCGTCTTTACCCGCGAGCGCGGGGCGCGCCGCGGTGCCTACGGGCAGAAGCTTGTGGCAGCCCGCGCAGTCGGTCGAGAGGGGCTTCTCGCCGCCCTCCTGCCAGTGACAGTTGAAGCATGACTCGTGTCCAGTGGGCGTCGTCTTCAACAACCCGGCGGGCAGCGCCGGGAATCCAGCGCCGGCTCCGACCTTCGCGCCGGCCGGCACGGGCGTCGGCGCGGCGGCGGGCTGCAACGTGTAAGTCTGATGACAGACGGAACAACTGTTCGGCTTCGAGGGCTTCGCCGGTTCCTGCACGAAGGCGGTGCGGACGAAGCGCACGCCGTCTTCTTCAACTCTCTGCGGCGCGCGCGCCATCACGTCCTGATGGATGTCATGTGGGAAGTTGAGCGCGAACTCAGAGGCGCTCGTCTTCGCTTTCTCAGAGCGCGCGAAGGGGAAGCGCGCGCCCGCACGCGGCGAGACGACTGTGTGGCAGACGGAGCAGATAGCAGGGCGCGCGCCCTTGAAGAACTGCTGGCGGTGGCAGCTCAGACAGGACTCGTGCTCGGGGTAGTCCGTGATGTCTGGGAAGGCCGCAGCGGCGTCGCGCACCTGCGCCCAGTTGTCGCTCGGGCTCTTGTGGCAAGAGTCGCAGGAGTCTTTGCGGTGTGCAGCAGTCGTGTGTGTGAACTTCGTGTAATCGACGCCGGGGCGCTGCGTACGCGCGGGGGCGCGGCGTTGGGTCGTGGCGCGACGCTGCTGCGGCTCAAGTGCGGCGGAAGAGATGCGCACACAGACGAGGCCGACGAGGGTCGCCGGGAGCAGGAGAGCAAGCGTCAGTGTTCTTCGCTTCATCCGTCGGTTGAAGAGCTTGCCGCGGTTTGTAGCACACACGCGAGAGAGTGACAACAGAAATCTTCGGAACGCAGAAGTAGGAACGCGGAACGATGAAGTAAAGACCAGTTGTATTCAGTTCATCGTTCAGCGTTCCTACTTCTGCGTTCCGAAGACGTAGGTGACGGCCCACATCTGCTTCGGATTGGGCGGGAGCGTCATCACCTTGCAGTCCCAGACGGGGCCGCCTTCGTCGAACGGCAAGAGGTTGGAGATGTAGTAGTCGCCCCGTTTGAAGCCGGTGAAGATGGCGCGCCCCTTCTCGTCCGTCATGAAGGAGACGACCTTGCCCGCCTGAACGGCGGCGCGGTCGAGCCAAGCTTTCTTGCGACGGAAGTAGTCGGAGCGCACGTTCTTGAGTGGGAAGTTGACGGTGAGCCATTTGAGCGCGAGCCGCTCGTTGCGATACTTGCGCAGCCCGTCGTCGTAGGCGCGTTTGAACTCGGGGACGGTCTTGACGGCCTCCGCGAACTCGGACTCGAACTCAGGACAGTAGAGCGAGTCGCAGTCGTGACGCGCGAGCCATTCGCGCAACTGGGGGCTCGCGCCCTGTAGAGAGTCTGCGCGCTGAGGCATCGCGGCCCAGTCCAGCCCCGCGCCGAAGGCGCTGCGCCGGAGCAGATAGAAGCGCTTGCGCGCGAGCGGCTTCTTGTCGGCGCCGAAGAGGAAGACGCGAATGCCGCCCGCGTCCGCGTCGGCGGCGGCCGGTTCGACTTTGACGGCGATGGGCGTCGGGCTCGGCTGGCAGGAGGCCGCGGGCGGCGGCCCTTGCGCGAGCGCAGCCGCAGCGGAGAAAAGAGAGAGGCCCGACAACAACGCGGCCCTCAGAAGAAGTGTGCGTCGTTCAGTTCTCATCGTTTTCGACAGGTCAGTCGGTCGGCGCCTTCGGCTGCGAACTGGCGCGTGCCTTGCGAAGTTCTTCGCGCAGGCGCGGGAGTTGTTCGTAGGTCGGGTCGGCCTTCTCAAGCCGCGCGAGCGTCGTCTCAGACTCGGCGTACTGCTTCGTCTCCATCAACATGAGCGTGAGGTTGTGCAAACTTGGAAGATGATTCGGGTCGGTCTGAAGAGAGCGGCGCAGCTCCGTGATGGCCTTCTCGGGCTGACTCGGCTTACGCATGTAGAAGGTGAGCGCCAGCTCCGAGCGCGCGTCGCAGTCGTCGGGACGCTTTGAGAGCGCGGCCGTGTACCAGCGCGCGGCGTCCTCGAAGCGACCGGCCGAAGAGTAGAAGTTGCCGAGACGAACGACCGTGTCGTAGTCGTCGGGGCGCAGCTTGTTGGCGCGCGTCATGAAGTCGATGGCGTCCTCGAAGCTGCCCGCCTCGAAGTAGCTCTCGGCGGCTTTAACCTGCGCGTCGAAGTTGTCGGGCTCCTTGCGCGCGGTGCCCGCCACCTTCTCCGCTTCGGCCAGCAGACGTTGCTTGTCCGCACCGCCCTCGCCCGCTACGGCCGGGTGATTCGCCGGCAGCCCCTCGGCCGACTCGGCGGCGGTCGCGGCCATCGTCGCCTGACTCTGGTTGACGTAGACGACGAGGTGGAACGCGACGACGTACCCGAGCAGCAGCCCGACAACCGAGAAGAGGACGTTCTCTCTGTTCATGAATTCAGTGACAAGCGACGAGTGACGAGTAAGAAGCTTCTTACTCGTCACTCGTCACTGCTTTACGCGTACGAGTGCAGACCCGGCAGCAGGTAGCTGACGCCGAGGTAGGTAAAGACGATGAGCAGGAAGGCGATGACGGCGAAGTAGGCCGCGGCACGCCCCGTCCAGCCGCGCGAGATGCGGACGTGGAGGAAGCCGCCGTAGGTCAGCCACGCCACGAACGCGCCCGTCTCCTTCGAGTCCCAGCCCCAGTAACGACCCCAAGACTCGTTGGCCCAGATGGCGCCCGTCATCAGCAGCAGCGCGAGACCGGCGAAGGTCACGCCGCCCGTCTTGTACATCAGGCTGTCGATCTTCTCCTTGTCGGGGAGCGCCGCCCGAATCTTGTCAGTCCGGAAGCTGAAGAGGATGACGAAGAGCGTGCCCGCGAACGCCGTGATGAGCGCGGCCAGCTCAACCGGGTTGGCGTTAAGGCTCAGGAACATCTGCCCCTGCTGCTGCCCGATGAAGTTCGCGGCGCGCTGCACCGCCTCGGCGCGCGGCACGCGCAGCACTTCTTCCGGGCGTGCGCCCTCGCGCTGCGCCATCTCTTTCCAGAAAGTGTAGTAGCCCTGCTGGCTGATGCAGGCGGTGCCCGCCGGTCGCGCGCCCGCTTCGGGGCAGGCCGCGACACTCGTCATCGTCTTGACCTGCACGACGAGCACGACGATGGCGATGGCCTGCGCCACGAGCGCCGCCTTCAACACATGATGGCCGAGCCTGCGCGCGCGCTCGTCCCCCTTGAAGTGGTAACGGCTGAAAAGGATGATGACGCCTGCGAGCAGCACGCCCGCCCCGGCCAGCAACCAGCCCACGTAAGGGATTTCGGCGCGCAGCGGCAGAGGGAAGCGCGGCGGCATGAAGATGGCCGAGCCGTACGAGCCGACGTTGGCCGCCTCGAAGCCCCAGAAGGCCGAGCCGAGCCACAGCACGCTCCCCTTGCTCACGGTCGCGATGACGGCGAGAGCGAAGATGCTCGACCAGATAGCCATCGCCTCTATCTTCACGCCGTCCTTCAGAAGGTAGACGACCGCCGTCGCGAAGCAGACGAGCGCGATGCCGTAAGAGAGCGAGGCGATGCCGACGTGAATCGGCCGCCAGTAGGAGTCGAGCACCGGCTGGAGACCGCCGATGTCGTCGCCGATGAAGCGCGCGAGAATCAGGATGAGCGACGCCAGCGGCAGACTCACCGCGCCGAGGAAACGGAAGTTCTTACGGTGCGCGATGAGCAGCGTCGTGATGCCTGCGCCGAAGGCGAACGCGAGCGAGAGGTCGTAGAGATTCGCGAACGGGATGTTGCGGAAGAACCACGGCCACTCGGCCTCGGGCTTGCCCTGCTGAAGCCAGATGGCCACGTCGTGTTCGCGGTAGGCAATCCAGCGGACGAGCCAGCTCCCGAAGTTCATCAACACGCCGAGCGTCGCGCTGCCCAACCCGATCTTCTCGAAGAGCGAAGAGGGCGCGTAGAGGTTCATCAGATAGAAGACGGCCGCGATGAGGTAGGCGGCGAGCGCACACAACATCAGCCCGCCGTCCGACCTGACGATCCCTTCAGGCCCGACCTTCATCCTCAAGAGCATCAGCGCGCCCGCGCCGAGCAGCGCAATCGCCGCGGGCAGATAGGACGACAGTCGCGCGCCCTTCAAATTCATCTCCGGCGCGCCAAGGACGGCCGGCTGTTTTAAAACTTCGCTCATCGCTTTTTTACCTCGCGGGCTTGGCCGACTTAACGTCTGAGAGTTCGCCGCCGATGGCGGATACGAGCTTCCAGAAGCGGTCTTCGAAGCCCAGTTGGTTGCGGTTCGTGTTGCCGCCCGTCACCACCTCGAAGCGCCCGTCGCCCTTCTCCTCCACCTGCGCCCACACGCGGTTGTGCGAGAAGAAGAAGACGGCGCTGAGCGTCAGCGCGAGCAGCAGGAAGCCTATGTAGACGGTGTTTGCGCCCGGGTCTTTCTGGATGGCAAGGATGTGCGCTTTCGGCGCCTTCTCGAAGTCCACGAGGCGCCACGTGTAGCCCGCGACGGGCTGGCGCGCGAAGGGCGCACGCTCGGCCATCTCGGGCGTGAAGGCGATGGCGCGAACCGGGCTCGCACCGGGCGCCGTGACGGCCAGCGTGGCCGCCGGGTTGTTGTAGACGCTCGCGTCCATCTCCTGATTGTTGCCGCCGACGGTGAAGTTCGCGGAGAAGTCTTTGAACTCGACGCGTGTGCCGTCGGGCAGCGACGCCGTGCCGTCGCGCGGGATGGTCAGTTCCTGCGGCTGGCCGCCCGCCTGCGGCGTCACGAGCAGGCGTATCTCGCGCGCCTTGCCGTCGGCGATGAAGCTCGCCTGAAAGAAGCGATAGCCGCGATAGTCATAGGGGCGGTTGAGGTGTACGAGCGCCTCTGTCTCGCCGCGCTCGGGGTCTTTAATCTTGATGCGCGTCAGCCAGTCGAGCGTGTTGTCGGCGGTGATGGCGCCCTCTTTACGGATGAGCTTCTGCTCGATGTCCGTGCATTCGACTTCGAACGGAAGTTGCTTCACCGAGCGCGAGAGCTGATCGAGGTTGAAGACGGTCTCGGTCAGCTCGTTCGTGGTGAGCCCGGGCTCAAGCCCCATCTGGCCGCCCTCCGTGAACATCGAGGTCAGGAAGCCGCCGAAGAAGATCGTCAACAGCGCGACGTGGACGGCGTAGGCGCCGAGCCGGTTCCACGCGCCGCGCTCGCCGAAGACGTAGGTCTTCCCCTTCTTCTCCGTCACGACCGTCTTCAAGCGCGCCCCGCGAAACGCGCCGACGATGCGCGCCACGGCCTCTTCCATGTTCGCCGCGTGGAGCGTCATCGTCGCGCTCGGCTTCTGCCCGCCCAGCCAGTGCCCGGAGGCGTCGAGCTTCTTGCGCGAGATGAAAGTCCACGCGCCGGGGAAGCGGTCGATGGAGGCGAGCACGATGTTGAGCGAGAGGACGAGCAGCAGCGCGTTGAAGTACCACGCGTGATAAATGTCGAAGAAGATGAGCTTGGTGCCGAGGAACTTCTGTGCGGGAGTAAGGGCGGCGAAGTACTTGTCGAACCCCTCCACGTTCTGCTGCATGATGAGCATGCCGATCATGCAGGCGACGGCGAGCATCATCAGAAGCGTGACGCCGAAGCGCACCGAGCTGAGGAGGTCGAGCGTCCGCTTCGCACCCATGACGCAGACGACCGTCGTGATGATGAGAACGACGACCGTAAAGGTCGGGCTGTAGAAGCCCTCGCCGAAAGCCTCACCGCTCCGGCCGACAGCCTGCGCTAAAGCCCTCCCAAGTCCCGCGCTGAGGGCCCAAGGGAAGAAGGCGATGATAATGCCGATGGCAGCGATGACGACTCGCTCCATGGTCGAGGGGGAATCCTTCGACGTGGTCGTGCCGCCACGGGGTAGTACGTTGGTATCTTCGATGGCTGACATTTTGATGAAAGGGACGGCGAACCGAATCGGAACGAAAGTAAGGCCGCGGGGCATTCCCTGTCGATGACGCCTAACAGTGTGCGCCACGGATAATAACCAAATACGCGTGCATCGGCAACCTGCTTCGCCCTTAAGAACAGTGTCGCGCGCGCCGCTCTCGATACAACCCGGCGCGCTTTTTTGCGAAGACAGTCCCCTTCACTTTGGTTGCCGCGCCGAGCGCCTGCGATGCCTCGCGCTTTGCCCGCCGAAAGCCTGTGTTATCATCTCGCGGGATTATCATCATGTCGAAAAATCTTCTCCTCTGCGCGCTCGGCATCGTCCTCGGTTTCGTCATCGGATTCCTGATCACCAACACGATCACGAAACCGGGCGCACAGGTCGCACAGGCGCGGCCAGTCGCGGGCGGCAGCGGCGAAGCGCGCCCGCTCGGCCCCGAACAGGCGAGCGGCGAACTGCCGCCGGGGCACCCGGAAATTCCCGGCAGCGGCGCCGCGGACTCGACGGGCTCGGCCGCTTCGACCTCGGCCACAGCGCAGGGCGCGATGGACAAGGCCGACCGCGCCCCGCAGGACTTTCAGGCGCAATTGGACGCCGCACAGGTCTTCTACGACCTGCACGACTACGACAAGGCCGCGCTCTATCTCGACCGCGCGCTCAAACTGAAGAGCGGCGACTTCGACGCGCTCGTCCTGATGGGCAACACCAAGTATGACGCGCGCGACTTCAACACGGCCGCGACCTTCTACGAGCGTGCCCTTGCAGTCAAGCCCAACTCGCCCGACGTGCGCACAGACCTCGGCAACACCTACTTCCAGCGCGGCGACTACGAACGCGCGGTCGCGGAGTACCGCAAGTCAATCGCCATCGACCCCGACCACTTCAACAGTTGGCGCAACATCGCCTCCGCCTCGATTCAGCAGGGCGACAAGAAGACGGCGGCCGAGGCGGTCGAACAACTCACACGCCTCGCGCCCCAGAGCCCCGACACCGAATCCTTCCGCCGCAAGCTCGCCGAGCTGCCTTGAGTTGAAAGATTAGTCGAACGAGCTCATCCACTCCACGCAGCGCTGAAGCTCCGTGCGCATCGCTTCGGCCGGGGCGTGGTGTATGCGGCCGTGGCCGGGGAGCACCCACTCGAAGCGGTATTCGAGGAGCCGCCGCATCGAGCGCGTCTGCACGGGCCAAGAGTACCAGCAGGCCGAGCGGAAGGCCGTGAGCGCCTTGCGCGTCGGCGACCAGGCGAGATGATCGCCCGTGAAGAGATACCGGTCGCGGTAGAGCAGGACGGCATGGCCGCGCGTGTGGCCGGGTGTAGGGATGACGACGAGGTCGCTGTCCAGACGCACGGCCTCTTCCCCTTTGACAACGCGCTCGACGCCGTAGCGCGCGGCGTTGTCGTCACTGTGCATGACGCGGGAGGCTGAGAAGTAGTGCGCGAACTTAGCTTGGTCGGCCACGTCGTCACGGTGCGTGAGGAAGATTGTGCGGACGCCGCCCAGCTCCTCTATCCTTCGCACGAGCGGGCGCGTGAAGCGCGGCGAATCGACGAGGACGTTGCCGCCCTCCGCCTCAGGTCTGACGACAAGGTAGCTCCACGCGCCGAAGCTCGACTCGGCGGTGAAGCCGCAGAAGTAGACGTTCGCGTCCACGCGTTCGGGGAACGCCTCGACGCCGAGCCGCGCGTCGTAGTCGCGGGTCGTGCCGATTGATGAAGTCGGACAGGCCACGACGGCTTTCAAAGCGCCGAGCACCTCCGCTTCCGTCTGCGGCTGTTGATAGACGCTCGACTGCTCGCCGTGGTCGCGAAAGACGTTCGGGGCGATTTGGCGGCACGCGTCGCAGTCGATGCAGGACTCGTCCACGTAGAAATCACCCGGCACATTCTCGGGCAGACGTTTGGAAGGTTTCGCCACGCATTGAGTTTAAGACTTCCCCGCCCGGACTCCCAAGCGGGGCGTTGACGGGCCACGCGCCCCCGACTACATTTAAGCCTCGCCTTCGTCGCCAACGGCGGTGACACTTCGGCCACCTTCCTCGTGCTTCAGGGCGGCGGCGAGTACGACTACGTCCCGCTCTCGGATTAAGGTTTGAACTACTTCCCCAGCCCGTCGATGACGAGTTCGGAGAGGCGCGACATGAGGAGGAGGGCGGGGTTGTCGGGCGTCCAGTCGGGCTCCGGCATGTCGTCGCAGGTGACGGCCAGAGCGATGCGGCCGCGCGTGTGATAGATGACGCCGACGTTCGAGCGCAGGGCGTCGAGCGCGCCCGACTTCGTCGCCTTATCCACGCGCCAAAGGTTGCGCCAGATGCCGTTCGTCCCCTGCTCGCGCTTCAGAAGCTCAATCATCTCCTTCGAGACGGCGGGGCTCACGATCTCGCCGCGCTCAAGCCTCTCGATGATAGACACCATCTCGCGCGGCGTCGTGCGGCCGAGCCCGAAGCGCTTGTTGGCTTCGATCTGCCCCTCGCGGCTCACGCCGCCGCCGCCCACGCGGCGCATGATGCGCGTCTGCTTGAAGCCGAGCGACTCCATCCGCGCGTTGACGGCGTCGGTCGTCAAGTAGTCGAGCACCATGTTGGTTGCGGTGTTGTCGCTCAACTCCATCATCAGCGTCACTGCGTCGCGTAAGTTAAGGCGCAGCCCATCGGTCAGCTCGTTCAAAACGCCGGAGCCCGCGTACCGCGCCGCCTTGCTCAGCACCAGCTCGTCCGACCACTTCGCCTTCCCTTCGGCGACGCGCGCGAACGCTTCGACCATTACGGCGACCTTGATGGTGCTCGCCGTCCGCACCGGCTCGTCGCCGCCGAAGTCGTAGACGGCGCCCGTGTCGAGATTCTTCGCGTAGAGATAGACGTTCCCCTTAAAGCCCGCCACCTCCGCACGCACGCGCCGGTCGAGCCACGCGGGCACGGGCTTCGGCTGCTCCGGCGTCGGCGTGGGAGCGGAGGATGTCTGCGCGTGCGCGCCGACGGCGCAT
>JBJMGQ010000160.1:0-10852 GCA_045807845.1 Pyrinomonadaceae bacterium | reverse complement strand
GCGCTGCCAGATGGCGTAGTCGCCGTACTGCACGGGGAGTTCGGGCAGGGACGGCTCGATCCCCCTCGCGAGCGACGACCAGATGACGGAGATGTCCTCCATCAGGACTTTCCGCGACCACGCGTCGGCGATGCTGTGGTGCATCGTGCCGCCGAAGATCCAGTCGGCCGAGCCGACGTGAAAGAGCAGGTAGCGGGCCAGCGGCCCGGCCTCAAGGTCGAAGGGCGCGCGTGCGTCCCGGTTGAGTGCCTCCATAGCGAGGGCCTCGGCCGCCTGCCGCGGCAGGTGACTCAGGTCTTCGAGCACAAAGGGGAGGTCGCCGGCGGGGTGGACGCGCTGGACGGGCGTGTTCTCCACGGCCGGGTAGGCCGTGCGCAGCACCTCGTGGCGCCGGCTCAACTCGACGAGCGAGCGGCGGAAGACTTCGGGGTCGAGGTTGAAGCCGAAGCGGACGGCGAAGGGCCAGTTGTAGGCCGCGTTGCCGGGGACGAGCTTGTCGATGAACCACAGCCGCTCCTGCCCGAACGACAGCGGGTAGTCAGTGCGCCCGGGGTGGCGCCTGAGGGCGGGGCCGGACGAGACCGCCTTCTTCTTATTGATGGCTAAGGCCAACTGCCTGATCTTCTCCGGCGAGAGCTGCCCGATGTGGTCTGCGATTGTTCTGCTCATATTCATTACCCGGTAAACAAAACTTTTTGGGGAGTGCCCGGCGGGCGTGCTAACGGCGCCAACGCGCCCGCCGGGGTTTTCCACACCGCGGCGGGCGCGGCGTGGGAGGTCGCCTGCTAGACGGCGACGGTGCCGGCCTCCTCCTCGCCGAGCAGTTCTTCGAGCGAGCTGTCTTGCAGCCCCTCGGCCAGCTTGAGCAGGATGGACTGCGCCACGCCCTCGACCGTCGGCTGCTGGTAGAACTGCGAGACGGGGAACTCGATGCCGAAGGTCTCGCTGATGCGCGACGTGAGCTGCACGGCGATGAGCGAGTGGCCGCCGAGGTCGAGGAAGTCGTCGATGACGCCGATCTTGTCGATGCCGAGGACGGACTGCCAGATCTCGGCGATGCTGCCCTCAAGCTCCGAGCGCGGCGCGACGTACGGGGTGCCGAGCGCCGGCCGGGCGTAGACCTGCCCGCCGCCGTCCGCCTGCCCCTCGCCCTCGCCCGAGGTCGAGAGCACCTGGTCGATGGTCACCTCGGCGTTCGGGTCGCCGACGTGGACGATGACCTGCGCCGTCCACGGCCGCTCGATGACGTGCAGCAGCGCCTTGATGCCCTCCTCCGTGCTGATGCGCGGCGCGAGGTTCGAGGTCTTCTGGTGCCCGCCCCTCTTCGGCGCGCCCTTGACGTTGGCGCGGGCGGCCATCGCGGCCGGGTCGGCCACGCGCTTGACCGTGAACCCTTCGATCTCGACGATGGGCTCGCCGCCTTCATCGAAGAGCACGATGTCGCAGGAGATGACCTCGGGGATGCCGCCGCCCGCGGGGGGCGGGAACTGCTTGTAGCTGTAGAGCGTCGGGGTGAGACTCTTCAGCAGCCGCAGCCTCTGGTAGGCGAGCGGGAGGTACATGCTCTGGAAGACCGGCCCCGAGGCGAACGAGGTCGCGCAGTCGAGCACCGCCGGGTGCATCACGAACGTCTCCATGTCCGCCAGATGCACGTCCGTTAGCTTCAGCTCCGCGATGGCCTCGCGCTCTGAGTCGGCGATGCGCTGGAAGATGTCCCAGCGCTTGCTGGTCTGGACGACGGCCGGGCTGCCGTCGGTCGAGACGCCCTCGGCCATCACCGGCGGGCGCGAGTTCCCGCAGCGCGCGAAAATCTCCTCCGCGTCGTAGCTCTTCGTGGGAACCTCGGTGACGGGGGCGACCGAGCCCTTCGAGTGCTCAAGCCGCATCCCCTGACTGACGCTCCACACCGAGAACTCGCGCCGCCCGTTCCGCTCCTCCTTGAGCGTGTAGTACACGTCGCGCCGCTCGTTCTCTTGCAGCATCACCGGCTGGATGAAGATGAGGTCGCGAATCTCGACGCCCTTGCGCCCCTCGCTGGCCTCGTAGGCCGCGCGCAGCAGTTCGAGGTGCGACGTGCCGACCATCGTCGGCAGCCCCACGATCTTGTGCTCGCCCGCGACCCACTGCGTCTCGGCCGAGAGGTCGAGCACGTAGGTGTCGTGATCCGTCCCCCTGATGCGGCGCGAGAAGACGGGGTGGGAGAGTTCGACCTCGTCGCCCTCGATGTAGCGCGCCTGCTTCGCGCCGCCCTTCGCGTTGCTCTTCGCGATCTGGCGGGCCGCCATGCCGACTTCGTCCCAGCGATCCCAGTCGATGGAGACGGGCCGGTTCTTCGCGGCTCGGCGCTTCGACCACGCGAAGGAGTCCATGAAGGCGTTGCCCGCCGTGTAATCGACCTGCCCGGCCGAGCCGAGCACGCCCACGAGCGAGGCGCACAGGATGAAGAAGTCGAGGTCTTCGTCGCGCATCAGTTGGTCGAGGATGATGGCGCCGCGCACCTTCGGCCGCAGCACCGACTCGATACCCTCCCGCTTCTTCAGCTCGATGATGCCCTCGCTCGGGATGCCTGCTGCGTGGATGACGCCGTTGATGCGGCCGAACCGCTCGCGCGCCTGCGCGACGGCCTTCTCCATCTCGGCCTCGTCGGCCACATCGGCCCGGCAGACCAGCACCTCCGCGCCGAGTTCTTCGAGCCGGCGGAGCCCGCGAATCTTCTCCGCGGTCGAGTCGGACTCGTCCGCGCCCGACAGGTACTCGTCCCACGTCTCGCGCCCGGGGACGGCCGAACGGCCGATGAGTACCAGCTTGGCCTTCGCCTCGCGCGCGAGGTGTTCCGCCGCCGCGAGGCCGATGCCGCCGAGGCCGCCCGTGATGAGGTAGACCCCTTCCTCGCGGAAGCCGTGTTCGGCCTGCGCGCCGTTGGGCGGGAGCGGGCTGTTCGTCCTCTTCCAGCGGTGGCCGCCGCGCAGTGCGAGCGGCTCGCTCACCTCGTGCTCGCCCGCGTGGCACAACTCGTCCGCGAGGAGCCGCAGGTCTTCGGTGGCGAGACGGCCGCCGGGCGCGTCAACGTCGATCAAGCGCGCGCCGACGTTCTTCATCTCCCTGACGGCGGACGTGGCCGGGCCGAAGACGGTGGAGGCGGCCGGGCAGACCGGCTCGGTGCCGACCACATCGTAGGCGCGACCGGTGACGAAGCTGACCCTCACCGGCTTGCCCGACCGCCCCAGGCTCTTCACGAGGTGGAGCGGGCTGTAGAAGCAGCGGTCGAGCACCTCTGTCGCGTGCCCGACGCCGTCCTCGGCGTGCTCAGCCATGACGCCGAGGGCGTGGACGAAGTGGTTCGGCACGCGCTCGCTCTCGGCGAGCGCCGTCAACAGCGCGTCGTAGTCGGTCTCGTCGTCGAGCCTGACCGTGTAGCCGCCTGCGGGCGTGCGCCTGAACTCGGCGCCGGGGCCGACGTGGGTGACGTGCGCCCCGCGCGCCGCGAGCGCGTCGCCGAGCGAGGCGGCCAGCTCGGGCGAGTCGGAGAGGACGACGTAGTTCTGCCCGTCCTGCGGCGAGGGCGCGACCGCGGTCGTGCGCAGCCACGTCGGGGTGAGGAACCACTCGTCGAACTCGCGCCGGTCGGAACTCTTCTTGGCGGCGGCGGGCTGCGCTATGGGCTTCGAATCGACCGCGCCGTACTTCTCGCGCTCGAACGGGTAGGTGATCGACGCCACGCGGCGGCGGCGCTCCTTGGCGTAGAAGCCCTTCCAGTCCACCTCGGCCCCGGCGGCCCAGAGTTGGCCGAGCGCCTTCAACATCGATTCGAGGCTGTCAACGCCCTCCTGCGTGGCGGAGGGGAGGCTGGAGACGACCTGCACGTTCTGGTCGCGGCCGGCCTGCTGCGTGACGAGCGTGCTGAGGGCGCGCCCCGGGCCGACCTCGACGAAGACGAGCCGCTGCTGGCCGCCGATCAGCTCGGCGACGTTGGCGGAGAACTTCACGGGCTGGCGCAGGTGCTGCACCCAGTACTCGGGGCTGGTGGCCTCCTCCGGCGTGATCCAGGTGCCGGTCAGGTTCGAGAGGTAGGGCGACTTCGGCGGCGCGAGCTTCACGCCCTTGACGAGCTGGAAGAAGGCCGGGAGCATCGGCTCCATCATCGCCGAGTGGAAGGCGTGCGAGGTCTTCAGCAGCTTGTTCGGGATGGTCTGCGCCTGAAGCTTCTGCGCGAAGGCTTCGACGAGGTCGGTCGGCCCGGAGACGACGCACGCGCCCGGGCCGTTGACGGCGGCGAGCGAAATGCCCGGCTCCGATTTGAGCAGCCCGCGCACGTCCGCCTCCGGCAGCATCACGCTCAGCATCGAGCCGGACGGCACGCCCTGCATCAGTCTGGCCCGACCGGCGACGAGTGCCGCCGCGTCGGCCACCGACATCACCCCGGCCATGCACGCGGCGACGTACTCGCCGATGCTGTGCCCGACCATCGCCGCCGGCTTGACGCCCCACTGCTCCCAGAGCCGCGCGAGCGCGTACTCGACGGTGAAGAGGACGGGCTGCGTGAACTTCGTCTGCTGGATCGTCTCGGCCGCGGTCTCCTCGCCGCCGGCCTCGGGGTAGATGAGCGCCTTGAGGTCTTGTCCGAGGTGCTCGCGGAAGTGCGCGGCGCACTCGTCGAAGGCGAGGCGGAACGCCTCCTCGGTCTGGTACAGCTCGCGCGCCATGTTGACGTGCTGCGCACCCTGACCGGGGAAGAGGAAGACGAACTTGGGCGCGCCCGAGCCGCCCTGCTGGAACGTGAAGGGGCCGGCGGCGGCCGAAGGCGTCTCGATGGTCTCGATGGCGCTCTCGCGGGTGCGGCAGAGAAGGAAGCGCCGGTGCTCGAAGAGCTTGCGGCCGGCCTGGAGCGTGTAGGCGAGGTCGGGCAGAGAGAGGTCGGGCTTCTCCCGGAGGTGCTGCTTGAGCCGCTCGGTCATCGCGTCGAGCGCCGTCGGCGTGCGCGCCGACAAGACGAGCAGTTGCCACGGGCGCGAGGCCGAGGTCTCGGGCAGCGGCGGCGGCTCCTCGACGATGACGTGCGCGTTGGTGCCGCCGATGCCGAACGAGTTGACGCCGGCGCGCAGCGGGCCGTCGGCCTTCCACTCGCGCAGCCGGTCGTTGACGAAGAAGGGCGTCTCCTCGATCTGCAACTCGGGGTTCGGCTCCTTAAAGTGGAGGGTGGGCGGGAGCATCCGGTGCTTGAGCGAGAGCACGGTCTTGATGAGGCCGGCGACGCCCGCGGCCGAGTCGCAGTGGCCGATGTTCGACTTGACCGAGCCGATGGCGCAGAAGTTCTTCTTCTTCGTGAAGGCGCCGAAGGCGCGCGCGAGCGCCTTGACCTCGATGGGGTCGCCGATGTTGGTGGCCGTGCCGTGGCACTCGACGTAGGAGATCGTCTCCGGGTTGATGCCGCTCATGGTGAGGGCCTCGGTGCTGACGGCCGTCTGCCCGTCCACACCCGGCGCGGTGTAGCCGGCGCGCATCGCGCCGTCGTTGTTCATGGCGAAGCCGCGGATGACGGCGTAGATGGTGTCGTTGTCGGCGACGGCGTCCTCGAACCGCTTGAGGACGACCACGCCCGCCCCCGAGCCGAAGATGGTGCCCTTGGCCGAGGCGTCGAAGCTGCGGCAGTGGCCGTCGGGCGAGAGGATTCCGCCCTCGGCAAATTCGTAGCCGCCGACCTCGACGGGGTCGATGGTGGCGCCGCCGGCGAGGATGAGGTCGGTCTGGTAGGTGAGCAGGCTCTGGCAGCCGAGCGAGGTCGCGACCAGCGAGGTCGAGCACGCGGTCTGGACGGTGACGCAGGGGCCGCGCAGGCCGAGCTTGTAGCCGACGCGGGTGGCGACGTAGTCGCGGTCGGCCGAGGTCACGATGTTGAAGCCGGTCATCTGCGCCGTGCGCGGACGCATCAGCAGCTCGAACATGTAGGCGGTCATGCCCGTGCCGGCGAAGACGCCGACCCGGCCGGGGTAGTTGCTCGGGTCGTGGCCGGCCATCTCCATCGCCTCCCAGCAGCATTCGAGGAAGATGCGCTGCTGCGGGTCGATCAGCTCGGCGTCGCGCGGGTTATAGCCGAAGAAGCGTGCGTCGAAGTGGAGCGCGTTCCGGTAGACGCCGCGGGCGGGGACGAAGTTGGGGTTGGCGAGGCGCTCCGGCTTGATGCCCGCCTCCAACAGCTCCTCCTTGGTGAAGAAGGTCAACGTCTCGCGGCCGTGATAAAGATTGTCCCAATACTCTTCGAGGGTCATCGCCCCCGGGAACCTACCCGCCATGCCGATGATGGCTATGGAATTGTGAAGGTTGTGGTCGCCTGATACGTCCATGATTGAACTCCTTCCGTCGTTAGCACTCTTGCGAGAGACGAGTTTGTTGATGACGGCGCGCGCTAAACCGCCGGCCCGAGGGCGCGGTCGAGATGACTTTCGCAAGAGGTCTGTTCGTTGAAGCCATCCACATTCAGCGTTGAGCCTATTAACTGTGCGCGTGCCGTTCTAAGGTCGCCGGCGTGAAACTGTGCGGGGCCGCTTCCCCTGTCCGGCGCGGGTCTTACGAGTCGGCGCCGCTGCTCCTTCTCGAAGCACGCATCTGGTCGAGGTACTGGTTCCTGCGATCCATGCGGGTCTGCAACTCGGTCGGCTCGGCGCTCTGGCCCGGCTCCTGTGACTCACTCAGGAAGGCGGCGAGCGCCCTGATGTTCGGGTAGCGGAAGAGCGGGACGATTCTGACCGGTGTGCCGAACCTCTGCTCGATGAGCTGCGACATCCGCGCGATCAGCAGCGAGTGGCCGCCGAGGTCAAAGAAGTTGTCGTCGAGCCCGACCGCCGGGACGCCGAGCAGCTCCTTCCAAATCTCGATCAGCGCCTCCTCGGTCTTGTTGGCCTGCATCGTCTGCGGGGCCTCGGCCGGCTTCTCCCTGATGCGGGAGAGCGCCTTGCGGTCGAGCTTGCCGTTGGGGGTCAGCGGCAGCCGCTCCAACTCGACGAACTGCGCCGGCACCATGTAGTCGGGCAGCTTCGTCTTGAGCCAGCCGCGCAGCTCGGCCGTCGGCGGCTTGTCGCCCTCGCGGCCGACGACGTAGGCGACGAGCTGCTTGTTCGAGCCCTCGCCCTGCGCCAGCACCACGGCCTCGCCGACGCCCGCGTGCCCTGTCAGCGCCACCTCGATCTCGCCCAACTCGATGCGGAAACCCCGAATCTTCAACTGCCCGTCGGCGCGGCCGAGGAAGTCGAGCGTCCCGTCTTCGAGGTAGCGGGCGAGGTCGCCCGTCCGGTAGAGCCGCCCGCCGGGGACGACCCCGTGCGGGTCGGGCACGAAGCGCTCGGCCGTCATGTCGGGCCTCTTCTGGTAGCCGCGCGCGAGCCCCACGCCCCCGAGGTACAGCTCGCCCGTCACGCCGACGGGCACGGGCCGCAGGTTCCGGTCGAGGACGTAAGCCTGCCGGTTGCCGAGCGGCCGGCCGATGAGGTGGTGGTCGCCTCCGCCCGCAAGCCGGTGGTACGTGCTGTAGGTCGTATCCTCCGACGGGCCGTAGAGGTTCCGCACCGCGAGCCCCTCCGGCAGCCGCTTGACCACCTCGTACGGGATCGGCTCGCCGGCCATGTTCAGCCCGGCCGCCAGACTCAGATCGACCCCGGCGTCTTGCAGGTGCTTAACGGCGGACGGCACCGTGTTGATGAAGAGTCCCGGCTCGGCCCCGACGTGTGTTTGCAGGTCAAGCGCCGAGCGCAGAACCTTCACGCGCTTGCCGACGCTGAGCGGGAAGAAGATTTCGAAGATCGAGAGGTCGAAGCAGACCGAGGTGGTTGCCGCCACCGTCTCGAACTCTTCTTTGAACTCGTGCCGGCACCAGTGGAGGAAGGCGTTCGCGCTGTGGTGCGTGATGACGACGCCCTTGGGCTGCCCCGTGGAGCCCGACGTGTAGATAACGTAGGCGGCGTTGTCCGGCCCGACCCCGCTCTCGACGTTCTCGGCCGGCTCGCGCTCGATCTCGGGCCAGTCGCGGTCGAGGCAGACGATGCGCGCCCGCCCCTCCGGCAGGCGCTCCACGAGCGACTGCTGGCTGACGATCACGTCCATCTCGGCGTCGGCCAGAAGGAACTCGACGCGCGCGCGCGGGTACTCGGGGTCGACGGGGACATACGCGCCGCCCGCCTTGAGGATGCCCATCATCCCGACGACGATCTCGGCCGAACGCTCCATGAAGAGCCCGACGCGGACTTCGGGGCCGACGCCCAAACGGCGCAGATGATGCGCCAGCCGGTTGGAGCGGGCGTTCAGCTCCGCGTAGCTGAGCCGCGCGCCTTCGTCCTCGACCGCGCTCAACTCCGCGTGCTCGACCGCCGCGCCCTCCATCAACTGGTGGATGCAGCGCTGACGTTCGTAAGGCTGTTCGGTGCGGTTCCACTCGACGAGGGCACGCTCACGCTCGTCGGCGCCGAGCGCCTCCAACTCTCCGACGCGGCGCTCGCCGCCCTCGGCGCAGAGTCCCTCCAACAGACGCGCCCAGTGGCGCAGCATCCGCTCGACGGTCGCGGGCTCGTAGAGGTCAACGTCGTACTCCATCAACCCGCAGACTTCGCCGCCGTCGGTCTCGGCGACGCTGAGCAGCAGGTCGAACTTAGCCGTCTCGTTCGTCGCTTCCACCGGGCTCGCTTCGAGCCCCGCCAGCCTCATCTCGCCGACGGGCGCGGTCTGCATCACGAACATGACCTGAAAGATCGCGTTGCGGCTCAGGTCGCGCTCGGGCTGTAGCTCCTCGACCAGCTTCTCGAACGGCACCTCCTGATGCGCGTACGCCTCAAGCGCAGTCCGCTTCACGCGCTCCAACAGTTCGGGCACCGTCGGATTCCCCGAGAGGTCGGTGCGCAGCGCGAGCGTGTTGACGAAGAAGCCGATGAGGGCCTCCGTCTCCTCGCTCGTGCGTCCGGCGATGGGGGTGCCGACGACCACGTCGTCCTGCCCCGCGTAGCGCTGTAAGAGCAGCTTGAAGCCGGCCAGCAGCGTCATGAAGAGGGTCGTCCCCGCGCCGCGGCTGAGGCGCTTGAGCGAAGCGACCAGCTCCCGGTCGAGCGTCACGGGCTTGACGGCCCCGCGGTGGCTCTGGACGGCGGGGCGCGGCCTGTCGGTCGGCAGCTCCAGCGGCTCCACGCCCGAGAGCTGCCGGCGCCAGTAGGAGAGTTCCGACTCCATCACCTCGCCCGTCAGCCACTCGCGCTGCCACGCCGCGAAGTCCGCGTACTGAATCTCCAGCTCGGGCAGCGGCGACTCCTCGCCCTTCGCGTACGCCTCGTAGAGCACGCCGAGTTCGCGGTTGAGCACGCCCATCGACCAGCCGTCCGTCACCACGTGATGCATCGTCAGCAGCAGCACGTGTTCCTGCGCGTCGAGGCGCAGCAGTCGCGCGCGCACCAGCGGCGAGCGGCCGAGGTCGAACGGCGTGTGCGCGTCCTGCTGCATCCACCACTCGACCTGGCGGTGGCGCTCGGACTCGTTCGCGCCCGCGATCTGTTCCACGGGCAGCGGCAGTTCGCACGGCGGGTCAACCACCTGGACGATCTGTCCGCCGGTCTGCTCGACGTGCGTGCGGAGGGCCTCGTGGCGCCGTACGATCTCGGTCAACGCGCGCCGCAGCGCCTCAACGTCGAGCGCCCCCTTAAGCCTGCGCCGGACGGGGATGTTGTAGCTGATGTTGTCCGGCATCAACTGTTGCAGGAACCACAGGCGCTGCTGCGCGTAGGAGAGCGGCTGCGCCCCGTCGCGCCGCGCCCGGCGGATATGAGGGACGGTGACGGCACCCTTCAGCTCGTTGATGCGCGCGGCCAGCGCGCTGACCGTCGGCGCGTCGAAGAGCGCCTGCAAGGGGACTTCGGTGTCGAAGACTCTGCGGATGCGCGAGACGATCTGCGTGGCTAAGAGCGAGTGGCCGCCGAGGTCAAAGAAGTTGTCGTGCACCCCGAATGAGCCCGGCCGCAGCCCCGTCGCCTCCGCCCAGATGTCGGCCACCGCCTGCTCCACCGGCGTCCGCGGCCCCGTCACCTCTACTCCACCCTCTCCGATCTCTACCTCCGGCAACGCCCCACGATCCACCTTCCCGTTGGCGTTCAGCGGCAGACGCTCCAGCAGCATCCATCCCGCAGGCACCATGTAGTCCGGCAACTCCGCCTCAAGCCGCGCACGCAGCGACGCCACCGTCGCTTCACCTTCCGGCACCACGTAAGCGACCAACTGCCTGCCCAACGCCTCGTGCTCCTGCACCCTTACGACGGCCTCCCTCACACCCGCCTGTCGCCGCAGCGCCGCCTCCACCTCCCCGGGCTCGATGCGGAAGCCGCGAATCTTCACCTGATCATCCACCCGCCCGACGAACTCCAACTCCCCGCCGCGCCCCCACCGCACCAGATCGCCCGTCCGGTACATCCGCGCGCCTGCTTCACCGGAGAACGGGTCTGGCACAAAGCGACCGGCCGTCAGTCCCGGCTGCCCTAAGTAGCCGCGTGCCACCCCGGCCCCGCCGAGGTAGAGTTCGCCGACCGCCCCCTCCGGAGAGGGCTGCAAGCGGGCGTCGAGGACGTAGGCAGACGTGTTCGAGATGGGTCTCCCGATCGGCACCGCCCGCCCCGCCTCCGCGCCGCGCAGCTCGCACGAGGTGGCGAACGTCACCGTCTCGGTCGGCCCGTAGACGTGGACGAGCCGTTGGGGGCCGCCCTCGCCCAGCGCGAGTCTGACCGCCTCGGGGTCGGCCATCTCGCCGCCGAAGAGCACGTCGCGCACGCCCGCGAAGACGCCCGGCTCGCCGCGCACGCTCTCGTTGAAGAGCGCCGTGGTGAGAAACAAG
>JBJMGQ010000159.1:0-5448 GCA_045807845.1 Pyrinomonadaceae bacterium | reverse complement strand
CCTCGGCCGGGTTCGTCACCTCGCCGCGCACGGCGCCGTTGCGCAGGTTGACGAAGCGATAGGGGATGCCGGTCTTCGACTCGAACGCGGGCAGGAGGCGTGTGCCCAAGTCTTCGGCGAGGCGCAGGAGCCGGCGGTCATTCGTCAACTGATAGGCCGAGATGAGCCCGCCGAGATGCCGGATGGTGATCTCAAAGTTCTGGACGTAGATGTCTTTGTCGAATGAGAGATGCTTGACGATGAACTCGCGGTCGCGCTCGGCCTCTTCGCGCAGTCCCATGAGGATGAGCGTGTCGAGCGCGTCCACCTGTGTCATGTAGAGCGGCTCGGCGTACCAGTCGCGCGCCGTCTTCGATAAGGGTCGCAGCTCGTCGTGCCCCCAAGCGTAACGCTCGTAGCCGCGCCACGCGTGCAGGAACTCCGCGCGCACGCGCCCGGCCAACGCGCGCCTGTCCACGCCCCGCGCGCTCTGCGTCGCCGCGAAGGAGACGGACGGGACGAGGAGGAGCGAGAGTGCGAGCAGCAGCGTCGTCAGCCTTCTCATAAGCTCAGAATTTGTTCCAGACGCGGTCGGCGATCTCGCGCCCGCCCGCTTCGAGTTGTAGCGAGGGGATGGGGCGCGAGCGCGGGTTTGTCCGGCCGCACCGGCTCGGACGGGGGCGGCGCGGGCTTGAGTTTGCGCCCCGACTGCGCCGCGGCCGTCTGCGCGAGGCAGAGCGCCGCGAGGACGCAGACGAGTGAGAGAGCTTTGAGCGACTTTGAAGAGAGCCGCGGGGCGAGTCTTGCAAGTGGCACGGGGCACCTCCTCTCTTAAAGCCTCGACGCTCAGGCGAAGAAGCGTCGGAGCGTCTCGACGACGTACTCTTGTTGCGCGCTTGTCAACTCGGGGAACATCGGGAGCGCGAGCGTCTCGCGCGCGGCGCGCTCGGACTCGGGGAAGTCGCCCTCCTTGTAACCGAGGTTGGCGAAGCAGGGTTGCAGGTGGAGCGGCACGGGGTAGTAGACCTTCGTGCCGACGCCGTTCTGTTTGAGGTGTTCGAGAAGCGCGTCGCGTCGTGCTGCGTGAACGCGGACGACGTACTGATGAAAGATGTGGCGCGCGCCGTCGAGGACGTGCGGCGGCGTGACGAACTCCGCGAGTCCCGCCTCTTCAATCAAGCGCGTATAGGTTGCGGCACGCTCGCGCCGCGCGTTCGACCAAGCGTCGAGGTGCGGGAGCTTGACGCGGAGCACGGCGGCCTGCAAGGTGTCGAGGCGGCTGTTGAAGCCGACCTCGTCGTGATGATATTCAGTCGCGCCGCCGTGGACGCGCAGGCGTCGCAGACGCTCGGCCACACCAGCGTCGTTCGTCGTCACCAGCCCCGCTTCGCCCGCCGCGCCGAGATTCTTCGTCGGGTAGAAGCTGAAGCAGCCCACGTCTCCCAACGAACCGGCCGCACGTCCCTTGCCGTCTTCGGCGCCGATGGCCTGCGCGGCATCTTCGATGACGGGCACGCCTCTTCTCCCGGCGACGCTCAGCAGCTCGTCCATCTCGGCACACTGGCCGTAGAGATGGACGGGCAAAAGAGCGCGCGTGCGCTCAGTCATGGCGCCTTCAATGAGCGCGGGGTCGATGTTGTATGTGCGCGGCTCGATGTCCACGAAGACGGGGCGCGCGCCCGTGCGCACGACCGCGCCCGCGGTGGCGAAGAAGGTGAAGGGCGTCGTGACGACCTCCGCGCCCGCGCCCACGTCCGTAGCCAGCAGCGCCAGCAACAGCGCATCCGACCCAGACCCGCACCCGACCGCATACCGCGCACGCGTGTAACGCGCCAGCTCTGATTCGAGCAGTCGCACGTCCTCGCCGAGGATGAACTGCTGCGAGTCGAGCACGCGCTCCAAAGCCGCGCGCAGCTCGTCGCGCAAGACGGAGTGCTGCTGCTTCAGGTCGAGAAGGGGCACTTGCATTTTCGCCGCTGTCGTTGACATCTCTGTTTAGTGATAAGTGATGAGTGATCAGTGATAAGAAAGATAAGAGGGGCCGTGTATTCACTTATCACTTATCACTCATCACTTATCACTCTAAAGTTTAATCCAGCGCCCGCCGTCGTTGATTGACGCTTGCGCGGCTTCGAGGAGACGGACGACGCGCAGACCCGCGTGGCCGTCGGAGGCCGAGGGGCGCGCGTCGCGGATGGAGTCGAGGAACTCGGCGCAGACGTAGTGGAGCGCCTCGGTCGGGTCGAGCTTCGGCACCCACACGTCGCCGGTGCGGTAGCTGACGAGCGTCTTGTACGCCTCCTCCTCGTCGGCGCCGTATTCGTTGCGCGTGACGCCCTTGTCGTAGATGCGAATCTTCTCGGTCGGCTCGATGTCGTCGTAGACGATCATGCGGCGGCTGCCTGCGATGAGCGTGCGCCGAATCTTGACGGGCGAGAGCCAGTTGAAGTGGAAGTTGGCGATGAGCGAGTCGCCGAAGCGCAACTGGACGTAGGCGATGTTCTCTATCCCGGGCTCGATGTGCCAACTGCCCGTTGCGAGCAGCGCCGTAGGCTCTCGGCCGACGACGTAGTCCATGATGGAGAAGTCGTGCGGCGCCAAGTCCCAGACGACGTTGATGTCGCGCTGGAAGAGGCCGAGGTTGACGCGCACCGAGTCGAAGTAGAGCAGATCGCCCAGCTCGCCCGCGTCCACCGTCTCCTTAATCTTGCGGACGGCGCCCGTGTAGATGAAGGTGTGGTCAACCATCAGCGTGAGCCCGCGGCGCTCGGCGAGCGCGATGAGCTCTTCGGCTTCGCGTGCGCTCGCGGTGAAAGGCTTTTCGATGAGGACGTGCTTGCCCGCTTCGAGCGCGCGGCGCGCGAAGTCGTAGTGCGTGGCGACGGGCGTGGCGATGGCGACGGCGTCGAGGTGTGAGTCGGCAAGCAGCTCCGCGTAGTCCTGCGTCGGGCGCGCGCCGGGGTAGCGCCGCGCGACTTTCGAGAGGTGGCGCGCGTCCTTGTCACAGAGCCAGCGCAAGACCGCCCCTTCGTTCTCGGCGAAGTTGCGTATCAGGTTCGGCCCCCAGTAGCCGCAGCCGACGACACCTACGGAAATAGTCATGGCGAAAGTGAAGCCCCCGCGGGCTTGGATACAATAAACGCGGGCGGGCGAGGGTTCAACCGGCGGCGGCCGAAGCTTCGGCGCAGAAGTCTGTGAGGGCGTGGGCGACGTAGCCGATTTGATGCTCGGTCAACTCCGCGAACATCGGGAGCGAGAGCACGCGCCGCGACTGCGACTCGGCGTTGGGGAAGTCGCCCTCCTTGTGCCCGTGCGCGGCGTAGGCCGGTTGCAGGTGGACGGGCACGGGGTAGTGTATGCCGGTCTGCACGCCCGCCGCCGAGAGGAAGCGTTGCAGAGCGTCGCGCGCGCCCGTTTGTATGACGAAGAGGTGATAGACGTGCTCGGCGTAGTCGGCCTCAGAGGGGAGCGCGAGCGCGCCGGCGAGCGGCGCGAGCAGCGCGCGGTAACGCGCGGCGTGCGCGCGTCGCAGAGCGTTCCAGTCGTCGAGGTACTTCAGCTTCACACCCAGCACCGCGCCCTGAATGCCTTCGAGGCGGAAGTTGTAGCCGACGAGTTCGTGACGATACTTCTGCTCGGAGCCGTGGTCGCGCAGCATCCGCAGGCGGCGCGCGACCTCCGCATCGTCGGTGACGACGGCGCCGCCCTCTCCGTAGGCGCCGAGGTTCTTGCCCGGATAGAAGCTGAAGCAGCCCGCGCGCGCGAGCGAGCCGACGCGGCGTCCCTTGTACCGCGCGCCGTGCGCCTGCGCTGCGTCCTCGATGACGAAGAGCTTACGGCGTTCGGCAATCTCAAAGATTGGGTCGAGGTCGGCCGGTTGGCCGTAGAGGTGGACGGGGAGGACGGCGCGCGTGCGCGGCGTGATGACTGCTTCGATGCGTGACGCGTCGATGTTGTAGGTGAAGGGGTCGCAGTCAACGAAGACGGGCGTGGCGCCCGCGGTCGAGACGGCCTCGGCCGTGGCGAAGAAGGTGTTGGCGGGGACGATGACCTCGTCGCCCGCGCCGACGCCGCACGCTTGCAGAGTCAACTGGATAGCCGCCGTGCCGTTCGAGACGCCTACGCATTCGCGCGCGCCGACGTACTCACTGAACGCGCGCTCGAACGCCTCGACCTCGCGACCCAAAATGAAGGCCGACGTGTCGAGCACGCGCTGGACGGCCGCGTCAATCTCGGCCTTGATCGAGCGGTACTGCGCCTGTAGGTCTACGAAGGGAACTGGCATAAAAGTAAAGAAGTAGGCAGTAGGCAGATGGCAGTAGGCAGTTGAAGAGAAGTTGTCTTAACTGCCTACTGCCATCTGCCTTCTGCCTACTCTTCTTCAGCGTTTCCGATCACTCTCGCCGGGTTGCCGGCGACGACGGCGCCGGGGGGGACGCTTTTGGTGACGACGGCTCCGGCGCCGACGACGGCGCGCGCGCCGATTTCAAGGCCGCAGAGGATGGTGGCGTTGCTGCCGATGGAGGCGCCGCGGCGGACGACCGTGTGTTCGAGCGTCCAGTCCTCTTCCGCTTGGGGCGTGCCGTCTGCGCGCGTGGCGCGGGGGCATCGGTCGTTGATGAACATCACGCCGTGGCCGACGAAGACCTCGTCTTCGAGCGTCACTCCTTCGCAGATGAAGGTGTGGCTCGAAATCTTGCAGCGCGCGCCGACCTGTGCGCCCTTCTGTATCTCGACGAAGGTGCCGATGCGTGTCTCGTCGCCGACACGGCAGCCGTAGAGGTTGACGAAGGCGTAGATTTGAACGTCGCGCCCGAGTTCGACATCCGAGGCGACGCGGCAGAACTCGCCCGCCATCAACGCGCCCCGTTGCCGCGGCCGTTCGAGCCCGCGCCCGCGGCGGCCTCTGCGCCCTCGGGCACGCCGTCCTCGTCCCCGGCGTAGTAGTTCGAGTAGTAACCCGAGTAGTAGTAGTAGTCCGTCCCTTCGAGCTTCACGTTGTTGAGAACGATGCCGAAGAGGTGCGCGCCCACGTCCTGCAACTGCTGCTTGGCGCGTCTGACCACGGCGCGCGACGAGCGGCCACCGTGGACGACGAGCATCACGCCGTCAACCATCGTCGAGAGAATCGACGCGTCGGTGAACGAGATGGCCGGCGGCGAGTCGATGATGATGTGCGTGAAGTTCTCCGCGAGCACGTAGAGAAGCTTGCGCATCTCGTCCGACCCCAAAAGCTCGGCCGCGTTGGGCGGGACGGGCCCCGAAGGGATGACCTTCAGGTTGGGCAGCTTGTCGTAGGTCTGCACCAGCTCCGAGACGTTCGACTCGCCCGAAAGGTAGTTCGTCACACCTTTCGTGTTCGGCATGCCGAAGTGCGCGTGGATGCGCGGGCGGCGCAGGTCGCAGTCGAGCACGAGCACATCGGCGCCGGTCTGCGCGAGCATCGTGGCGATGTTGACGGCCGTCGTG
>JBJMGQ010000158.1:0-7306 GCA_045807845.1 Pyrinomonadaceae bacterium | reverse complement strand
CTCGATCCTCTCTTCGTGGACTGCGGTCGAGAAGCGCCCGCTCGCCTTCTTCGCCTTCATGCTGCTGCTTGAGTCGGCGATGATCGGCGTCTTCGTCTCGCTCGACCTGCTGCTCTTCTACCTCTTCTTCGAGGCGTCGCTCGTCCCGATGTTCTTCCTCATCGGGGCGTGGGGCGGCGACCGACGCCTCTACGCGGCCGTCAAGTTCTTCATCTACACGTCGGTCGGGAGCCTCCTGATGCTCGCCGGCATCATCTGGCTCTGGTATCTCTACTCCGGCATCCCCGGCGTGACCGGGGGCACGTTCGACTACGTGCTGCTGCTCGACGCGCTCCAACAGGGAAAGATTTCGCTCGTCTCGAACGGCGTCTCCACGCAGGAGCAGGCGATACTGTTCGGGCTCTTTGCGCTCGCCTTCAGCGTCAAGGTGCCGCTCTTCCCTTTCCACACATGGCTGCCCGACGCGCACACAGAGGCGCCGACGGCCGGCTCCGTCCTGCTCGCCGGTGTCATGCTGAAGATGGGGACGTACGGGTTGATGCGCTTCAACTTCGCGCTCTTCCCCGAGGCGTCGCGCGAGTTCGCGCCGGTCTTCATCGTGCTCGCCGTCATCGGCATCATCTATGGCGCGCTCGTCGCGATGGTGCAGCCGGATGTCAAGCGGCTGGTCGCATACTCTTCCGTGAGCCACATGGGCTTCGTCGTGCTCGGCATGTTCAGTTTCACCGAGTGGGGCATGCAGGGCGCGCTCTATCAGATGCTCAACCACGGCGTCTCGACCGGCGCGCTCTTCCTGCTCGTCGGCATGATCTACGAGCGGCGGCACACGCGCATGATTGGAGAGTTCGGCGGGTTGTCGAAGCCGATGCCGCTCTTCGCCACGTTGTTCGTCTTCACGTCGCTCTCGTCGGTGGGCTTGCCGCTTTTGAACGGGTTCGTGGGCGAGTTTCTCATCATGTTCGGGATGTGGAACTCACCCGTCGATTTCGTCTTCTGGCTGGGCGGGCGTGACTATCATCTGAACGTGTGGGCGGTGACGATGCTGGCGGCGACGGGCGTCATCTGGGCGGCCGTCTACATGCTCTGGATGTTGCAGCGCGTGCTCTTCGGGCGCGTCAACAACCCTGCGAACCGAGGGCTCGCGGACTTGAACTGGCGCGAGATAGGTCTGTTAACGCCGTTGCTGATCCTGATGCTCTACATGGGCGCCTATCCGCGGCCGTTCCTTGCGCGCGCACGTGCAAGCGTCGAGGCCGTCCGCGCGCGCGTCACCGGTAGCGCGCAGGGCGACTTCCACGCCGAGGCGCGGGAGAAGTAAGAACCTTGATGCAGCTTTTTAGTCGAACCACATTCGCGCTCGTCCTCCTGCTCGCCGCCGTCGTCGGCGCGCAGGCGCAGCAGAAGGTTGAGCCCGCGTTGGCCGGGGACGGCTTCAGGCTCAAGGGTCTGGATGGGAAGTTTTACGACACGACGGAGATGCGCGGCGACGTGCTCGTCGTCTCGTTCGGCGCGACGTGGTGCGTGCCGTGCACTTGGGAGATGGTCGCGGTCGAAGAGCTGAAGGTTGAGTATGCGGGCAAGCCCGTCCGCTTCCTCTGGGTCAGCATCGAGGACACGAAGCGCGTGTCGAACAACATCCTCCGTCACTACGTGAAGGAGCGACGCATGACCGTGCCCGTCCTGCGCGACCCCGGCGGCGTGGCGCTGGCGCAGTACGAGAACACGGGCACGCGCATCCCTGTCGTCGTCTTCTTCGACGCCGAAGGACACGCTATCGGCCCCGCGCACAAGGGGATGCCGCAGGACATCACCGTCTACAAACAGTTGGTGCGCGAACGCGTCAACGCGCTCCTCGCCTCGCGGCCGAGCGGCGGGGGCAGATAAGAACAAGAGCTGGACACGATGAATCTGAGCTTAGCAGTCATACACCCGTCCGCGCCCGACGTGAACTTCGGGATACTTCTGCCCGAGCTGATACTCTCGGTCGTGGGCGTCGTCGTGATGCTCGTGGACGCCTTCACGCGACGGCTGAGCCAGCGCTGGGTGACAGGCGCCATCTCGCTCGCGGGGCTCGCGGCCTCAACCGTAGCCGTCCTCTGGCTGTGGGGCGGCGCCGACGGGCGCGTGCCGGGCTCGGCGTGGGACGGCATGGTCGTCCTCGACCCTCTGCGGCTCTCCTTCACACTGGTCTTCATCGTCGTCGCCGCGCTGACGGTGCTCGTCTCGATGATCTGGGTCGAGTGGGAGGGGCTGCCCGCGGGCGAGTTCCACACGCTGCTGCTGTTCGCCACCGTGGGGATGATGTTGATGGCGGCGGGCAACGACCTCGTCATGCTCTTCCTCGGTCTGGAAATCCTCTCCATCGCGACCTACGTGATGGCGGGCTTCCGCCGCAGCGACGTGCGCTCGAACGAGTCGTCGCTCAAGTACTTCATCCTCGGCTCGTTCTCCTCGGCCTTCCTGCTCTTCGGCATCGCGCTCGTCTACGGCGCGACGGCGAAGGGGGTGCAGGGCGGCGGCGTGATGGTCGGCTCGACGAATCTGAGCGTCATCGCCGAACGCATCAACGACAGCCTCTATCCGCCGCTCCTCTTCGCGGGCGCGGCGATGCTGCTCATCGGCTTCGGCTTCAAGGTCGCGCTCGCGCCCTTCCACGTCTGGACGCCCGACGTTTACGAGGGCGCGCCCACGCCCGTCACGGCCTTCATGGCCGCGGGGCCGAAGGCCGCGGGCTTTGCCGCCTTCATGCGCGTCTTCCTCTTCGCGTTCCCGCTCGTCGCGGCGGCGGCGCAGTCGAAGGCCACGACCGGCGCGCAGCTACACTCCGCGTGGCTCGACGCGCTGTGGCTGCTGGCGATTTTGACGATGAGCGTCGGGAACATCGTCGCGCTCGTGCAGACGAACGTGAAGCGGATGCTGGCCTACTCGTCCATCGCGCACGCGGGCTACGCGCTCGTCGGGTTCGTGGCGGCGGGCGCGGCGCTCGACCCCGCGCGGCGCGACGACGCGGTCGCCGCGGTCGTCTTCTACCTGCTCGTCTACGCCGTGATGAACCTCGGCGCCTTCGCCGTCGTCACCCTCATCGCGCGCAGCGGCGACCGCCGCACGGATGTCGAGGATTACAGAGGCATCGGCTTCCATTCGCCCGCGCTCTCGCTCACGCTCTCGCTCTTCCTCCTGAGCCTGCTGGGCGTGCCTTTGACGGCCGGCTTCATGGGCAAGGTGGTGGTCTTCAGCGAGGCGCTCGCGCAGGGCTATCGTTGGCTCGTCATCATCGGCGTGCTAAACACGGCGATTTCTGTATACTACTACCTGCGGCTGATCGTCGTGATGTTCTTTCGGGAGCGCACGACGCAGTGGCAATCGCCGCGCATACCGGCGAGCGTGGCGCTGGCATTGGTGTTGACCGTGGGCGGCGTGCTCTACCTCGGGCTCTTCCCCGGTCGCGTCATCGACGCCTTCCGCGCCGCGCAGTGGAACATCGTTTCGGTTCTGCGCTGACCAAGTACCCGGCAACCCCGAAGGGATGGCCCGGGTCGCGCGGGCCGTCCCTTCGGGGTTTTTGCTTTTGTACTTAAACGCAACTCACATGAGAGCCGCGACCGAGACCGCTCAGAACTATCCCGCAACCAGCGCGGGCGCCGCTGCATCGCCGCGCCCCGGCTCGGCCGAAGGGCTGGTGTTGGAAGTCCGCGAGCGACTCGGCGAAGAGTGGCCGCCGCGCATCTACCGCGAGCGCATCTTGCCCTTGCGCACGCGCGCGCACGCCGTCCCCGTGGCCGCGAAGAACGTCGCGGTCGAGGTGCAGCACACGCTGCTCGGCATCGAGCTCAAAGTCGGCAGGCGCCGGGTCTCGTGCCCGGACTTCGCCACGGCGCGTTACCTCTCGGTCTTCGCCCGCGCGGGTGTCGCGCGCGTCGCGGTGCCTTACGACATCACCAAAATCTCAAGGCTCGCCGACGACCTTGAGTCGGCCTGGCAGCGCACGCTGCTTCTGGCCGACCACCTGACCGAGGGACGCGCCGACACCTTCCGCGCGCGCGTGCGCTCGGCGACGCACAGAGAAGTTAAGCGCGAGATCGAAGAGGCGGGCGCGGGCACAGCCGTTCCCGCTTTCAACCAGAACACCCGGCAGCGCACGCCGCGCATCTAAAGTAACGGACAAGGGGTTTTAAGTTTCGAACGATGACAACAGAGATGAGCCAGCACGCACCGGAGGAGCATTTCGACGCCCTCCCCTTTCCATACAGCCAGCGCCCTTACTGCCCGTACGAGCCGTTCGAGAAGCGGATTAAGAGTATCCGCGTTCTCGTCGTCAACGACCTCCTGCGCGACGAGTCAAACCTGTCCGACACGGCGCGGAGCGAGTGGGGCGAGTCGGCCGCCGCGAAGCTTGAGCGTGAGCGATACATCTCGGGGCTCGCGCTCGACAACATCGTCAAGAACATCAAGCGGCTGGTCGAGGAGCCCGAGGTTCACGTCGCGCACCTCTCGGAAGCGGTCGAGGCCGCCGAAGAGTTTCAACCCGAAGCCATCGTGCTTTCGGGGACGCTCTCGGACTTCGACTATTACGACCCCGGGATGCTGCGGCGCTTCGCGGCGTGGGCGGTGAAGACGACGACGCCGCTCTTGGGCATCTGCGGCGGGCACCAGCTCATCGGCCTCTCGTTCGGAGTGCCTTGCGTTACGCTCGACAACGCCGAGCCCGCCGAGCAGCGCGCCGGACGCAACTTCGAGTACCAGTACCGCTTCATCCGCATCACCGAGCCCGACGACCCTATCTTCCGCGGCATACACGAGCGCGAGGCCGGCGTCTGGCAGGACTACACGACCGAGGGGCGCAACCTCCGCGTCTGGCAGAACCACGGCCTACAGCTCGCGCGCCTGCCCGAAGGCTTTCAACTGCTGGCGACTTCGTACCTGTGCCGCAACCAGATGATGGTCAAGCGCACCGGCGGGCAGCTCATCTACACCGTGCAGTTCCACCTTGAGAAGTCGTTTCAGGACTTGACGAGCAACCTTCAGCGCATCAACCCGAACCTCGCGCCCGAAGAGCGCAAGCGCCTGCTGCGCGAAGAGGCGAGCGCACGCACGCTCTGGGCGCACCCCAACGAGTCGCGCGACGGTCGCCTGCTCTTCGAGAACTTCCTCATCCTCGCGCAGGAACATCAGCGCCGCGCCGCCTGAAAGCAAGTAACCAGAGAGAGAGAGAGGCACAGCTAAATTCAATTAGCTGTGCCTCTCCCTCTCTCTGGTTACTTCTTAAACGCGCGCGGGCTAATCCTTCCACTCGTCGGGGACGTTCTCGATGGTGAGTTCCATGAGACGGTCAACGACGGCCTTGAGGTCGCCGGTCTCTGTGAAGACGCGGCGCTGCTCGTCGGCCGAAGTCCCGCGTTCGAGGATGGTGTGGATGTGCTCGACCTCCTTGCGCGATTCCAGCTCGTCGAGCACGGGGTCTACGAATTCGAGCAGCTCGCGGATGAGGTCGCGCGCGGGCACCTCCTTCTGCTTGCCGAGGTCTAAGAGCTTGCCGTCGAGCCCATAGCGCACCGCGCGCCACTTGTTCTCTTGAATGAGCATGCGGCGGTAGAGGCGGAAGCCGAGGTTCTTCTCGATGAGCTTGTCGAGCCGCGCGACGATGGCTTGGAAGAGCGCGGTGATGGCGACCGTGTCGTCCACGCGCGTCGGGATGTCGCAGATGCGAAACTCAAGCGTCGGGAAGAACGGGTGCGGGCGCACGTCCCACCAAATCTTCTTCGGGCCGCTGATGCAGTTGGTGTCGAGCAGGAACTTAACGTAGCGCTCGTACGGCGCGTACGACTCGAAGTGGTCGGGAATGTCGGTGCGCGGAAACTTCTTGAAGACCTCGCAGCGGTAGGACTTGAGCCCCGTGTCGATGCCGAGCCAGTAGGGCGACGAGGTCGAGAGCGCGAGCACGTGCGGCAGGAAGTAGCGCGCCGCGTTCATGATGTGAATCTGCCGGTCGCGGTCGGCGATGCCGACGTGGACGTGCATGCCGAAGATGAGCAGCGAGCGCGCGACCATCTGAAGCTCTTCGATTAAGAGCTTGTAGTGCGGGTCGTCGTAAATCAGTTGCTCGTTCCACTGCGAGATCGGATGGGTCGAGGCGGCGATGATGCGTAAGCCCTGCTTGCGCGCGAGCCCGGAGACGATGGAGCGCAGGCGCGTGATGTCGCGGCGCGCCTCCTGTATGTTGCGACAGATGCCGGTGCCGACCTCGATCTGCGCTTGAATCATCTCGGGCTTGACCTGCTCGCCGAGCATCATCTTGCCCTCTTCGAGCATCTCGGCGACGCGCGAACGCAGCTCCCGCGTCTGCGGGTCTACGATCTGGAACTCCTCCTCAATCCCTAAAGTGTATCGTTCTTCCGTCATCGGGAAGTTCTCCTGCCACTCGCGTCGGGTGCGCGGCTACTGACTTTTAAGTGCGGACTCAAGGTGCGCGCGGTCTTCGTCCGAGAGCCCCTGAAAGGTCACGCCCACGCCGCGCCCGGGGTTGATGTAGACGACCTCGCCGTTGCAAATAACGTCGTGCCCTTCCAGCGGCAGGCGCAGCGTGAGCACGGAGCCCTCGGGGATGTCCGCCTGCGTGTTCATGTAGAGCCCGCCCGGGCTGATGTCCTGCGAGCTGGCGACGCCGGTCAGGTCGGCGCCGTTGTAGAACACGTCGATGATGAGCCGCGAGCGCTCAAAGCGTCGCCGCTCCTCGTGCGGCTCCTCGCTGTTGACGTAGTTCATCGTTGGTTGACTCCTGCGCTGTCGGGTTTTGAAACTTGCGCGCCGCCGCCCCGCTCAAGCCCTCTTGTCGATGATGAAGGTCGGCACCATCCCGCCGCCCGAAGAGACGTTCGCCAGCTCCGTCGAGGACAGACGCGTGAAGGCCGAGCCGACCCGCCCGTTAAAGAGCATCGGGTCGAGGTCTACGAGCTGTTCGGCGTAGACGATTGAGCCGTCGTCGGCGAGCGCCGGGAAGGTCTCGCGCGCCGTCGGGACGCGCTCCTGCACGAGGTAGTCGCCGTTGACTACCGCCACTTGCAGCGCCTCGTCCCACGCCGCCGCCTCGTTGTTCCAGCCGATGTAGATGCCGTGCCCGCCGTAGTCGTCGTTGGGCTTCAGCACCAGTGTGCCACTGTTGCGACGGATGTATTCGAGCAGGTCGATCTGCGCGCCGCCCTTCTCGGTCTGGCCCTCGCGCACCTTGCGCGTCCAGGGGACGTGGCGGTGGACGGTCTCCAGCTCCTCGCTCGTGAAGAGGCGCGCGTAAGCCGGGTCGGTGAGGACG
>JBJMGQ010000157.1:0-9359 GCA_045807845.1 Pyrinomonadaceae bacterium | reverse complement strand
TTTCGAAGTCATAAGTCTCGATCAGTTGTTAGAGCGACTCACGTGAATTAATGCCAGCAAAGGTTTGAAAGAAGGGGCAGGCATTAAGATCAGCACTTACTCTCTGGGCAAGCTACTTCACAATTTTCTTGGGTGCCGCGCCCATCTCCGCACAACGCAGTCGGGCCGGAGCGGTAGAGGTTAGCGCGCCCCGGACGGGGGATACGGTCACCTCCTTAGGGCGTGTTCTGCTCTGGGAGATTAGCAAGGAAATGGTAAGTGGCGGCCTCCACTCGGCGCTGGAGACCGGAGCACTCGTCTGGACGAAGCTCAGGCTGACGTTTGAGTCCAGGTAGTACGCGCTCCGGGCGTAGGCGATAACCGTTCCGGCGCGCGTGGCCCCGTCGGCCGTGGTCAGAGTCACCGTGTTACCTCTGATGTCGAGCGACCCACCTTTGAAGCCGACCGCGGGTATCTCCAACTCGCCCTGACACTGCGACATGTTAAGGCTGAGCGGCCCTTCGACCACATACCGCTTAACCGGCTGACGCCCCACCTTCACGCCCTTCCTTCCGCGTCCGGTCTGCCCCGCGGAAGAAGCGGTGGCGGTTAACACGATTACCGCAAGGCTCAATACCGACGCCATGCTGCGCAGGCGACTCAAAGTCAGATCCATCTCCCTCATTTGCTTCGCGCTCCTCACTGATAGTCAACCCGCCTTTTCACCTCACCACACTCCGCAGCCGCTTCTTCGAGCGGGCGGCGTGGGCCCGTGGTCGCGGCACTTCTTTCTGACTCGGAGGGTTCGGAGATGGTTCGGGCTGTGTGGCCGTCTCGGGCTTCGGAGACGGCCGCACAGCGTTGGGCTCGCAGACGTATAGCTCGACCGATGACTCGGCACGGCCCCCGCCGTTCACGGCTTCGATGAGCTTGGTGTATCCTCGCCGGTCTCTGATGTAACTCGTAGCCCGGTCCATCCGGTGCTGCGCGTCGACGATGCCTCCCCGCAGGGGGTTTTTAATGGTGCCTATATTCCGCCCAGCCGTCCCGCCACTGTACGCGATGAGGTAACCGTCAAGCTGCTGGTTATCGTTCAAAGCGATCACGAAGTTGTCGAGCCTTGCCTTCTCGTCGTTGTAGGGGATCGCCCCATAAGCGTCGAACACTTTGCAAACGGGCAGCGAGAACACCGGAGTTTCGGCCTGAGCCGTTACTCTACAACTTGGGTCGAGCCCTTCCAATCGCAACGAGGCAGTGATAGTTGTGCCACCCTGCCCGCTCGTGTCCACAGTGATCGTTTGGCCGTCGGCCGCGCCGACGATACTGCCGCCCGAGACCGTCCAACGATACGAGAAAGCGGTGCCAGCCGGCAGCCCTTCAACTCTGGCCGTGAAGGTGGTGGGCGTGCCCGCGACGACCGACTGCTGGCCGGGGGTGACTTCAACTAAAGTCGGGCACACGGGCGTGGGCGTGACGATGGGCGGTGTCGGGGTGGGCCTACAATCGGGGCAGGTTCGGACGGGGATGCAGAAAGTGCCGTGCACCTCTGTCCCCTCGTCGTCTTCAAAGATTGCGTCCGCGAAGTAAGTGCCGGTGGAGACTCCCGACAAGTCCCAAACCACTTCCCGTCCCTCGCCGACGATGCGGCCGCCGCTCGCCTCCCACCTCTTCACTTGCAAGTTCAGTGGTTTGCCGCTCGCATCCTCAATAGTAGCTTCGAGCGGGATGCGCGTATCGAGTGGGTCAGGCCGCGGGCAGGAGCCGGAGGCGGACGTTTCGCCTCTGGGGCACGCCAGCACGATCTCGGCAAAGTCTGTCCGGTTCGGAGAGGCTTTAGGTATAACTTTGATGGTTGGCGATTTCCTTGGCGCGCGCCGGCCCGCCCACAGCTGCACTATGAGGCCGTGCGGGTTAGATGAGTCGATGCCGCCGGGCGGCAGCGGGCCGGAGATACCACCGCTATCACCCTGCTGGTTTAAGTGCAGGCGGTAGCCGACCGTAATCCCGTGATGCTCCGAGACGAAATAGCGCGTGCCGATCAGAAAGTCGAGGGGGTTGTTCTCTAAGACATTGGGCGTGCGCCCGCCTACGTATTTCGTCCCGCGCAGTTCGACAATCGGCTGCCAGTGATCCGCCCTCTTGAAGTAGAAGTCAGCCGCGACGCCGTACAGCAACTCGTTCGGGCGGTCGAGCAGCGTCACCCGTTGCGTGCCGAACTCGTCGCTCGTGGGGTTGCTGTTCAGAATGTAGCCGAGGTTGCCGGAGAGGGTGACGTTCCTGGTGGCCCTCCGGCTAATGAAGCCGATCAGGCCGAGGTCGCCGAGATTGCCGCCCGGGCTCGCCCCGCGCTGCAACTGGTTGAATCCCCGAAAGTCGTTCGCGCGGTCGGCATAGAAGCGATAGAACGGGATGATGCCGAAGTTGGTCGGCGCCAGCCGGTCGCGGAATCTTATCTTGAGCCCCACCGTGAAGGTGCTGAGGCTCGACTCGCCAAAGAGGCGGTTGATGAAGGGGGCGTCCGGCAGGTAGGAAGGGGCCAGGGCGAAGGTCTGCGGGCCGGCGGCCGTTGTCGAGAGGATCACGCCGGGCAGAATCGAGCCATAGA
Source organism: Pyrinomonadaceae bacterium (assembly GCA_045807845.1). Classification (GTDB taxonomy): domain Bacteria; phylum Acidobacteriota; class Blastocatellia; order Pyrinomonadales; family Pyrinomonadaceae; genus QHXN01. Next base: position 6,775 of record JBJMGQ010000157.1, on the reverse strand, counting down.
CCGAGCCGATGCCGGGGAAGTTAGCGGCCGCACCAAAGCGGCCTCCGCCCGTGCCTTGCACCGCGAGCGTCCCGGCGAAAGTCGGAATCCCCGTAACGCCGAAGTTGCCCGAGGCTTGACCGACGAAAGGAAATTGGACGAAAGGCTGATTGAAAGCGGGGCGGAAAACCGCGCCGGCCAGCCCGCGGTTGTTAAGTGGGGCGAGCACGAAAGCCGGCCCGCTGCCGAGCAGTCCCGGCCCGAAGAAGAGCTGCGAGTTCGGGAGGTAAAAGCTTGAAAGGGTTCTCGGGTTGTTCACCTTCACGCCGCGGTACACGTCGTACGAGAAGAAGAACTCCATCCGGTAGGGGAGGCCGTAGTTGAAGCTGTTAGGGACTTCGGTGATGTCAACATTGCCGGGGTCGCGATCAAAGTTGCTGTAGGCAAGGCTGTAAGTGTAGTCACCCTCCCGCAACGTCTTCCCATCGTAGACGGTAAGGAGCCCCGTTGGACCGCCGACAGGCCCGCCGGTGCCGACGGTGGGTGCATACTTTCTTGTCGGGAGCAGTCCGAGGTCTCGGCCGCCGGGCTTCTTCCTGTCCGGCACGTCACACGCGTCGGGCGTGGGACGCGCCTGCGCGGGCTCCTCGTCAGGGGCCAGCGTCTTAGCCAGAGGCCCCTGCGGCGTCTGGCTCGGCGGCGTCTGGGCCGCCATGTAGTTGCCGAAGAAGAGGAAGATTAAAAGGGTCAGGGTAACCCCGGTGAGTGATCTCATCGAGTGCCTCCGTCGTTTGACTCCGCGCCCCGTCAGCGGGCATAGACCGACTAGTCGGGGCAAGCAGCGACAGGGAAAGTAGAGTGCACCCGGGGCCGGCGCTCATTCGGCGAGAGGCGCGCGCGGCCCCGTCCTTTAGGTGGAATAACAGCAGAGTCGCACCGGTAACTTCAAACCGCCGGCCCGGCTCAGGTGAGTTACTGATTCGACTCGTCGCGCTCGTAGCCGACGCCGAACCTCAGCCGTGTGGTCTGCATCAACTTGCGGCTGATCATATTTTCGAGCCTGAAAAATGTGACCTCTCCCTCCCCTTGGCCGGGCCGGAGGAAGCTGTAATTAACCTCCAGCTGCGCCCGCTCCGTAGCGGTCTTCTGTCTCGTCTTGAAGAAGTCTGGGTCGCTGTAGGAACGGTTGAAGTCGCCGTAGGAGATGTTCTGCTGCCTGTAAGGGTAGAGCGCTTCGTTAATGGACTGCTGCGTCGCATAGCCCTGCTTCCGCAGCCAATCCTCCGCCGCCTTCAGGAGAAAATTGGTAGGGCCGCCGAGGAACCCAACCGCCTGGTACGTCCCGGCGTCGTAGTCGAAATGAGATGTGATGCCGTTGAGGCCGTCGTTCCTGAGCGCCGGGTAGAAGAACTGCCGCGGGAGCGCACGCGCCGCCCGCCGCAGATAGCCGACCCTTTGAAACAGAGAAGACCTCAGGCCGAGACTTCCGGTGTCAGGCGCCAGCACCGAATAGAGCCCCACTTTTCCGGGGGCGTCGGCCGGGGCGCTACCAGCCTGGTTAGGGAAGCCGGCAGCCGTGATCGCCTGTTGAGTCTGCGCCTGCGCCTGTTTGGCTACCTCGGCCTCCTTCTTCTCCGGCACGAAGGCATCTATCAGTTCCTTGACCGTCATGACGAACGGCCGGAACCCGAGTAGTGAGGCGACCAACTCGACCACGGTGAAGATAGTCTTCCAGCGGATGCGTATGCCGGGCGTGAGCAGGGACTCCGGCGTCCACAGGGGCGCCTCGATTGGTAGCGCCAGAACCCTCTGAAGCTGGGGTGCCAAGGTTAGCCCCGCCGCCCCGGCCAAGCCGCTCGCCAGGAACCTACGGCGCTCCGGCAGGAGCAGCGACCGGATGGCCTCGGGGTAGCAGCCCGTTATCTCGCTTCCGGTCAGGACGGAGGATTTCTCCGACGACTCGTTACTCTTCATGGCAAATCTCCTCTCCCGTTGGACTGAAGCTTAGGACAGTAAAGGACACGTCCGGCATTGTCGCGCCGAGTGAATTTGCTGGCGGTCAATGCGTTGAAACAGACACGCCCAATTCTTTGACTGCTCTCAGTAGCTAGTGCGAGGAGTAGAGATGACTGTAGAACCCGAGTAGAGACCAACCGGCGCCGAAGTATCTCCCGACAAGATGTCTACCGACTGACAGGCTCTTCCACCTTGATGTGTTTGAATTAACGTGAGGCCAACGAGAGAAGGTACTCGTTAGCAGTTCCACTTGGATTAAACAGGGCACACGCTAATACTAAAATTATCGAATGTCAACGAAATCTTTTCGCGCGGTGTAACACATTTTCCGCGCCCTCGGCCTACGGGATGCGACATCCCGACGGACAGGTCACGCCCAGCCGGACTCAGCCTCAAAGGAGCTGAACCGCCCACCGATGACTTCGAGCTTCTCCGCCGGAAGACTCAAAGTCCTCGCCTGTTCATCCAGATCGGAGAACAGGCCGCGGTAATATTCAACGTCCGCCTTCCGCCACGAAACGTAGCCCTCGACGACGTAGGTCGCTTTCGTCGGCGTGCCCGAGGCGCAGTCGATGCCGGCCGTCTTTGACACGGAGTGCGCCACGATCACGAACTCGTCGTCGAGAATCGCGAAGTCGTAAACCGGTGAAGGCTCACCCTGGTCGCCTATCGGCCGGCTCAAGCGCTTGAGCCGGCGTGCGCCGCCGGTGAAGTGGCTATTCATTAGCTCCGCGAGTGTCCTCCACGCGGCGTCGTGCAGATGCAACTCCGCCGTCTCGTCGGGGAGCGAGATGAGCCGCGTGATCGTCTTCCCGTTCAGGAGAAAATCGAACTGGCCGTTGTTGAGCAGCTCCTCGAAAAAGCCCGACGCCATGACGGCTTTGACCTCGGCCTTCGCGTAAAGCTGGCCGACCCGCTCACTGGTCAGCCTCACGTATGCGCGCCGCTGTCGCACCGCCAGCAACTCTTTCGGGGCCGCGACCGAGCGCACCCAGTCCGGCAGGTCGGGCGCGCGCAGGTAGGCCGAGAAGTCTGCCCCTCGCTCCGGCACCTTGAGAGGGCTTTCGCACTGGTCGGCGTTGCGCGCGAGCAGCTTCGGGAGGCGGTCGTGTAGCTCGGCTGCCCTCGCCTCGGGGAAGGCGCTCGCGTTGAAGCTGACCCACTCCGCCTCCGGCAAGACCTTACTCGTGTAGGTGAGCCTGATGGTGCCGACGTAGGTCGATCTGTCGCCTCTGAACCTGATGCCGAGAATGCCCCACGACGCGCTCACGTCATGTGAGACCTCCCACAGCTCGTAGCCGCGCAGATCGACGAGCGATTTCTCGACGCTGGTGTGGGCCGCCACGTTCTTCGTCTCCTGCGCGCCCCTCTGGACCTTGCCCCCGGCGTAATGGGCGAACTCTACGCCGACCCTTTTCTCTTGCGTCGTCAGCTCGTCGTTCTGCGTCCTCAACCCGTCCTCGACGCGGAGCCTGCCGACGAGGCTTTGCGTCCGCTCGAAGGTCAGCTCCGCAGTGTGCGTGGCGGAAACCCAGCGCAGCGCCAAGAAGAAGAGTATGGAGAGCCCGAAAGTGACGTAGTGAACGGGCCCGAGAGCCTGCGGCGGCAGGGCGGCCTTGACGAAAGCCGCCCTGAAATCGTCGGGCGTGGCCGCCGCCGGGGCCGTCGCCGCGGCGCGGCTTTCGTCTCGGAAGATGTCGATGCAGACGACGAATTCCTGCGACGCGTTTTCCGCCCCGGGCCGCGCGTTCTTGGGCTTGAACTCGAACTTGTACATGTACGTCCTGACGAGCATCGGCCGCTTCGCGAGCACATCCAGGTAGACCGTCGTCAGCAGGTCTTCGGCCAGGAGCCCTTTGGTGAACAGTTGCGCGTCGCCGCCCAGTGCGGCTTGGAACCATGGCCGTGAAGTCGTCTTCCAACGGGGCTCGCCGATGACGTGCGTCCCAGGGAACACGGCTATCGCGCCCGTGTCGCTCGCGACGTAGACCCAGGGCACGTCGAAGGGGGACGCGCCGGCGTCGGGGCCGTTCAGCCCGAAGGCTGCAGTGAGGGAGCGCTCCACGTGTGCCCCGTCGTTATCCCTATGTCTGTAGAGCGAGGTGACGGCGTTGGCAAAGTTGTTGAAGACTTCCATCTCCGCTTCGCTGAGTTTCCTACCCCCCTCCTTCGGGGAGAAGGTGGCGAACGAGGGATAGACTTCAACGTCGGGGTTACCGAACATAGAACTCGGGCTCGGTAACTTCCTGTTTCTGTCCCTTATGTCCACGGCCGGGCGGAGCGGGAGGTCGCCCCCGCCCGGCGACTGGTCACCGTATCGCACGCGGTTGACCAGCACATTGCGCTGCTTCACGAACGTCTCGCGGTAAGGCTCAAGTGCCTTGAGCGGCGCACGCTCTAACCAGTCCATCTGTTCGGAGGCGCGGCGCAGGCGCGTCCGCTCGGCGGTGTAGGCTTGCCACAGCGCGCCCAGTACCAGCGAGAGGGCCGCGGACATGAGGAGGACGCAGAGCCAGTAGCTGAGCGAACTCAGGTGGCCTTCGGACTTTCTGGAGCGGAACCACCAGCGGACCTCGTTTCCGGAGAGGAGTTTTTTCATGGTCGTATCCCCTTCCCTCGACCGTTCATACAGCCCCGACGATCAGCACCGCCGTCGATGTGCGCGCCGTCTAAACGTGACGCACCACTAACGTGCGAGCTTGATCTTGCCGCGCGCCTGTAGCTTTACTCCGGCTGTCGCGCGGACGGAAATGCTTTCGTTACCGATAATGAGCTGGCCCTCCACAGGGAACTTCAGGCGCAACTCGTCCGAGAGTTTCCAGTTGGCACCGATGACCACCCCGCCGTCCGGCCTCGCCAGGTCTTGCATCTTCGCGGCGTTGTTCACGGGCGAGCCAACGTAGTCCACAGAGCCATTCTCGAAGGTGATGCGGAGGGCCGAGCCGAAGTCGATACCGATCCCGATGGCCCTGGGAACGCCCAGCCAGGTGGAAGGGAGTTCCGTGGCCCACGCCGGGTACTTTTCATGCATGGTGTAGGCCGAGCTGACCACCGTGTTGAAGCGCTTCGTGATCATCGAATCGTCGGAAACCTCCCACACGAGCAGGTAGCCATCCCCCAGGAACTTGATCAGGGTCGGGTTGCTGGGGGGAGGCACCGAGGTGTGAGACAAGGCCCACTCTCGCAGCTCGTCGATGAACTTCCCGACGTACTCGAGATTTCCCCTCACCACATCCCTCTCCCATTGCGTCGAGCCGCGGAGGTCTAAAAACATGGCGACGATTTTCGTGTATGAGGGAGTCCCGACGCGCTTCAGCCGCGAGGCGTCTGAGAGGCTCCACGCCACCGCGAGTGCGATGAAGATCATCGTCAGGGTGGTGTAGCTCGCGACGTTCAAAGCAGCAAGCGTGCTGTCCCCGGTCAACGGCTCGTTGGAAATCACCCGCCTGACCAAGTCGAACTGACGCCACATGACGTACGTCAAATCAACGGCCGTCAACGCGATCAAGAGGTGATTGCCGTACTTGTAGAAGGAGTACCCCAGACAGGCTCCCAGCGCAAAGATGGTAAGGCAGGAAGCCACGGCGTCTATACTCATGCCGGTGCGGGAGGCGGCACTGATGGCCCCGCTTTTGAGACCTCCGCCCGACCACAACAGCAGGAACCCGACGCCGGAGAGAGTGGCAACAGAGCTGACAGCAATCTTCGTCCAGAGCTGAAGACCGCGCTCACAGATTGCTTCGCGGACGCGCGAGAGTCGGAAGGCAGTCATGGTGAGCAGGATGCTGCTCACCGGTGAGCAGACGAATGGGATGAATGGTAGGATCGGCTTGAATGTCTCATATTGCCATAGAACTATCTTAGCGCCCGCAGCAACGGCCCAACTCAGCAGACTCACTGACAGCCAGAGCAGACTCGGGTCCTTCACCTTCCGCCGCCTGAGCCACCAGTAGAACATCATCAGGATGATGGCGCCGATCAGTTCCTGTACGCAGATGACGGTCTGGTAGAGCTTTTCAAAGTCGGGCGTCATGAGGCTTATCTCCCTTATGGGGCCGCGGACATTTAGTCGCGCCCCTCCGCAAACTGTAAGGGGGAGAGTTTCCTGAAGCGACAATGGCCCAGTGGCAGTAGCACGCGCGGGGTACGATTGGGCCACTACCTGTAGAGAGCATTCGCCTGTGGGATGTGTGTTCGCTACGCTCAGGACGCTCGTCCGAGTAGACACACTTATCCCGCGAGATGTTCAGCTTAGATTCCTTCGTTGCTGACCGTCCCTTGGATCGTTCTGGTGAAACCGTAAGAGCAAACTGCATACCCTGACGTTGAAGTTGTGAAGCGTAGGCAGGACAGGTCTAGAAGGAGTTCAGTGAATACCCCGCTTTAGACTAATAGTTAAGAACCTGTATCGAGGCCGGGGAACATTTATCCGTTAACAAGCATCCGTTACAGTTTGCCTCAAACATTGGTTAGGGCTCCTGCTCCAGATCGATTAACACAAAATAGTATAGCCGCATACGAAATGGTGGATTCCCGTACCAGACAGTAGCACGGTTCAATCATGATGATCATTACTGTCAATCAAGTGCGGCCCGTAATAACTCCACTCACCTGCTTGGTAATAGAAAGCATTGTTTGTTATGACTCTGGCCACTAAGCGATAATCATTTTATGACGGCACCAAATGATGATTTAGGTCCTCTACCTCAAGCTGATCGCTATTCAGTGCGGCAGCGCAACAGTATTACAGCCCTCCGGACGGCACTGCCTGGCGAAAAAT
>JBJMGQ010000156.1:0-5750 GCA_045807845.1 Pyrinomonadaceae bacterium | reverse complement strand
GCGCGCGCAGGCCATCGGCGCGCACCGCGGCGACACCGGCGGCGGGACGGCCGGCGGCACGCGCTCGATTCAGGGGCACATCATCAGCCCCACGGGGCGCCTGCCCGAGTCGCGCATCCGCGTTACGGTCAGCAGCTCAAACGGGGGGACGGAGACGGTCGCCGCGGGCGAGGACGGCGTCTTCCTCATCAACAACCTTGAGACGGGGCCCTACGACCTGACCATCGACGCCGGCAAGGACTACGAGGTGGTGCGCGAGCCGGTCTACATCGGCGGCGCGCAGCAGTCCGTCAACGTGCCCATCTACCTGCGGCTCAAGCCCGAGGCGAATCCCGCGCTCGCGGGCGTGCCGAAGTCGGCCGTAGACCTCTACGTCAAGGCGCAGGAGGCCGCGCGCAAGGGCGACACGGAGAAGGCACAGGCGCTTTTGACGGACGCCGTCGCGCAGCACCCGCAGTTCGCCTTAGCGCACAACGAGCTGGCGTTGATTCATCTCAAAACGGGCGCGCTCGACAAGGCGCTCGAAGAGATAAAGCTCGCCGTTAAGACTTTGCCCGACGACCCGCAGGTGCAGTTCAACTACGGGCTCGTCTCGCTTGAGCTGAAGGACTACACCGAGGCCGAGAAGCAGTTCCGCCGCTCGCTCAAGCGCATGGACAAGTCTGAGCAGGGGCACATGTATCTCGGCGTCGCGTTGATGCGTCTGAAGCCGACCGACCCGGTCGAGGTGCAGCGGAATCAGGCCGAGGCCGAACGCGAGTTGCAGCAGGCCGTTAAGCTCGGCGGCGATTCGGCCGCGCGCGCGCACTACTATCTCGGCGGCCTCTACTGGGGGCGGCGCGACTACAAGAAGGCGGCCGACGAGTTGGAGACTTACGTCAAGCTCGCACCGAAGGCGCCCGACGCCGAACAGGTGAAGGGCACGATCAAGGAGTTGCGGAGCAAGTCCTAGCCCCGGGCAACAAAGGCCGTGGGGCACTGCATCAGAGGTCACACGAGAGTCGCCGGAAGGAGTAACCACGTGAGTATTCGACGCACCACACAGCTCTTCATCTGCGCGCTCGCGCTCCTCGCCTGCGGCGCCGTTGCGTCGGCGCAGGAGCAGCCCTACACGAGCGAGACCGACGAGTACACGCTCGAACTTCCCTCCGAAGTCTGGAAGGCCGTCCCGCGCCCCGACGCCGAGCACCGGCGCATGGAGTTCGTCAACGGCGTGCGCTCCGACGGTTACCTGCGCGTGCGGCGCGAGGTCGTCGAGGGCGACACGAAGCTGCTGGAGTTCGCGCGCGCCGAGGCCGACACCAAGCTGCGCTATCAGCCCGGCTTCGTCGCCGGCAAGGACGAGCGCTTCACGGGTCGCCTGAACGGCGTCGTCCTCAACTACGAGTACACCCTCGGCGGCAAGCCGATGGCCGGACGCGTCTACTACCTACAGGCCGACGGCCACACGGTCTACGTGCTCCACTTCACGGGGCTGCGCGACAAGCTCCAACGTCTCCAGAATCAGACCGACGCCATCGCGCGCAGCTTCCGCCCCAAGCAGTGAAGGGGAATGGGCAGAAGGCAGAGGGCAGTAGGCAGTTGAAAGCGCCCCTGTCGGAAATCCTGATTCAAACTTTCAACGTCCGTCACGCAGAGCGTACTGCCTGCTGCCCTCTGCCCTCTGCCTTCTGCTCTATGAAACTCGCGCCGGGTCTCAACATTCAGAAATCGCCCATCGACGGCAAGGGGTGCTTTGCCACACAGTTCTTCCCGAAGGGTAAGAAGATCGCCGAGTACACGGGCGAGATGATCTCGGCGCGCGAGGTCGAGCGCCGCGTGCGCGCGCGCCGCAAGCATCGCATCTGCGCCATCGACGAGCAGCACCACCTCGACGGCGCGCGCGGCGGCAACGGCACGCATTACATCAATCACTCCTGCCAGCCCAACTGCTACATGCGCATCACGCGCGGCCACCTGCTGTTTATGGCGCTGCGCGACATCCGGCCCGGCGAAGAGATAACCTGCGACTACATCTCCACACATCACCCCGACGACTACCGCTGTCGCTGCAAAGCCGAGGGCTGCCGCGGCACGATCAATAAGAAGTGATAAGTGATAAGAGGCGGGCCTCGCCTTCTCTTATCACTTATCACTTATCACTCATCACAGCCTTGGAAGCGTGAAGCCGACCTTCGAGCCGAGGCCGGGTTCGGATTCGAGGAAGACCTGACCGCCATGCTGTTCGACGACCTGCCGGACGAAGGAGAGGCCGAGCCCCGTTGACTCTTCTTCTTTAATTCTTCCGTCGCGTGCGACGCGGTAGAACTTCTCCCAGACGCGGTCGTGGTCTTCGGGCGGAATGCCGTAGCCGCGGTCTTCGACCGTGAGGCGCACGGTGTCTGCTTCGAGCGCGGTCGAGAGCGTGATGGAGGTGCGCTCGGGGCTGTACTTGATGGCGTTATCGACGAGGTTGGCGACGGCCTGTGTGATGAGGCCGCGGTCGGCCGCGACCGGGGGCAGGCGTTGGCCCTCGCGCTCGACCAGACGGATGCGCTTGCGCTTCGCCACGGGCTGGAAGCTCGTGATGGCCTCGCGCACCACGTCGTCCAGCGTGAGCGGCGACATCAAGACCTCCTGCCTATCCTTCTGCTCCAGCTTCGCCACCGAGAGGAAGGTCGAGAGCATGCGCGCGACGCGCTGCGACTCCGTGTTGATGATCGAGAGGAACTCGCGCGCGTCTTCGGGGATGTTGTCGTCGGCCATCAGCAGCTCGGCGAAGCCGTTGATGGAGGTGATGGGCGTGCGCAGCTCGTGCGACATGAGCGAGAGCATGTCGCTCTTGAGCTTGTCCAGCTCCTTCATCCGCGTCACGTCGCGCACGGTGACGGCGAGGCAGAGAGGGACGGGCGTGCCCGCGGCGTCGCCTTCGCGCTCGTCGGCCGCCGCGCTGGTGACGAGCGCGATGCGGAGCAGCAGCGTCTCGCCGCGGTCGAGGAAGGTCAGCTCGCGCTCGTAAACTTGTCCGGTCTGAAGGACGCGGCGCACGGCAATCTGCGGCTCGTCGAAGACGCCCGTGCGGAAACGTTCGAGCAGCGCGAAGAGGTCGAGCTTGCGCCACTCGACGGTGCCCAGTCGCGCGCACGCGCGCATCGCCGGGTTGATGAAGGCGAGCGTGCCGTCGAGGTACGCGACCGCGTGCGCGTCCGACCCTTCGGAGAGCACGAGCCCCGCGAAGCCCTGTTCGGTCAAAAGCCCGCTCACCACGCCGAAGGCTTCGAGCCGCTGTCGCGCGGCGCGCGATGAATAGAACGTCGCGCGCGAGCGCGGCACGGCGAGCGCACGCGCGTCGTCGCGTTGCAGATTGCGCGCGAACTGCGCGCTCACGTTCTCAAGCAACGGCCGGTCGTCCTCTTCAAACCGCCCACGCAGACGCAGCAGCAGCGCGCCGACCGCCTGCCCGTCGTGGCAGAGCGGCACCGCGACGGTCGATGCTCCATCTTGGTCAGCAGATTCAGTCTTTACCTCAAGCTCGCGCGAACGCATCACGCGCTCGCACGTCCGGACGCCCTCGCGCCAAGCGGAGTTGCTGCCGCTGTCGTCGCGTGCGCCCGCCCGCGCCTGTGCGCGCAGCCGCGCGGCCTGCACGGGCGCGCCCCACTCGTCGAGGCGGAAGATGACTGCCTCTTCGAGCGGCAGCACGGTGTTCAGCAGTTTGAGCCCGCTCAACAGGCGCCCGTCCGCGCCGCGCCCTTCGAGCGCCGAGCGGCGGACGGCCAGACGCTCGACGTTCTCCGTCAACAACGAATCGATCTTCCACAGACGCCGCGCCTGCGCCGTCACGAGCGACCCGAAGCCCGCGAACATCATCGGCGCGAACACGATGTCGAGATGCAGGAAGCGCGAGACGCCGAAGCTCGCCGCGCACAAAAGCACGAGCGCACACGCCACCACCACAAACGCGCGGCGCGCCCCCAGACGCTCAGCCGCGAACCCGCCGCCGAGTCCAGCCGCCGCAACCAAAAGCAGCACCACCCAGACCTGCGGCGACACGCTCGGCGTCGCCGGGTCGTCGAACATGAAGAGCGCCGCGGGCGACGCCAGGAGCCCCACGCCCCACGCCCCGGCCACCAGCGCCGACACGCCCAGCGACAACGCCGCCGACAGAGAGAATGATTTGAAGGAGAACGAGACCGGACTTTTCAAGGCTTTATCAGGAGGGCAAGTCTGAGGCAGGATTTCCGACGGGAGTCTCGGGAAGCACGACCCCCAAATTCAACTTAACACGCCGGCCGCGGGGTTCACAAGAGATGTTTTTCGACGGCCGCGCCGCGTAATTTCAGGCTTGGGAGAGGCGGGCAAGGGCTTCGAGCAGCTCGTCCTCCTCCGGCACGGCGACGGTGCGGAGGTCGAGGACGACGCGGTCGCCGAGTATGCGCGCGACAATCGGGGGCGCTTGTTGACGCAGGCGCGCGTCGAGCGCGTCGGCCGCGTGTCGCGTGTGCGTGAGGGCGATGAGCGCGGTCGGCGGGTGCGTGGTCGGGGCCGAGCCGCCGCCGACGGCCGACTCGCCTTCGATAATCTCGAAGTCCAACATCTCTCCTTCAAGACGCGAGCGCAGGAGGTTGACGAAGGCGCGTGCGCGCTCCTCGATGTCGGCGCGCGTGGCGGAGAGCATCGCGAGGGCGGGCACCTCACGCGCGGCCTCGCCGCGGCGGTAGGCTTCGAGCGTCGCTTCGAGCGCGGCCAGCGCGAGCTTGTCCGCACGCAGCGCGCGGTAGAGCGGATGACGCCGTAAGCTTTCGATGACTTCACGACGGCCGACGACGAGTCCGGCCTGCGCGGAGCCGAGCAGCTTGTCGCCGCTGAAGGTGACAACGTCGGCGCCCTGCGAGACAGAGTCGCGTATGAGGGGTTCGCCCGAGAGCCCGTGCGGCGCGAGGTCGATGAGCGCGCCGGAGCCCGCGTCTTCGTAGAGCAGCAGCCCTCGTTCGTGCGCGAGCCGCGCCAACTCTTCGAGCGTGGGCGCGGACGTGAAGCCGACGATGCGATAGTTGGAAGGATGCACACGCATCAACAGGCGTGTGCGTTCGCCCACTGCGCGCTCGTAGTCAGACAGCCTCGTGCGGTTCGTCGTGCCGACCTCGACGAGCGTCGTGCCGGACTGCGCCATCACGTCGGGCACGCGGAAGTCGCCGCCGATCTCGACCAGCTCGCCGCGCGAGACAATCGTCTCGCCCGCGCGCGCGAGCACCGTCAGCACGAGCAAAGCGGCGGCGGCGCAGTTGTTGACGACGAGAGCCTCTTCGGCGCCGGTCAACTCCGCGAGCAGAGCTTCGGCGCGCGCCCCGCGTCGGCCGCGCGCGCCGGTCTCGGTGTCGTATTCGAGCGTGCAGTAGCCGGCCGCCTCCTGCGCGACGGCGCGACGCGCGGCGCCGGAGAGCGGCGCGCGCCCGAGGTTCGTGTGCAGCACGACGCCGGTCGCGTTGATGACGCGGCGCAGGCCGCGCGCACGCTCGCGCTCCGCCGAAAGCGTGAGCCTCCGCGCGGCCTCTGCGAGCAACGCCCCGCGCGCGTCGTTCGTCGAATCATGGTCGGAGTTAGAACGAAGCTCTTCGCGCAGCTCGTCGGTCACAGTGCGTGCGAGCGCGGTCAGCCGCTCGGCGCCAAGCGCGTCGCGGAGCGCCGCGGCCTCGTGCGTGCGCAGGAGCGCGTCGATTGAGGGGAGCGCGCGCAGTCGCTCTGTCAGGGTCGAGTCTGGCATGTCGGCT
>JBJMGQ010000155.1:0-8341 GCA_045807845.1 Pyrinomonadaceae bacterium | reverse complement strand
TATTCATGATTAAATAATCCTCGAAAAATTAAATTACGGTGCCCGCTAATCGCGGGCGTCCGATTCGTAGAAGAGATACTTGCGCCAAGTCTCGTCCGCGCGCCCGATGAAGCGCATGATCTGGCGATTGACGTGCAGCGAGAAGGCGCGCGGTCGCCGGATGAGATGCATGCGCGCCTCTTCGGGCGTCCGGCTCCCCTTCTGGTGATTGCAGCGCTTGCAGCACGCAACCAGATTATCCCACGTCGACTCGCCCCCACGCGAGCGCGGGAAGACGTGGTCGAGCGTCAGCTCGGAGGGCGAAAACTGCCGGCCGCAGTACTGGCAGGTCGAGTGGTCGCGCAGCAGAATGTTTTTGCGCGAGAGCGAGCGGCTCTTATAAGGGATGTGGATGTACTCGACCAGCCGGATGACCGACGGGGCATGCATCGTTATGCGCGCCGAGTGGAGCATGTGGCCGTTGTGCTCCTCCATCCGGGCGATGCCCTTGAAGATCATCACGACGGCGCGGCGCTCGGTGCAGACGTTCACCGGCTCGAAAGAGGCGTTCAGGACTAAAACACGTCCAGTCATCTTGAACTGAGATATTACGTGACGGGGAGAAGCGGTGACAAGTGACAATTTCGTGAATGGTAAATAGTAGATGGTGAATGGAGGTTGTCGCTGGCCTCCATTCACCATTTATCATGCGCTATTGACCGCCTTTTAATCTGTCCGTCGCGCTGACCAGCTCGTGGATGGTGCCGGGCTCAGTGACGGAGTGGCCGGCGTCGGGGACGACGCGGAAGTCGGCTTCGGGCCAAGCGCGATGCAGTTCCCATGCGCTGATGATGGGACAGACCACGTCGTAGCGCCCCTGCACGATGACGGCCGGGATGTGACGTACACGGCCGACGTTCTCGATGAGATAGTTGTCCGTCGGGAAGAAGGCGTTGTTCATGAAGTAGTGACACTCGATGCGCGCGAAGGCGAGCGCAAACTCCGGGTCGGCGAACTTCTCGATGGAAGCATAGTCGAAGAGGAGCTTCGACGTGCTCCCCTCCCACACGCTCCAAGCGCGCGCCGCTTCGAGTCGCGTGGCCTCGTCCTCACTCGTCAGCCGGCGATAGTAGGCCGAGACGAAGTCGCTGCGCTCGTCTTCGGGGATGACCTTCTCGTACTCCTCCCACACGTCCGGAAAAATCCAGCTCGCACCCTCTTGGTAGAACCAGCGTATCTCCTTCGGCCGGCACAGGAAGATGCCGCGCAGCACGAGCGAGCGCGCACGCGCGGGGTGCGTCTCGGCGTAGGCGAGCGCGAGCGTGCTTCCCCAAGAGCCGCCGAAGACGTGCCAGCTCTCCACGCCGAGCCGCGCCCGCAGCGTCTCGATGTCTGCGATCAAGTCCCAAGTTGTATTCCCTTCCAGCTCCGCATGCGGCGTGCTCTGCCCCGAGCCGCGCTGGTCAAAGAGGACGATGCGGTAGGCGGCCGGGTCGAAGTAGCGCCGGTAGTCCGAGACGATGCCGCCGCCGGGCCCGCCGTGCAGGAAGATGACGGGCTGCCCTTCGGGGTTTCCGCACTGCTCGTAATAGATGTTGTGGATGGGCGAGACCTGGAGCCGCCCGGTATCGTATGGCTCAATCGGGGGGTAGAGTTCTCTCATGCGCGCAATCATACTGCGCGCGCGGCGGTGAGGACAAAGACCGCGCGGGCGCCTGCGTCGAGCAGGACGCGGGCGCAGGCCGAGACGGTGGCGCCGGTGGTGAAGACATCGTCTACGAGCAGCACGCTCTCGCCGCGGACGAGGCGGGGGCGTGTGACGGCGAACGCCGCCTCGACGCTCTCGCGGCGCGCGCGTGCGTCCATGCCTGCGCGGTGGCGCTCGCTGTGCGCGACGCGTGCGAGGCTCCATGTGTCGAGACGTAAGTGCGCGCCTTTGGCGACTGCGGACGCGAGCAGAGTCGCTTGGTTGAAGCCACGTTCGCGCTCTCGCTCCGGGTGGAGCGGGACGGAGACGACGAGCGTTGCCGCGTCGAGCGGCGCGCGCCGCGCGGCCTCGCGGAGCATGCGCGCGAACCGCGGGGGCACGAACGGCTCACGCTTCAGGCCGAGCACGGCCGCGCGCAACGCGCCCTCGTAGAGCCCGCACGCGCGCGCCGCCGTGAACTCTTCCGCGTTGCAGCGCCGGCAGCGGATGGTCGGCTTTATCTCATCAGGCACTTCCCCGCCCGCGGGCACGCCGCACTTCCAGCAGAGCGTCTCGTCGCCCTTGAAGAGGCGCGTTGAGTCCCAGCACCTTGCGCACGCCGGCCAGTCCGCGCGCCTCTCGACACTGCACACGCCGCACGCGGCGCAACCTTGCGGATAGACGAGCGCGAGCGCGGCGTCGAAGAGTCTGTCGAGTGTGCTCGTGAGCCTCGCCATAAAACGAACGGGTCGCTCGGCCTGGCGGGGCGGAGGGAAGGTGCGTTAGCTGCCCACGAAATCTACCACAAAAGCGAAGCCCCCGGCGCCGGAGATTTCCGGCGCCGGGGGCTTCGCGCGAATCATGCAGAGTCGCCTTTAGTCCTCGTCTTCGTTGAGCAGGCCGCGCTCCTGTAGGTCTTGGCACTTGAGGCAGTAGCGCGTCCAGGGCACCGCGTCGAGCCGCTTCTCGGCGACCGGCTCGCCACAGTTGACGCACTCGCCGTACTCGCCACCCTCGACCCGCTCCAACGCCTCGTCGATGAGCACGAGGAGCTTGCGGTCGTTGGCCGACATCGAGATGAGCAGCTCTTTGGTGTAAGCATTGGCCGCCATGTCGGCCGGGTCTTGTGTGGCTTCGAGGTCGCGCTCGCGGCTCGACATCTCGGCCTCGGTCACCTGACTGAACAAAGACTCGCGACGCGCGAGCAGGCGGTCGCGATACGACTTCGTCTTCCTCTTATCCATCCCGTTGTATGCTCCTTCTTTAACCCCGCTTGTTCTTAAACCGTGTGTATACGCTTCTCGCGGGCCGCGGTTTCAAAAAGGCCCGCCGAACTTTCACTTCTGATAGGGCAGCCCCCGCGCGATGGTGTATGCGCGATAGAGCTGCTCCGCCAAAACGACGCGCGCCATCTCGTGCGTCAGCGTCAGCCTTGAGAGCGACCAGCGCACCTGCGCGCGCCGCCTCACCTCCTCCGAGACACCCAGATGGCCGCCCACGACGAACGCCACCTCCTTAACCGAGCGCCCCTCCCACGCTTCGACCTGCGCGGCCAACTCCTCCGAACTCCAAACGGTCGGGCCCGACACGTCGAGCAGAATCGTCAGAGCATCAGATGCCAGAGCACCCGTGATGCGTTTGCCCTCCTCATCCAGACACGCGCGCGGGTCTTCCGCCCCAGACTCGCGCAGCTCCGTCACCTCGCAACGGACGAAACGCGAGAGCCGCTTCAGGTACTCCGCGGCGAGCGCACGCAGGTGAGCGTCGCGCGTCTTCCCCACCCAGATGAGTCTCAGCCGCATAAGAGCAGACGCCGGAGGCTAGGCGTCAGTTACAGGCTTTTCAATGTCATCCGGCGCCTGATATCCGCCCTCCGCCTTCTGCCTCGCCAGCCGCTCGTACAAATTCTTCCGGCTGATGCCGAGGACGCGCGCGGCCTCGGACTTGTTGCCGCGCGAGGCGTCGAGCACCTCGCGGATGTAGTCGGCTTCGAGTTCGGCGAGCGTCGGACGGCGCACACGCCGCGCGCCGAGGGCCACGGCCGCCAGCAACGCCTCCGGCAAGTCCTGAGCAGTGACCTCGCGGCCGTCCGAGACGATGACGGCGCGCTCGACGACGTTCGCCAGCTCGCGCACGTTGCCCGGAAAGTCGTAGAGCCCGAGCGCCGCGAGCGCCTCCGCGTCGAAGCGGCGCGCGGGGCGACCGTGCTTCGCGGCGTAGGCGGCGAGGAACTTCTCCGCCAGAGGCCCCACATCCTCACGCCGCTCGCGCAGTGGCGGCACATGTATGCGCACGACGTTGAGGCGATAGAAGAGGTCTTCGCGAAACGCACGCCGTCTAACGGCGTCGTCTAAATCTACGTTCGTCAGCGCCAAGAGCCGCGCATCAACGCGCACCGTCCGGCGCCCGCCGAGCCGCTCGAACTCGCGCCGCTCGATGACGCGCAGGAGCTTCGCCTGCGCGTCGCGCGGCAGGTGCGCGATCTCGTCGAGGACAATCGTGCCCTTGTGCGCGGCCTCCAACCGTCCGGGCTTCGCCGCGGTCGCGCCCGTGAACGCCCCGCGCTCGTAGCCGAACAGCTCTGCCTCCAACAACTCGGCCGGCAGCGCCGCGCAGTCGATCCTGACGAACGGCCCGTCAAGGCGCGGGCTCGACGCGTGGAGGAAGAGCGCCAAGGCGTCTTTCCCTGCGCCCGACTCGCCGGTGACGAGCACGTTGGCGTCCGTCGCGGCCACGCGCTCGGCGAGACGGACTGCCTCGCGCATCGCCTCCGAACGCGCGACCAGCTCGGTCATCTCTCGTCTCTCAAAGAGACGCCGCCCTCTGCGACATCGGGCGGGAGCGGCACCCGCGCCGCGTCGCGCCACAAGCGTTCGAGGTCGTAGAAGCGGCGCGACTTCTCCTCGAAGACGTGGAAGATGAAGTCGCCGTAGTCGAGCAAGACCCACTCGGCCGAGTTGTAGCCTTCGACGCGCGCGGGCTTCACGCTCAACTGCTTGCGCAACTGCTCCTGCACCGCGTCGGCGACGGCCTGCACCTGCCGCACGTTCGTGCCGCTGGCGATGACGAAGTAGTCCGTGAAGCTCGCCACCTCACGCAGGTCGAGGACGACGAGGTCGTGCGCCTTCCGCTCACCCGCCGCGTGCAGCGCGAGCCGCACGCGCTCGTCGAGTTCCGCGGCCGAAGGCTTGTTGGCCTCCGCTGCGTCGCCGCGCCCCTCTTCAGTGCGTTCCCTTGATTCCGGCATCGGAGAATTTTGTCCCATCCGTCTCCCTGTAAAGTTCGTACTTCCTGATGTACTCGGCCACCGCCGGCGCGACGAGCGAGTCCAACGATTTACATTCACCACGCGCGACCGAGGCTCTCACGTCCGTCGCCGCCACACCGACGTTGACCGCGTCGGTCAGGTAGATGCGCGGCCCGCTCGCCTCTTCAAGCTTCAACTCAACCCGCTCGCGCGTTGCGCCGCGCACGTCAACGATTCTCTCTCGCACCGCCTCGGTCACGTGCTCGACGGGCAGCTCGTATCCGGGGCGCGTCACGACTAGCTGGTCGGTCAACGCAAGCACGCGCTCCCACTCGCGCCACGTCGTAATCTCTTCCCAAGAGTCCGCGCCCATGACGAAGAAGAGGCGCGCAGTCTCGCCCAACGTCTCGCAGAACCTTGTCAGCGTCTCGACCGTGTACGGCTTTTCCGGCGCCGACAGTTCGACGGTCGAGACGCGGAAGCTCTCTTCGCCCTGCGTCGCCAGCGCGAGCATCGCGTAGCGGTCGAACGCGGGACTCACCTTCCGGTCGCGCTTGTGCGGCGCGACGTAGGCGGGGACGAACAGCACCTCTTCCAACCCGAAGAGTTGCAGAAGGCTCCGCGCCACCGCCGTGTGACCGACGTGGACGGGGTCGAACGTCCCGCCGTAGACGGCGATGCGTCTGCGCCCCGCCGTCATTCGAAGTCGCTCAACAAGGTCTCGCGCGTCTCGATGACGGGCGACCTGCCGATCTCGTCGAGCTTCGCAGCAGCCGCGCGCACCAACTCCTTCACGCCGCGATTCGTCACCGAAGAGATTTCGAAGAACTCGCGCCCGTCCGCGCTCGCACGCTCTCTCAGACGTTCCAGCCGCTCCGGCTCGTCGAGCGCGTCGAGCTTCGTCGCCACCACGAACTGCGGTCGCTCTGCGAGCTGCGGGTCGTACGCGGCCAGCTCGCGGTTGATGATCTCGTAGTCCGAAACCGGGTCGCGCCCCGACAGAGAAGAAACGTCCACGAGGTGCAGCAGCAGACGCGTGCGCTCGACGTGGCGCAGGAAGCGGTCGCCCAAGCCCGCGCCGCCGTGTGCGCCCTCGATGAGCCCGGGGATGTCCGCGACGACGAACGTGCGAAACTCGCCGAGGTCTACGACGCCGAGGTGCGGCTCTAAGGTCGTGAACGGATAGTCGGCCACCTTCGGCTTCGCGGCGGAGATGGTCGATATCAGCGTTGACTTCCCCGCGTTCGGGAAGCCGACGAGCCCCACGTCGGCCAGCAGCTTCAGCTCCAACTGAAGCTCGCCCTCTTCGCCCTCGCTTCCCTCCTGATGGTAGCGCTGCGCGCGGTTGGTCGAAGAGGCGAAGTGCGCGTTGCCGAAGCCGCCGCGCCCGCCCTTCGCCGCCAGCCAGCGCTGCCCTTCCTCCGAGATGTCCACGAGCAGCTCGCCCGTCTCCGCGTCCAAGACCTGCGTGCCGACGGGCACACGCACCGTCACGTCTTCGCCCTCACGCCCCGAGCGGTTCGAGCCCTCGCCGTGACGGCCGCGGTCGGCCGTGTGCTCCGGGTTGTAGCGCAGGTGGAGCAGCGTGTTCAAAGACGCGTCGCCTACTAACCACACGTCGCCGCCGCGCCCGCCGTCGCCGCCCGAAGGCCCCCCGCGCGGCACGAACTTCTCACGACGAAACGCGGTCACGCCGTTCCCGCCGTGCCCTCCCCGAACCTTGATCTTGACCCGATCTATGAACACTTATGATTTAAATCAAAATGAAAACGACGCCCGGCGCCGCGAGTGTCGGACTCGGCGCGGGCGTCGCATCAGAAGCAACCCGGCGGTTGTTCGGACTGCCTTAGGCGGTGGCCGCCGGCGCCTCCCCTGCGGGCGTTGCGGTGGCGACCGCTTGCGCCGGGTAGACGCTGATGAACTTGCCCTGCCGGCCCTTGTCCTCGAACTTGACGAAGCCGTCGATGAGCGAGAACAGCGTGTCGTCCTTGCCGCGGCCGACGTTCTTGCCCGGCTTCCACTTCGTCCCGCGCTGCCGCGCGAGGATGTTGCCGCCCAAAACGGCTTCGCCGCCAAACTTCTTCAGGCCGAGCCGCTGCGAGTTCGAGTCGCGGCCGTTGCGGGATGAGCCTACGCCCTTCTTATGTGCCATTTGAAAACCTCAACTATGAACTGTGTACGATGAACGATGAACTAAAAGCCTTGTCTTACAGTTCAGCGTTCATCGTTCCGCGTTTATCCAATCGAGTCAATCTTGACGGTCGTGTAGTTCTGCCGATGGCCCTGCGTGCGCTTGTACTGCTTGCGGCGCTTCTTCTTGAAGACGATGACCTTGGTGCCGCGGCCGTGGTCAACGACCGTGCCGGACACGCGCGCGCCCTCGACCGCGGGGGCTCCGACGAGCACGCCCGCCTCGCCGCCGCCGACGACGAGCGCTTCCAGCTCGACCGTGTCGCCCGCCGCCGCGTCGAGCGTCGGGACGCGGACGATGCCGCCCTCTTCGACGCGGAACTGCTTGCCGCCGGAACGTATGATTGCGTAAGCCATTTCTCTCACTCCTCTCACACACAGACGGCGCTAGCCGCCCCAGAAAAGTCCTTCATTATAAAGGCGATACCCGCCCTCGTCAAACCGCGGCGGCGCCTTTTTCGCGCCCTCTTCCAAGCGGCCTCAGGCGCTCCCCGAGGCGGCCGAAACACCCTGATTTTTGCGCCGCTCGAAGAACTGCTCCATAAAGCGCGTCGAGTACTCTCCGGCGCGAAAATAGGGGTCTTCCATGATGGCGCGGTGAAGCGGAATCGTCGTCTTGATGCCCTCGACCACCATCACTTCGAGCGCGCGGCGCATGCGCGCAATCGCCACCTCGCGCGTGCGCGCGTGCACGATGAGCTTGGCGATGAGCGAGTCGTAGTAGGGCGGCACGAAGTAGCCGTTGTAGGCCGCGGTGTCGAGCCGCACGCCGGGGCCGCCCGGTGCGTTGTAGGCTGTGATGCGACCCGGAGAGGGCGCGAACGTCTCGGGGTCTTCGGCGTTGATGCGGCACTCGATGGAGTGGCCGTTGAAGATTACGTCCTCTTGGCTGTACCAGAGCGGGTCGCCCTGCGCGACGAAGATTTGATTACGCACCACGTCGGCCAGCGTGATCATCTCGGTCACGGGATGCTCGACCTGTATGCGCGTGTTCATCTCCATGAAGTAGAACTGGCCGTCCTCGTCCAAGAGGAACTCGATGGTGCCCGCGCTCGAATATCCCACGCGTTTGCAAGCCTCGACCGCGGCCGTGCCCATCTGCTCGCGCAGCTCGGGCGTGAGCACGGGCGAGGGCGCTTCTTCGATGAGCTTCTGGTGGCGCCGCTGCGTCGAGCAGTCTCGCTCGCCCAGGTGAATCACGGTTCCCTGCGCATCGGCCAGCACCTGGATCTCGACAT
>JBJMGQ010000154.1:0-21301 GCA_045807845.1 Pyrinomonadaceae bacterium | reverse complement strand
GGCCGAGTTCGACGGGCGCTCCTTGAACGCCTCTTCAAGGAGCGACGCCGCGCGCTGGTAGTCGGGCATCTCGACGAAGATAGCCATCAGAAGCAGACGCGCCACGTCCTTGACCGACTCGTCCTTCGTCGTAGCGCGCAGATTCTCAAGCTCCGTGGCGGCTGCTGCGAGCTTGCCGATGGCCGCGAGCGCGCGTGCGCGGGAGAGACGTTTCTGGACGGCTTCGGCCTCAGCCGTCGCAGGGTCGGGCGTGGACGTAGACCGCCCCGCGGCCTCCGTCGAAACCTGTACGTCGGGCGTGGGCTGCGGTGTCTGCGCGTGTGCATTGTGGGACGCCGCGACGCAGAGGGACAGAACGAGAAGGAGGCCGGCAAACGTACGTAGAGGGGATAACTGCCAAGATGAATTCACTACATCTAACTCCATAAAATCAAAAGCGAGCAACAACGCTCGCCTGCAACCACACAACAATTTAGAGTCACATTATGCCCCCTCGCGTTGCGCGGTTCAACCCGCCACGGGGAATCAGTAGGCAGTAGGCAGAGGGCAGTAGGCAGCCGCTCCGCGTTGAACAACTTGAAAGATTAATCCGAAGGTTTCGACACCGGCGCTTTCAACTGCCTACTGCCTTCTGCCATCTGCCTACTGATTCCCCGCGAGGCTGCGCGTGATGCGTTCGCGGATGGCGCGCGCCTTCTGTTTGATGAGGGGCTCGTTGAGGGTGAGCAGGCGGCGCTCGCGCATGACGACCCGCCCTTCGATGACGACCGTGCGCACGTCCGACGCCTTCGTCGCGTAGACGAGGTGCGAGTAGATGTTGTAGCGCGGCGTCTGGTGCAGCGAGTCGAGACCGACGACGACGATGTCCGCGCGCTTCCCTTCTTCGAGCGAGCCGATGTCGGCGTCCATGTGCAGAGCGCGCGCGCCGCCGATGGTCGCGAGCGAGAGCGCCTCTTCGGCGGTGACGACCTTCGGGTCGCCCGACGAGAGCTTGTGCAGCTTCGCCGCCGTGTCCATCTCCTCCCACATGTCGAGGTCGTTGTTCGACGCCGCGCCGTCGGTGCCGAGGCCCAGCAGCACGCCCGCCCTCAACATCTGCGGCACGGGCGCGACGCCCGACGCGAGCTTCATGTTCGACTGCGGGTTGTGGATGGAGCCGACGCCGTTCTGCTTGAGGAGATTAATCTCGCCCTCGGTCAGATGCACCGTGTGCGCGAACACGTCGCGCGGGCCGAGGAAGCCGATGCGCGCGAGGTACTCGACGGGGCGTGCGCCGTGGTCGCGCGAGATGTCTTCGACCTCTTTGCGCGTCTCCGCGACGTGCGTGACGACGGGCGCACCCGTCCGGTCGGAGAAGGCGCGCACCTCGCGCAGATGCGCCTCAGAGACGGTGTAGGGCGCGTGCGGCGCGATGGCCGGAGTGATGAGCCGGTTCCCCTTCCAGCGCGCGACGAAGCGCTCGGTGTAAGCCATCGCGGCGGGCCAAGTCTTGTTGTCGGGCACGGGGAAGTCGATGACCGTCTCGCCGAGCAGCCCACGCACGCCCGCGCGCTCGGTCTCTTCGGCGATGGCATCCTCGAAGTAGTACATGTCGCAGTAGGTGGTCGTGCCGCCGCGAATCATCTCGGCCAGTCCTAGCTGCGTCCCCGCTCGGACGAACTCCTCGTTGACGTTCTTCGCCTCGGCCGGAAAGATGTACTTCGTCAGCCACTCCTGTAAGTCGAGGTCGTCGGCGATGCCGCGGAAGAGAGACATCGGGACGTGCGTGTGGCCGTTGATGAGGCCGGGGATAACGGCACTGCCCTGCGCGTCGATGACCTCGCGCGCCGTGTAGCCGCGCAGCACGTCCGTCCTCTTCCCCACGGCGACGATGCGCCCGCCGGCGACGGCGACCGCGCCGTCCTCGATGACGCGGCGCGCGGCGTCCATCGTCACGACCGTCCCACCGCTGACGATTAAGTCAACGCGCCTCGGCCTCTGTCGGGCCGAAGCAGCGACGGGGAGGAGAGCGATTTGCGAAAAGAGGGCGAGACAGAGGACGAGTCGTTTGAAGTGTGCTCTCATGTTCGTTACGGGGGTGCGCTACTTCTGCTCGGAGCCGGTCTCTTCGAGGAAGCCCGCGTCGAAGGGGTGCGGGAGCAGTTCCTTCATCTGGAACGTCTCGGTGTCGCCGCGCAGGTTGGCGAGGACGACGGGGATGTCGCCGTAGAACTCCCAGATGACTTGGCGGCACGCGCCGCACGGCGGCGTCAGGCGCTCGGTGTCCACGACGACGCAGAGACGCCGGAACTTGCGCTCGCCTTCCGACAGAGCCTTCCAGATGGCGACGCGCTCGGCGCAGATGGTCTGCTCGTAGGCCGCGCTCTCGATGTTGCAGCCCGTGTAGACGCCGCCGTCGGCTTCGAGCGCCGCGCCGACGCAGAAGTTCGAGTAGCGCGCCAGCGCGCACTGCCGCGCGTTGGTCGCGAGTTTGATGATCTCTTGCAGACTTTCCTTATTCACTTACCCTCCCTGCTCGACGCGCAAGCCCACGCCGACCGAAGCCGCCTCAGCGCGCGTGCGGCGCGCGTCGGCCAGACGCTCGCGGATGCGCCCCGAGATGAGGCTGATGCTGACGAGGTTGTGGCCGCCCTCGGGGATGATGACATCGGCGCAGCGCTTCGAAGGCTCGACGAACTGCGTGTGCATCGGGCGAACGGTGGCGAGATACTGCTCGATGACCGACTCGACCGTGCGCCCGCGCTCGGCCACGTCGCGGCGCAGACGGCGGATGAAACGGATGTCGTCGGGCGTGTCTACGTAGACCTTGACGTCCATCTCGTCGAGCAGGCGCTGCTCGGCGAAGATAAGGATGCCCTCGATGATGATGATCGGCTGCGGCTCGACGTGGAGCGTGTCGTCGCGGCGCGAATGC
This sequence comes from Pyrinomonadaceae bacterium, assembly GCA_045807845.1. Taxonomy (GTDB): domain Bacteria; phylum Acidobacteriota; class Blastocatellia; order Pyrinomonadales; family Pyrinomonadaceae; genus QHXN01. The sequence continues at coordinate 18,387 of JBJMGQ010000154.1, read as the reverse complement.
GTCTTGAAGTCGTAGAGCGGAATCTCGACGGCCTCGCCGCGTTTGAGCGCGCGCAGGTGCTCGATGAGGAGGTCGTTGTCGATGGCGCTCGGGTGGTCGAAGTTGACGACGTTCCGGTAGTCGAGCGGGAGCTGGTCGAGGTTGCGATAGTAAGAGTCCTGCTGAAGAAAGACGACCTCCCCCTTGCTCACCGATTCCAGAATCCGGTTCGCCACCGTCGTCTTACCTGAACCTGTCCCACCGCAAATTCCGATTATCATTGGCTCCGCTTCGCTCCGCAGTAGGCAGATGGCAGATGGCAGTCGCTCCGCGTTGAGCGAGTTGAAAGATTGAACCACAATTTCCGGCAGCAGGGCTTTCAACTGCCTACTGCCATCTGCCTACTGCCTACTGTAATTTCGGTATCACTCTCCTCAGCAACTCCGCGAAGGTTTCGCGGACGCGCTCGCCGGTCTCGATGACCTCTTCGTGGTCGATGGGCTTGTCGAGGACGCCGGCCGCCATGTTGGTGATGCAGGAGAGGCCGAGCACGCGCAGGCCCATGTGGCGCGCGACGATGGCCTCGGGCACGGTGCTCATGCCGACGGCGTCGGCGCCCAGCGCGCGCAGCATGCGTATCTCGGCCGGCGTCTCGTAAGAAGGCCCGGTCAGCGCGGCGTAGATGCCGCGTCGCAGCTCCAGCCCCATCTCGCGCGCCTCGGTGATGGCCGCCTCCTGATACTCGCGGTCGTAGACCTCCGTCATGTCGGGGAAGCGTTTGCCGTGGCTCTCGTCGCCGCGGCCGAAGCGCGGGTCGTTGCGGCCGATCAGCGGGTTCGTGCCCATCAGGTTGAGGTGGTCGCTGATGAGGATGAGCGCGCCCTGCTCGAAGGCGTTGTTCAGGCCGCCGGCCGCGTTCGTCAGCACGAGGCTCTTCGCGCCGAGAAGTCCTAAAACTCTGATGGGGAACGTCACCTCTTCGAGCGTGTACCCCTCGTAGAAGTGGAAGCGACCCTGCATCGCGGCGACCGTCACGCCGCCGACTCTTCCGACGACGAGGCGGCCGGCGTGGCCTTCGACGGTCGGGCGCGCGAAGCCGGGAATCTCGGAGTAAGGAATCGCCTGCGCGTCCTCCAACTCACCGGCGAAGGCGCCGAGGCCGCTGCCAAGGACGAGTGCGACGCGCACGTCTTCGCCCGTGCGCGAGTGTATGAGCCGCGCGGCGTGCTCGGCGCGCTCGTAGAGTGTCTCCGGGTTCTGGCCTTCCTGTGCGCTCACTTGTCCTGGTCGCCCTTATCTTTTTCGTCGAAGAACATGATGTTGAAAACTAACACGAGCGCGCCGATGGCCGCCAGCAGGAAGAAGATGATGGCGATGCCCGGGTAGCCGAGAATGGTGAAGGAGCTCTCGACCCGCATCATCAGCGCCGCGCCGACGATGAGCGCCGCCAGCAGCAGCCCGACCGTGATGCGGTTGGCGATCTTGTGGAGGCTGGTGAGCAGGCTGTGCTCGTCTATCACGTCGGCGTCGATGCGGATGCCCTTCGTCGTCAGTGTGTCTACGAGCTGGTTGACGCGCGCGGGGAGCTTGTCCACAAACTCCTTCAGCTCCAAAACCGTCCCGTAGATGTTGCCGGCCGAGAGGCTCTTCTTGAACCGGTGCTCCATGATGACATCGGCGTAGCTGCGGATGGCGAAGTTCGGATCGAAGCGCGGGTCGAGCGTGTGGACGACCTGATCGAGATTGAGGAGCGCCTTCGCAATCATCGTGAACTCGGTCGGCAGGCGGAAGTTCGCCTCGCCGGCTATTTGCTGGATGCGCAGGACGACGCGCCCCGCGTCGAGGTTCTCCAACTGCGCATTCTGATTCTCAAGCACGAGGTCGGCGACCGCGCGGCGAAACGCCTTCTCGTCGAAGCCCGACTTGGCTTCGCCCATCTTGATGGTGATGTCGGCCGCGTCGTCGCCCTTGCCCTCGCTGATGGCGAGGAGAAGCTGGATCAAGTTCTCCTGCGGGCGCGGCGCGATGCGCGCGACCATACCGAGGTCGATGAGGGCGATGCGGCCGTCGTCGGTTAAGAAGACGTTGCCCGGGTGCGGGTCGGCGTGGAAGAAGCCGTCGATGAGAATCTGGTGGAGGTACGCCTGAAAGAGATGCTGCGCGAGCTGATAGCCGTCGAGGTCGATCTTGGCGAGCGGCGAGAGCTTTGTAATCTTCTTGCCGCTGATGTAGTCCATCGTCAGCACGCGCGAAGTGGTGAAGTCTTCGACGGGCTGCGGCACGATGATACGGTCAAACTCGCGCAGGTTGTTGGCGAAGATGACGAGGTTGCGCGCCTCAAGACGGTAGTCCAGCTCGCGCAGAAGGTTCTTGCGGAACTCTTCGAGGAGCGGCGTGAACTCGTACTTGCGCCCCGCCTCTGTGTGCGAGTCGAGGAAGGCGGACATATCGGAGAGCACGTCCATGTCCTTCGACATCTCCTCGCGGATGCCGGGTCGCTGCACCTTGACGACGACCTCGCGGCCGTCGCGCAGCGCGGCGCGGTGCACCTGACCCAGAGAGGCGGCGGCGATGGGCTTCGACTCGAAGGAGGAGAACGCCTTCGAGATGCGCACGCCCAGCTCGCTCGCGACGATCTGCTCGACCTCGGTGAAGGGGAAGGGCTCGACCTTGTCCTGTAGGCGCGTGAGGGCTTCGATGTAGGGTTGCGGCAGAAGGTCGGCGCGCGTCGAGAGGAGCTGCGCGAGCTTGATGAAGGTCGGCCCCATCTTCTCGACATCGGTCGCCAGCTCCTCCATCTTCGCGGGCGAGACCTGAAAATCGGGCTGCGAGCCCTCGATGGCCTCATCGAGCCCCGCGCTGCGGACGAGGTCGGCGCGACCGTAACGCATCAGCAACAGCGCCATGTCCTTGTAGCGTCGCAGATGTTCGGGCTTGAGCGAGAGAGCCATAAGTCAGTAGGCAGAATGCAGACGGCAGTAGGCAGTGTTAGAAAATCTCCCGCGTGAGCGGTCGAGCGTCAAGAATCCTTTTTGCAAAAGCCTGTTTCCGAATTTTTCGCGTGAGATTACTTTACTACTGCCTACTGTCATCTGCCTACTGCCTACTTCTCTTTCTGATACGGGATGCCGAGGGCGCGCGGCGCGCGCGAGTTGCCGATGAAGCCGGCGAGGACGACGATGGTCAGCACGTAGGGGAGGATTTGGACGAACTGCGTCGGTATCTCCCAATCGACGAGTCCGAGTCGCGGGAAGTTGAAGTGCTTGCCCTGTAGCTGAATCGAGAGCGCCTCGGTGAAGCCGAAGAGGAGGCAGGCGAGCATCGTCTGGATGGGGCGCCACTTGCCGAAGATGAGCGCGGCGAGCGCGATGAAGCCGCGACCGGCGCTCATGTTGCGCGTGAAGAGAGACGACTGGCCGATGGAAAGATAGGCGCCGCCGATGCCTGCGAGCGCGCCCGAGATGAGCACCGCCGCGTAGCGCATCCGTTTGACGCTCACGCCCGCCGCGTCGGCCGCCTCCGGGTTCTCGCCCACCGCGCGCAGGCGCAGGCCGAACGGCGTGTAGTAGAGCACGTAGTAGGTCAAAGGCACGAGGAGGGCGGCGATGACGATGGGCGTCCACGGCATCAGGTTCTCCTTCGGCACTTGCGGCGTCGAGCCGGAAGAGAGGAAGAAGGCGCCGCTCAAAAGCGCCGGCACGCCCAGCATCAGAATGTTGATGGCCGTGCCCGAGACGACCTGATCGGCGCGGTAGCGTATGCACGCGACGGCGTGGACGCCCGCGATGGCCGCCCCCGCGAGCACCGCCGAGACGAGCCCCACCAGAGGACTTCCCGCCCACCAGGTCACCGCGGCGGCCGTGAACGCGCCCGCCAGCATCAACCCTTCGAGCGCGATGTTGATGACGCCCGAGCGCTCCGAGAATAACCCCCCGAGCGCCGCCAACAGCAGCGGCGTCGCCAGACGCATGGCCGACAGGAGAAGGCCGATGTTGAATAAGTCACTCATACTTTCGACCTCTTCAGCAGACCGAACCTGCCGAACGGGCCGCGGAAGAGCGCTTCGGCGGCGACGAAGAGAATGACGATGGCCTGCAAGACCTCGACGAGGTCTTTGGTGACGTGCTGGGAGAAGGCGTCCACGAAGATGCCGCCGCGGATGAGCATGCCGAACAGCAGCGCCGCGAGAAAGACGCCGACCGGGTGGTTGCGCCCGAGCAGCGCCACCGCGATGCCTGTGAAGCCGTAGTTGGCCGAGAACTCGTGATAGTAACGATAACGATAGCCGAGCACTTCGTTGATGCCCACCATCCCCGCGAGCGCGCCCGACACGGCCATCGCCAGCACTATCTGCTTGCGCACACTGATGCCGCCGTACTCAGCCGCCGAAGGGTTCGCGCCCGTCGCGCGTATCTCGTAGCCCCACTTCGTCCGCCACAGGAAGACGTAGACGAGCACGCACGCGAGTATCGCCAAAAGAAACGCGACGTTGAGCGGCAGGCGCTCGGGCAGACCCGGCACGAACGCGCCCAGTCTCGGGATGTGCGCCGATGCGCCGATGGGCACGCTCTCCATGATGGGGTCGCCGGGCGCCTTGTAGTAGTACTGCGTGAAGTAGCTGACGAGCGCGACGGCGATGAAGTTCATCATGATGGTCGTGATGACCTCGTGCGCACCGAAACGCGCTTTGAGCCACCCCGGTATCGCGCCCCACGCCCCGCCGACCGCAATCGCCGTCAGCACCGCCACGGGCACCAGCACCACGGCCGGCAGGCTCACGCCGCCGTACGTGACGGGGTTGCCCGAGAAGTCTTTGATGACCGTCCCGCCCAGCTTAATCGAGACCCACGCGCACGCGAATGCGGCGACGTAGAGCTGCCCCTCCGCGCCGATGTTCAGCAGCCCGCAGCGGAAGGCGACGGCCACGGCGAGCCCCGTGAAGATGAGCGGCGTCGCATAGAAGAGCGTGTAGCCGATGCCGTCCGGCCACGTCAAAGCGCTCCCCAGCAGCAGCCCGTAGACCTCGAACGGGTTGTCGCCGATGATCCACACGATGATGCCGCCCACGACGAACGCCACCAGCACGGCGATGACGGGGAAAAGGAGTTCGCGGAGAAGTTTCATGGGCATCAGTTTTCAGTTTTTAGTTTTCAGTTTTCAGAAAGAGTCGTCGGAGTCGCCGGGGCCTCAGTGTCATTCTCAGTCACCGCCGGACGGAGGAGCTGAAAACTGAAAACTGAAAACTGTCTACTACTTTCCGCCCCCTGTCATCAGGAGGCCGATCTCTTCCTGCGTGGACTGCTTCGGGTCAACCTCGCCGACGATGCGGCCGTGGTAGAAGACGAGCAGGCGGTCGGCGAGCGAGGTGACCTCTTCCAGCTCGGCTGAGACAAGCAGGATGGCGCAGCCCTCGTCGCGCAGCTCGACCAGTTTGCGGTGGATGAACTCGATGGCGCCGATGTCCACGCCGCGCGTCGGCTGCGAGATGAGCAGGAGCTTTGGGTTGAGGCCAAACTCGCGGCCGATGATGAGCTTCTGCTGGTTGCCGCCCGAGAGAGAGCGCGCCGGAAGGTCAGGGTTCGCGGGACGCACGTCGAAGTCTTGAATCATCTGCTGTGCGCGCGCGCGGATGCCGCGCAGGTCGAGCAGCGGCCCCACGCCCACGGCCGGCTTGCGATAGTGGAGCCCGAGGATGGAGTTCTCCGACAAGTCGAAGTCGAGCAGCAGGCCCCGCCGGTGCCGGTCTTCAGGGACGTGCGCGATGCCCATCTCGTAACGCTCGCGCGCGTTCGTCTTTGTGATGTCGCGCTCGTGGAAGAGGACTTTGCCGCCGACGCGCGCCTGCGGGAAGAGCCCCGCCAGCGCCTCTATCAACTCGGTCTGGCCGTTGCCCTCGACGCCCGCGACGCCGACTATCTCGCCCGCGAGCACCTCGAACGACACGTCGCGCAGTCCACGCTCACCGCCGCTCACGGTGACCGACAACTGCTGCACGCTCAAGACCGTCTTGCCCGGTTGCGCGTCGGGCTTCTCGACGCGCAACAGCACGTCGCGGCCGACCATCATGCGCGCCAGCTCGGCCGCGTTCGTCTCCGAGGTCTTGACGCGCCCGACGACGCGGCCGTCGCGCATGACGGTCACGTCGTCCGAGATGGCGAGCACCTCCGAGAGCTTGTGCGTGATGATGATGACGGTCTTGCCCTGCTCGCGCATGCGCCGGAGGATGGCGAAGAACTCTTCGACCTCCTGCGGGGTCAAGACGGCCGTCGGCTCGTCGAGGATGAGCAGGCGCGCGTGGCGGTAGAGCGCTTTGAGCAACTCTACGCGCTGCTGCTGGCCGACCGAGAGGTCGTGGACGAGCGCGCCCGGTTCGACCGAAAGGCGGAACTCGTTCGAGAGCGCGCGTATCTCCTCCGACGCCTTCGTTAAATCCAGCGCGGCGGCCGAGCCGGGTTCGGCGCCGAGCACGATGTTCTCGGCCACCGTCATCGTGTCCACCAGCATGAAGTGCTGATGCACCATGCCGATGCCGAGCCGGATGGCGTCGTGCGGCGTCTGAATCTGGCGCGGCTCGCCGTCAACCACGATCTCGCCCGAGTCGGCCGTGTAGAAGCCGTAAGCGATGCGCATCGCCGTGGACTTCCCCGCCCCGTTCTCGCCCACGATGGCGTGAATCGTCCCCGGCTCGACGCGGATGTCGATGTGGTCGTTGGCGAGCACGTCGCCGAAGCGTTTCGTTATGGCCCTGAGTTCAAGCATAAGTTCGGCGGTCGCCCCGCTCCTCTCACCGCCTCTCTAAATCTTCCACTTCTTCGCCCGCCACTTCCGGCGCAGCGCCGCGGCCGAACCCAAGAGCTGCGCGGCCAGTACGTAGAAGACCAACTGACTCCACACCCCCAGAGAGGTTGCAATCGTCCACGCCCACAGCTTACCGACGCCCCAGCAGACCAGACATAAGAGCAGCACGTCAAAGGCGAAGTGGGTTAGCTGATAAGGGTTCTTCGGCCGTGTCGCCGTCCCGGCCGCGGTCGGCGGCCCCGGCGTTGGGAAGAGCGTCGGCGGCGCCACGCCGCGTTGCGTCAAGACCATCTCGGCAGCCGCCAGCGCCTCGCCGCGATACTTCGCGCGCTCGGCGGTCAGGATTCGCAGCAGCTCTTCGTCGTCGTATGCGGCGAAGCGGCGATACAGTTCTCTCTCCCCGGGGAGCACGTCTACTTCAACATCGCGTCCGTGACTTTAATCTCGCCCTTGATGATTCGCTGGCGGGCCTCCTCTGCCTCTCTGATCGCGTCGGGGCTGATGAGCGACTGGTTGAATTGATCCATCGCGTAGGCGACGCCGTCGGCCTCAAGGCCGTAGGTGTGGAAGCCGCCTTTGAAACGATGGTTGACCACGTCGGAGACGATCTGGTAGACGGCGTTGTCCACGCGCTTGACCATGCTCGTCAGGACGAACCCGGGCTTGACGCCGTTCTGGTTCGAGTCCACGCCGATGACGAAGTGCGTCGCGCGCCCCTGCGCATCCTTGCCCGCCTGCTCGACGGCGTCGAAGGCGCCGAGGCCCGAGTTGCCGGCGGCGGTGAAGATGACATCCGCGCCCTTGCCGATCTGCGCGAGCGCCAACTCCTTCCCCTTGCCCGGGTTGTTCCAAGCGCCGTCGGTGACGCCGACATAGTTGACGATGACCTGTGCGTCGGGCCGCGCCGCCTTCGCGCCCTCCTCATAGCCCTTGGCGAAGCGGTGGATGAGCCCGATGTCCATCCCGCCGATGAAGCCGAGCACGCCCGTCTTCGACTCTTTCGCGGCGATCATCCCGACGAGGTACGAGCCCTCGTGCTCCTTGAAGACGAGCGAAGCGACGTTCGGCATCTCGCTCGCGCCGTCCACGATGGCGAAGTTGATGTTCGGGTAGTCCTTCGCGACCATCTCCATGATGGGCGCCTGCGCGAAGCCGACGCCGATGATGAGGTCGTAGCCGCGCTCGGCGAACGCGCGCATGGCCGGCTCGATGGAGGTCGGGTTACCCGGCTCCACGTCGCGCAGCATGATGCCTAGTGAAGGGTGCTTATCATCGCAAGGCTTGCCGTCCGGGTGCTTTCCGGTCTCGGCGCACTTGACGCCGTCGTAGGCGGCGGCGTTGAAGGAGCGGTCGTCTTTGCCGCCGATGTCGAAGACGATGCCGACGCGGACTTTGCCTCGATCCTCTGCGCGAATCTCCTGCCGGCACGAAGTACCCGCGAGCATCGGCACGCACAACAGAACGGCGACCAGCAACACTCTTAACTTCATTGCGCGATTACTTCCTTAATGAGTTCCGGGACGTGAACGGGTGCCGCGTCGCCCACCGTATACGCGGCGCGGATGCGCGCGGCGGCCGTCTCCGCGTGCGAGCCCGGGCGACAGTAGAGCAGCCCCAAAGGCTCGCCCGCGCTCACCTGCTGCCCCGTGCGTGCGCGCGCGAAGTAGCCGACCGCGAAGTCTATCTTGTCTTCGACACGCATGCGGCCGCCGCCGATGGAGGCCACCGCGCGGCCGACCTCCGACGTGTCAATCGCCTCGACGTAGCCCGCGTGCTCGGATTCTACCCTGACTTCCTGAACCGTCAAGTCCGTAAGCATTTGCGGGTTGTCGCACACGCGCGGGTTGCCGCCCTGCTCCTCGACGTTGCGGCGGAAGCGTTCAAGCGCCGCGCCGGAATCCAGAGCGCGCCCGACCTTCGCGCGCGCCTCTTCGAGCGTGGCCGTGACGCCCGAGAGCGCGACCATCCGCGCGGCCAGCTCAAGCGAAAGGTCGCGCACGTCGCGCGCCTCATCATTCGACTCGCCGCGCATAATCGCGATGCACTCCTGCACCTCGTTGGCGTTGCCGACCGCCGCGCCGAGCGGCTGGCTCATGTCGGTCAGAAGCGCCTCGGTGTGAACGCCGCACGAATGTCCCGTGCGCACGAGCGCACGCGCCAAAGCCTTCGCGCGCCCCTCGTCGCGCATGAAGGCGCCGCTGCCCGTCTTCACGTCGAGCACGAGCGCGCCTAAGCCCGCAGCGAGCTTCTTCGACATGATGGAGGCGACGATGAGCGGGATGGACTCGACCGTCTCGGTCGCGTCGCGCAGGGCGTAGAGCTTCTTGTCGGCGGGCGCAATCTCCGCGGTCTGTCCCATCATCGCGTAGCCGACGCGGCCGAGGATTTTTCTGAACTCCGAGAGGTCGAGGTGGACGCGATAACCCGAGATGGCTTCGAGCTTGTCGAGCGTGCCACCCGTGTGCCCTAAGCCCCGCCCCGAGATCATCGGCACGGCCACACCGCACGCGGCGACAAGCGGCGCGATGACGAGCGAGGTCTTGTCGCCGACGCCGCCCGTCGAGTGCTTGTCGGCTTTGGGGAGCGGGATGTCCGAGAAGTCGAGCACCTCGCCCGACCCGAGCATCGCCTGCGTCAGAGCCTCCATCTCGACGGTCGTCATCCCCGACAGGTAGATGGCCATCAAGAGCGCCGACGCCTGATAGTCGGCCCACGAGCCTTCAACGACGCCCCGCACGAACGACGCGACCTCCTCGCGCGACAACTCGCCCCCGTCGCGCTTCTTACGAATGATGTCCTGCGGTCTCATGTACGTTCGAGTAAGACGACGGCCTGCACGGTGACGGCGCGCCACTCGCCGACGGCGTCGAGCCCTTCGCCCGACTTGGCCTTGACGCTGACGCAATCTAGCTGGACGCCGAGCACTTCGGCGAGCCTCTGCCGCATCTCCTGCACGTGCGGGCGAAGACGCGGCCGCTCTATCAACACGGTCGCGTCTGCGTTGACGACGCGGTAGCCGCGCTCACTGGCCAGCCACATCACGCGCGAGAGCAGTTGCAGACTGTCGGCGCCCTTCCAGCGCGGGTCGTTGTCAGGGAAGTGCTGCCCGATGTCGCCCTCGCACATCGCCCCGAGCACCGCGTCCGTCAGCGCATGCGCCAGCGCATCCGCGTCCGAATGCCCCTCCGCGCCACGCTCCGACTCGATTGCCACCCCGCCAAGGACGAGCGGCCGCCCCTCCGTCAGCCTGTGCGTGTCGTGCCCGATGCCGATTCTGAACATGGCTCACAGTTACAAGCTCAAGGCTCAAAGTCGGAAGCGGTCACTTAACTTTAAAACCTGAACTTGTGAACCAACATCTCCGCGACGGCGAAGTCGCGCGGGGTCGTAATCTTGATGTTCTCGGCGCCGCCCTCGACGATGCGGACGGTCGCGCCGAGGCGTTCGACGAGGGCGCTACAGTCGGTCACGTCGGCGCCGAGCGCGCCGGGCTGTTCGTACGCGCGGCGCAGCAGCTCAAAGCGAAAGCACTGCGGCGTCTGCGCGTGCCAGAGTCGCGCGCGTTCGAGCGTGCGCACGACGCGGCCGTCCTCGACCTCCTTAACCGTCTCGACGGCGGGGGCGGCGAGCAGGGCCGCGCCGTGCTCCTCTGCCGCGCGTACCGTGCGGTCAATCTCTGCGGGCGTGACGAAGGGACGCACGCCGTCGTGTACCGCGACGACCTCGACGCCGCCTGCATCGAGCGCTTGCAGGCCGCGCCAGACGGACTCGGCGCGCGTCTCGCCCCCGGGCACCGTTCGCGAGACTTTGCGCAGGCCGTGGCTTGCGGCGAGCGCGAGGAACTCCTCGCGTGCGTCTAAGGGCAGGACGACGACCGCCTCTGCAATCGTCTCGCACAGCTCGAAGCGTGCGAGCGTGTGGATGATGATTGGGATGCCGGAGATTTCCCGGAACTGCTTGGCCCGCGCGCCGCCCGCCCGGCTCCCCCGCCCGGCGGCGACGATGATCGCTACATGCATACGTGATAAGTGATGAGTGATAAGTGACAAGAGGAAGAAAGAGTCCCCGCCCTTTCTTATCACTTATCACTCATCACTGATCACTCAAGATTGCTCTGGCTCCGCGCTGCGGACGGGGGCATGCTGCTGGCGCGGCTCGCGTTGCTGGAAGGGGCGGCGCTGCTGGTTGCCGGCGTGCGCGACGCGCGGCTCGCCCTGATGGCCGCCGTTCTCGGCGTCCTCCCAGAGGCGGCCGAAGATCATCTTGCCGGCGGTCGTCTGCAAGACGCTGGTCACGGCGATGTCTGCGTTCTTGCCGATCATCCGCCGCGCGTTGTCCACGACGACCATCGTTCCGTCGTCGAGATACGCCACGCCCTGGTTGTACTCCTTGCCCTCCTTCAGGATGAAGACGCGCATCGCCTCGCCGGGGAGCACGACGGGCTTGAGGGAGTTCGCCAGCTCGTTGATGTTCAAGACCTGTATGCCGTGGAGCTGCGCCACCTTGTTGAGGTTGAAGTCGTTGGTGACGACCACGCCGTCCAGACTCTTCGACAGCTCAAGCAGCTTCAGGTCAACCTCTTTGACTGCGGGGAAGTCCGTGTCCACGACCTGTATGTCGAGCGAAGGGTTCGACTGAAGACGATTGAGCATGTCGAGCCCGCGGCGGCCGCGTTGCCGCTTCGAGGAGTCGGGCGAGTCTGCCACCTGCTGAAGCTCGCGAAGGATGAACTGCGGGACGACGATGGTTCCCGAGAGGAAGCCGGTCTCGGCCACGTCTGCGATGCGGCCGTCGATGATGACGGAGGTGTCGAGTATCTTCACGTCGCGGCGCGTGGCCTTGTCGCTGAAGATGCCGCCCAAGGCTGTGAGGTCTAAGTAGTCGCCCTTCGCCGCGCCGACCATCAGCCCGATGTAGGCCATGATGAAGGCGAGCGCGAGCGTCAGGAAGACCTTCGTCGATGGGGGGACGGCGCCCGCCTCCTGATAGCTGATGAGGAACCCGATGAGCACGCCGCCGACGATGCCCATCATCGACCCGATGCCCGCGCCGATCAGCGTCTTTAAGGACGCCTCCTGTATGCGCATCTCGAAGATGATGATGACGGACGCGATGACGAGGGCGAGCAGTGCGGAGACGCAGTGAGTCGGGATTCCGTACAGGGACGCGTGGTCGGACATTACGTCATCGATTGGGTCAAGCAAGTACCCCGCCCCGATGAGGATCCCTATGAAGACAAGCCGTATGAGAAGCGTGTTCGTCCGCATGACGACGGGATATTAACACTTTATGACGCGTCTGTCTCTGACGAAATCGGGGTCGCCGAAGAGGCCCCGGTGGCGCTCATCTCAACCGCGCAACGGCGGTTCTGAAACTTGTTCCGCCTCGCCCAAGAGAGGCACTCCGGGCACACGTCCAGCTCCGAGTCCGGCGCGACCACCTCGTGCGCCTCCCTCAGCTCGCAACCACACACGGCCTCGACCAACGCGTACGGTTTGATTAAAGATTCCTGCCCCAAGTCGTGAATGAAATGGATAGACATGCACTTTCCACCTTGTCTTTAAAAGCGATTCTGAAAGCTTACGAGAACAGCTCGTCCAGCGCCTCCTCGACCGAACGGACGCCGACGACGCGGACGCCGAGCAGGCGTTCAAGCCCCGAGGTGTTCGAGGCCGGGAGGATGATCTTCTTGAAGCCGAGCGCCTGCACCTCGCGTGCGCGCGCCTGCGCCTGCATCGCGCCGCGCACCTCGCCCGTCAGACCCACTTCGCCGAAGACGGCCGTCTTCGGGTCAACTATCTTGTTCCGATAACTCGACACGACGGCGGCGACGACTCCGAGGTCTGCGGCCGGCTCGTCAATCTCGAACCCGCCGACGACGTTAAGAAACACGTCGGACTTGAGCAGCCCCTCCACGCCGACCCGCTTTGCCAGCACCGCGAGCAGCAGCGTGAGGCGATTCGTGTCGAAGCCCTGAGCCGTGCGCGCGGGGTAGTTGAAGGTCGAGTCGGAGGCCAGCGCCTGAATCTCGACGAGCATCGGGCGCGTGCCCTCCATGCAGGCGGAGACGACGGAGCCCGACACGTTCTCCGGCCTGCCGTGCAAGAACATCTCCGAAGGGTTGGCGACGGGCACCAGTCCTTCGCCCGTCATCTCGAAGACGCCCAGCTCGTTCGCCGCGCCGAAGCGGTTCTTCGTCGCGCGCACGATGCGATGGTTCTGGTGGCGCTCGCCCTCGAAGTAGAGCACCGTGTCCACGATGTGTTCGAGCGCCTTCGGCCCCGCAATCGAACCCTCCTTCGTCACGTGGCCGATGAGGAAGACGGGGATGGTTCTGTTCTTCGCGAGCATCAGGAACTGCCCCGCCACCTCTCTCACCTGCGAGACAGAGCCGGGCGCCGACTCTATCTTCGACGAGAAGACCGTCTGTATCGAATCGACGATGATTGCGCCCGGCTCGTTGCGCTCAACTTCGTCGAGAATGTTTTCGAGATTCGTCTCCGGCAGAAGATACAGGTTCTCAGCCTCGACGCCGAGACGTTCGCCGCGCATCTTTATCTGCCGCTCCGACTCTTCGCCCGAGACGTAGAGCACGCGCTGGTTCTGCCGGCTCAAACGGTCTGCGACTTGAAGCAAGAGAGTTGACTTGCCGATGCCGGGGTCGCCGCCGATGAGGATGAGGCTGCCCGGCACGATGCCGCCGCCGAGCACGCGGTCGAACTCCGTCACGCCCGAAGAGATGCGCGCTTCCGTCTGCGACTCAATCTCGCCGAAGCGCACGGGCTTCACCTCGCGCAAACGGAAGCCGCCGCGTGCGGCCATGCCCTTCGCGGCCGTCGCCGCCGGTCGCGCGCGCTCCTCCACAAGCGAGTTCCACTCGCCGCAGTCGGGGCACTTCCCCAACCACTTCGGCGACTGCTTCCCACAGTTCTGACAGACGTAAACCGTCATCGTTGCTTTAGCCACTTTGTAAATCTTCCTTGTCTTAAATTAACCGGCCATCCTTATCATCCGGCCTCAAAGCTCGACGCATTTTACCATCCCGCGCACGCCCCTTCAGCCGTACGAAGCGCAACGGCCGTCGCCTGTTCGCTTGACACGAACAGGCGACGGCCGGTCGAGATTTTCCGGCTTTTTCTACAGCAAATCCTTGATTTTCTCCGTCGGCCGCCCGAGGACGGCACGGTCTCCGCGCTCGACGATGGGACGCTGGATGAGGTCTGGATGCTCGGCCATCAGGCGTATCAACTCGTCGTCCGACAGCTCGCGCCTGCCCAGTTCCAGTTCTTTGTAGACGGCCTCGCTCGTGCGCAGAAGCTCGCGCGGCGCGAGGCCCATCTTCGCAATCAACTCGCGCAGCTTCGCCTCGCCAATCGGCTCAAGGTAGTAGTTGACCTTCTCGAAGTCCACGCCGCTCTCGCGCAACAGGCGGTCGGCCTCGCGGCACTTCGTACAGGTCGGCTTTTCGTAGACGGTGATGATGTCAGTCATGGCATTTCAACCAATGAGTTCTTGTCATACGGGGGCGAAGCTCAAAGTACAAGTTCGGGGTGCAAAGTTCAAGGACTTTCTGGAACCAACGCGGCGCGGCGGGTTCTAAGTGAAGGAGTCCCGCTCGACCCGTTGGCACCGGCGCGATGGAGGACACCGAAGATGTTCAGCAACCTGATCGAGTCGGGGTCGCATGCGGCCGACCTCAAGCGCAAGGGCAGATTCTTTCTCGCCACCACGGCCTTCTACGCGCTGCTCGTCGCCGTGACCGGCGTCGGCAGCATCTACGCATACAACGCACAGCTCGACTACAACCCCGACTACGAGCTCGTCTCGATGATGCGCTTCCCGCCCGCCGAAGCACGCAGCGAGGAGCCGCGCCGCGAAGAGTCGCGCGCCGCTTCGAGCCCCGCGCGCAGCAACCAGATCGCCACGCGCATCGAGATTTCGACCCAGACGCCCTATCACACAGACCGCATCGCCAGCATCAACACGCCCGAGGTCAAACCGAACCAGCCTGTCATCATCGACGGTTTCAATCACGACCCCGAAGCCACCGGCGGCCCCGTCGGCCCACACAACAATGGCTCGACCTACAACTCGGGCAACAACGTCGGGCCCGCCGTCACGGAAACGTTTGAGCCACCGCCGCCCGCGGCCATCCCGACGCCCAAGCCCGCGCCGCCGCGACAGGAGACGCGCCTGATCACACTCACCTCCACCATCATTTCAAGCAAGGCGATTGAGAAGCCCGCGCCGCCCTACCCGGCCATCGCGAAGGCCGCGAATGTACAGGGCACGGTCGCCGTGCAGATCGTTATCGACGAGCAGGGGAAGGTCATCTCTGCGAAGGCGATGAGCGGCCACCCACTTCTTATGAACGCGGCCGTGCAGGCGGCCTACAGGGCGCGCTTCACGCCGACCCTTCTCGGCGGTCAGCCCGTGAAGGTCACGGGGAGCATCGCGTATAACTTCCTCCTTCACTAACGTATGCTATGCATCATCTCATCCACACTTCTTAGGCTGCACCGCTTGGCACACCCTTCAGGCGTGTGCGTCGAGCATCTTCAACGCTCGACGCACACGCTTCACCCGCTCTCGATATGTTTTCAAACAGCCGGAACTTACACGCGCGGCGTCGCGTTAATGAACCCGATGACAGGTTCCGAGCAATGGGGAGCCGAGGGTTACAGAGCGCGCACCAGCTTTGAGCACCTGATCATCGGCATGTTCATCCGCGACGTGCGCGTGCAGTAACTTCAACATCACGTCGAGCATAAACGGACGAACGCCGAACCGAAGTTGAAGGGACTTCGGTTCGGCGTTCGTCCGTTTATGAATCTTCAGCTCGCGCCGCTCTTACTCGCCGCGCACGTAGCGACGCGGGACGCGCGCGCTGACGCCGCAGGTTATCTCGTAGGAGAGCGTGCCGGCCGTCTGCGCGAGGTCTTCCACGGGGAGCAGCAGCTCGCCGTCCGCGCCGAGCAGCGTTACCTGCTCGCCGACACGCACGCCCTCGATTCCCGTTACGTCCAACAGCGTCCAGTCCATCGAGACGCGCCCGACGACCGGCGCGTACTGACCTTTGATGATGACGCGGCCGCGGTTCGACAGCGCGCGCACGTACCCGTCGGCATAGCCCGCGGAGACGGTCGCCACCGTCATCTCGCGCGCGGCCTCGTACGTGCAGCCGTACCCGAGCGTCTCGCCCGCGTGCACCTGCTTGAGCAGTGTGACGTGCGTGCGCAACGTCATCACGGGTCGCAGTACGGGCAGGTCTGCGAGCGGCGGCAGCACATCGCGCCAGAGCCCGTAGAGCACGCCGCCCGGCCTGACCATGTTGCCGCGCGTCTCGGGGTGCGCGAGAGTGGCGGCGGAGTTCGCCATGTGCTCGTAGGTGGGATGATACCCGCGCGCTCTGAAGGCCGCGACGGCCTCGCGGAAGCGACCCAGTTGTTCGGTCGTGAAGCAGTCGCGGCGGGGCTCGTCGGCCGCGGCGAAGTGCGTCATCAGGCCATCCACGCGTATGTGCTGGAACAGGCGCAGACGTTCGGCAAACTCCGCCGCCTCGTCGAAGCGCACGCCGAGGCGACCCATCCCCGTGTCCACCTTCACGTGCACGTCTGCGATGACGCCGGCCGCACGCGCCGCCGCGTCGAGCGCTTCGGCCATGTCGAGACGATAGACTGCCGGGACGATGCCCTCCGCGAGGCAATGTTCGGCCTGCCCCTCCCAGAAGCCGCCGAAACTCAGCACAGGCCGCGTCACGCCCGCACGACGCAGGGCGAAACCCTCCTCCGGCGTCGCCACGCCGAACCAGTCCGCGCCCTCCGCTTCGAGCCTGCGCGCGCACTCGGCGGCGCCGTGCCCGTAGGCGTCGGCCTTCATCACGCCCAACACCTTCACGCCCGGCCCGACGCGCTCGCGCACCGCGCGGAAGTTCCAAGCCAGCGCGTCAAGGTCAACCTCGGCCCACGTCGGGCGGTCGCCCGCCGAAACGGAATCGTTCATGAAAGCCCCGCCGCCAAATTTCTTGATGAGAAGAACGCTGTCAGCAGTCTCGCATAAAAACAGGTGCGACTGCCACAACGGTGAGGTTGAGATTTCCGCGCAGCATTCTCGTAACCGTATTGCAACCGGATGTTGCTACGTTGTTCATTCTTACATTCGGAATCTTCAAACAGGGGGGGTTAGACATGACAACTGGAACGAAGAAACAGAAGCAGTTGCCGGGAGAGCAGAGCGAGGCGGTTGAGCAGCCTTCGCCGTCTCCGCTTGCGGAGGGCGTCAAGGACGGGCTGACGGGGCCGGAGGCGCCTGTGAGCGGTCGCGAGTTTGGCGACGGGCGGCGGCAGGGCACTCTGAAGTACGTGGACGAGCAGCAGTTGGCGCGCGGGCTCGGGTGGTTCAGCCTCGGGCTCGGGCTCTGGGAACTGCTCGCGCCGCGCGGCGTGGCGAAGGTCGCCGGGATGCGCGGCAACACGGCGCTGATCCGTCTGTTCGGCCTGCGCGAGATTGCGAGCGGCATCGCCATCTTCACGCAGGGCAAGCGGCCGGCCGGGGCCGTCTGGTCGAGGGTCGTCGGCGACGCGCTCGACCTCGCATGTTTGGGCGTGGCCTTCGCCTCGCCCGATTCGAACAAGGGGCGCGTGGCTTTCGCGACGGCGAACGTGCTGGCCGTGTCGGCGCTCGACGTGCTCTGCGCGCAGCAGCTCAGCGCCGGCGGCGACGGCGCGCAGACCGAAAGGGGGAACGTGCCCGTGAACAAGAGCATCATCGTCAACGCTTCGGCCGAAGAGGTCTATGGCTTCTGGCGCGACTTCGAGAACCTGCCGCAGTTCATGCGTTATCTCGAATCGGTGACCGTGACGGGTGAGGGGCGCTCGCACTGGGTCGCGAAGGCGCCGGGCGGCAGCGTCGAGTGGGACGCAGAGATTACCGAAGACCGGCCGAACCAGCTCATCGCGTGGCGCTCGCTCGAAGGCTCGGAGGTTGAGACTTCGGGCACGGTGCGCTTCGAGCCGGCGGTCGGCGGGCGCGGCACGGTCGTCCATGTTCAGCTCGACTACAACCCGCCGGGCGGCAAGCTCGGCGCGCTCTTCGCCAAGCTCTTCGGCGAAGACCCGGACGGGCAGATGCAGATCGACCTGCGCCGCTTCAAGCAGGTCATCGAGCTGGGCGAGGTGGTCGTCTCCGACGGGACGTTGACGGGCGAGGGCTACACCGAGCAGAGGCCCGCGCAGCCGCTCGGCGTGGGCGTCGGCGGACAGCTTCAGAAGTAGTGGACAACAGAATAAGGGGGACGTAATGAGAGCGAACTGTTGGTACGGCAAGAAAGACGTGCGGGTCGAGCAGGTGCCCGACCCGAAGATTCTCAACCGGCGCGACGCCATCGTGAAGATAAGCTCGACCGCCATCTGCGGCTCAGACCTGCACCTCTACAACGGTTTCATGCCGACGATGCAGGCGGGCGATATTCTCGGGCACGAGTTCATGGGCGAGATCGTCGAGACGGGGCCGGACGTGCACGACCGCAAGGTCGGCGACCGCGTCGTCGTCTCCTTCCCGATCTCCTGCGGCAAGTGCTTCTTCTGCGAGCAGGAGATGTACTCGCTCTGC
>JBJMGQ010000153.1:0-9691 GCA_045807845.1 Pyrinomonadaceae bacterium | reverse complement strand
GTGAGTTCGAGGAGGCGCTCGCCGAGTACGAGACGTTCCTCGCGCGCGCCGATGCGGGCATCAACCAGCTTGAGATAGAGAAGGTCAACCTGCGGCTCCCCTCGCTACGCAACCAGATTAAGCGCGGCGAAGGGGTGAAGAAAGACAAGAGGGCGCAGTGATGGATATGTATCGCAGCGCGGAGCAGATGACGACGGCGCGTACGACTCAAAGGCGCGCTTCAGCAAAGATGGTGCTCATCTTCACTTTGCTTGCGTGCGCGGGCGCGCACGCGCAGGACGGCGACGGGCAAAAGCAGCAGCCGCAGCGCGAGGACGGCCCGCCGCCCTTGCGCTACCTGCCTTCGGACGTGCGCCAGCGCCTCGATAGCGCGAAGGACGTGAAGGCGCGCGCGCTCCTCTGCATGGAGATTGCCGACGAGCGGCTCGCGCGCGCCGCGCAGTTCGCCGAGCAGGACAAGTTCGAGGCGGCGACCGGTGAGATAGGCATCTACGAGGCCATCGTCGAAGACACCGTCCGCTCGCTGCACGACTCAAACCCGGGCCGGGCCGGCAACAAGCTGCGCGACCTCTTCAAGCGCGTCGAGATTACTCTGCGCTCGCACGTCACGCGCCTTGAGTCCATCCGCCGCATCCTGCCCGAGCGCCACGCGGTCTACCTCAAAGACGCCATCGACTTCGTGCGCGACCGGCGCGACCAGGCGCTTTCGGCCTTCTACTCGGACTCGGTTCTACGTGAGCCGCGCCGCCCCGAGCTGACCACGCCCGACGGCGAGCGCGCCACCACCAACACCGCCGCGCAGTCCGACTCCGAGAAGAAGCCCGAACAGAAACAGCAGTAAGCGATGAACAGCCCCCAGTCCTCTAAAGTTTTCGCGCGACTCAGACGCGCCGCTCCCCTCCTCTTCGCGCTCGGCCTCTGCCTGTCTCTCAACGCCACGGCCGCCGCGCAGAAACGCGAGCACCTGACGCCCGAAGAGATTGAGCTGGTGCGTGACAATCAGGAATTGGATGCGCGCACGAACGTCTTCATCAAGGCCGCCGAGCGCCGCTTGCTCGCCGTCACCAACCCGGCTGAGTCCACGAAGAACGCACCCAAAGAGAAGGAGAAGTGGGGCGAGGTGCAGGGCACGCCCACGCAGCTCTTCTACGACATCTCGAAGATTCTCGAAGAGGCCGTCGTCAACGTTGACGACGTGGCCGAGCACAACCCGGAGAGTCCACTGCTGCGCAAGTCGCTCTACATGCTTTCAGAGGCGACCGGGAGGATGCTGCCTCAACTGACGAAGCTGCGCGGGGATGCCAAGAGCGAAGCGGAGGCCGACCAGCTCGACCGCGCCTTAGAGACCGCGCAAGAGATTATAGACGCGGCCAAAGAGCGCGGCGTCACGGCCGAAGACCTCAAGACGAAGGCGAAGGCGGCGAAGAAGAACTGAGTCGGGCAGAGGTAAAGTGGTGCGGCGGCGCGCGGATTTTCAAAGAAGTCGCGCCGCCTCTTTTTTTGTACGCCGAACCGCACGCGTGCTTTTGACGTAGAATAGGGCGCGAAAGGAATTGTCGAGAAGATTATGGAGAGCAGATTCTATCCGGGTGTCGAGGCTGACTCGGCCAAACTTCAGCAGGAACTGCGCGCGCTGCTCGACTCAGATCAGGCTTACGAAATACAGACGATGCAGGTCTCGGCGACGGCCGTCTTGCAGGCGCGCAAGACGGGGACGCTTCGCGACCTGACGGGGCTCTCGGCCGCCCTCACCATCAAGGTCACGCCCGAGCACGGCGGCACGCGCGTCGAAATCGGGATGCAGAAGTGGTTCGACAAGGCGGCGGTTGCGGCCGTCGCCTTCGTCGTCTTCCCGCCGCTGATGGCGCTGCCCGCGCTCGGCCTCTACTGGCAGCACAAGCTGACCGAAGACGCTTGGAAGGTCATCGAGGCGCACATCGCGCGCAAGGCGGGCGGCTACGTCCCGCCGATGCCCGGGCGCTGCGGCAACTGCGGCTCGGTCGTCACCTCGGGCTCGGCCTTCTGCTCCGGCTGCGGCGCCAACCTCCGCGTCGAACACACCTGCGCCTCCTGCGGCACAAAGCAGAAAGACCCCTCCGCCCGCTTCTGCAACCGCTGCGGCAAGCCACTCACAAGCTGAACGATGAAGTATGAACGCTGAATGATGAACTGTAAGCTTAATGTCTTCACTTCATCGTTCAGCGTTCATACTTCATACTTTCATGCCGCGTCCGACTCTCGCTCCGTCAGGCCGAGTTCGTCGGCGCAGTCGCGGCAGAGCCAGACGTGTATGTGTGCGGCGTCGGCCCAGAAGAAGGGCGTGACGCGCGCGGCGGCGCGGAGGGCTGCCGCGGCCGGCAGCCGTTGAAGGTGCTTGACGTAGCTGCGGCCTTCGTAGTAGTTGCCGGGTGCACCGGCCGCGCGGTGGAGGCACTCGCGCATGCGATAATCCTGCTCGCTCTTCAAGTCGGGTTAACCTCGATAAATGCTTTAGAATTTATTGGCAAAGAGGGAGGGTACGGCGCACGCTTGTGCGGCGCGGTTGATTATTTACCACGCTCTGTATGCGCCGGAGTTGCATTGTCGTTGCAGAACTATTATTTTGCCGCCCTCTGGTTGCTAAGTAGCCTTGTTTAAGGAATCATCAAGTAATGTCTGAGAGTCAGCCCGAAGACCTGACCATCCTCGTCGTCGAAGACTACGAGGACACGAGCCTTGCCATGCGGCTCGCGCTCGAACGGAAAGGTTATCACATCCTAGAAGCCTCCGACGGCGCCCGCGCCGTCGAGATCGCCGAGAGCATGCGCCCCGAAGTCATCCTGATGGACTTGAACCTCCCCGTCCTCGACGGTTTCGGCGCGGCCAAGCTCATCCGCGCCAACCCCGAGCTGAAAGAGACCATCATCGTCGCCGTCACAGCCTACCACGAGCAAGACCTGCGCGCCCGCGCCCTCGCCGCCGGCTGCAACGCCTTCGTCACCAAGCCCATCGACTTCGAATGGCTCGGCGACCTTATCTCGAATCTCCTGCCGTAAGAAACAGTAGGCAGCAGGCAGTTGGCAGTTGGCAGTTGGCAGATAAGAGCCGTGCTGTCGAAAACCTACGGATTAATCTATCAACGCGCTCAACGCGGAGCGACTGCCAACTGCCATCTGCCTACTGCCTGCTGATCAATCAAAGATGAGGTGGAGGCCCGACTGTTCGACGGGGACGAAGGTCGGCTCGACGCCGAACACGTTGCGGATGTGTTCGGCGGTGAGCACTTCGGCGGGGGTGCCGTTGGCGACGACGCGCCCGTGGTCGAGCAGGACTATCTGGTCGGCGAAGCGCGCGGCGAGGTTGAGGTCGTGAACCACGCCGACCGTCACCACGTCGGGTGCGTCGGCGAAGGCGCGCACCTTCTTCATGAACTCGATTTGATGACGGATGTCGAGAAAGGTGAGCGGCTCGTCAAGGAACAGGTAGCGGCGGGACGTGCCCGCGCGCCAGAGTTGCGCCAGCACGCGCGCGAAGTTGACGCGCTGGCGCTCGCCGCCGCTGAGCGTCTGGTAGTTGCGCTCGGCGAACTCCGTTACGTCGAAGTGCGCCATCAGCTCATCGACAATCTTCTCGTCCGCCGGGCCGGGGCGGCTCCCGAAGTGCGGGTGTCGGCCCATCATGACGACCTCGCGCACGCTCAGAGGGAACGCGACTTCGATGGCCTGCGAGAGCACCGCACGACGCTTCGCCAAATCCAATTCGCTCGCGCGCCCAACGTCTGCGCCTTCGTACTCGACGCGGCCTGTGTGCGGGCGCAGCAGCAGCGCGAGCACTTTGATGAGAGTCGATTTGCCCGCACCGTTCGGGCCGATGACGAGATGGAGCCCGCCGGGTGCGAACTTGACCGACACGCCGGAGAGGAGTTCCCGCGCGCCGACCCGGAACGTGATGTCGCTGGCTTCCAGCATCTTCAGAAGACGTACTGGCGTCGGCGCAACAGCAGCAGGAAGACGGGCACGCCGACCGCCGAAGTGACGATGCCGATGGGCAGCTCCGCGGGCCGCAGCGAGAGGCGCGCGATTAAGTCCGCGAGGCTCAGAAGCGTCGCGCCCGTCAAAGCGCTCCCGACGATGAGGTAGCGGTTGTCGGCCCCTCCCATCATCCGGAGAATGTGCGGCACGACCAGCCCGACAAAACTGATAACGCCCGTGAACGCTGTTGCGACGGCGACGACGACGACGTTGACGGAGAGGATGATCCACTTCAGACGGTTCACGTTCACGCCGAGGTATGTCGCCTCCTCCTCCCCAATCATCAACGCGTTGAGCTGCTTCGCGTAACGAAGCGCGATGAGGATTCCTCCGACGGTCGAGACGGCGACGACCTCGACGGCGCGCCAGCTCGCGCCCGAGAGCGTGCCCAGACTCCAGAACGTGATGGAGCGCGCCTGCGGGTCGCGCGCGATGTAGGTGAGAAACCCGATGGCGCTCATAAACAGCGCGTTGACCGCAAGCCCCGTCAGCAGCAGCGTCACGATTGATGCACGCCCGTCCTCACGCGAGCGCGCGAGGAGAAAGACGAGGTAGGTCGAAAGCACCCCGCCGAGACACGCGGCGAAGGGCAGGCTCCAAAGGCTCGCGCCGAGGTTGAGCGCGCCGCCGAGGACGAAGAAGAGCGCCGAGCCGAACGCGGCGCCGCTCGAAGTCCCGACGAGCCCCGGCTCGACAATGGGGTTGCGAAAGAGCGCCTGCATCAGCGCGCCGCCCACGCCGAGGCTCGCGCCCACGAGCAGGCAGAGGACGGCGCGCGGTAGACGCAGCTCAAGGAAGATGCGCTGGTCTAAAGTTGGTGCGGGCCGGCCGGGGAGCAGCGAGGCCAGCGCACGGCCGATGGCGGGAATCGAAAAATCTATGGCGCCGTAGCGGATGGACGCGGCCAGCACGAGGAGCATGGCGCAGCTAAGCGCGAAGAGTAAGGCTCCGCGGTTCCCACGTTCTCTTGTCACTTTTGATGAATGACCGCGGCCACCTTCTCTATGTTCTCGCCCGTGCGTGGGCCGAAGTACATAAGCTGGTTCTCTTCGATGCGGTAGATGCGGTTGTTCTTCGCCGCGTTGGAAGTGGCGACGCCCGGTAGCGCCTTGAGCTGCTCAAGGTCTCCACCCGCGCGGTCGAAGCCATAGTCGGTGACGAGTATCACGTCCGGGTTCGCCTGCGCGACCGTTTCGGGCGACTCCATCCGCTGCATCCTGTCCGAGTTGATCGCCATCTCGCCGCCCGCCCATTCTATCATCCGGCTGGCCGCGCTGCCGTCGCCCGTTCCCTCTCCCTTGCCGACGACGAGATAGACGTTCGACGCGCGCCCGAAGTGTAGAACAGCGACCCGCGGGCGGTCTGTGTACTTCTTGACCGCTTCGAGCGACGCCGCCAACTGCGTGTCGAGCGTGCGGCACAACTCTTCCGCCCGTTGCTCTTTATGAAAGTAGGCGCCCATCTCGCGGATGAGGGCTTTCGTGCCTTCGACCGAATCGTTCTTCGCGTCGAAGGTCTTCATGGGGATGTTCAAGCCCTTGAGCTGCTCGACGACCTGCGGCGGGCCGATGTTGTTGTCGTGGATGATGGCGGTCGGGTGCAGCGAGAGGATGCCCTCGGCGCTGAGAGCGCGGTGATAGCCGACCGTCTGCATCTTCTTCACATCGGGCGGGTAGGTGCTTGATAAGTCAACCCCGACGACCTTGTCCTGAGCCCCGAGCGCCCAGATGATCTCGTTGTAGGTCTGCGAGATGACCACCACGCGCTCGGCCTGCGCATCGCCCACCGGGTTGTTGAAGCGTGCGCAAGCCGCCGCCGAGATGAGCGCGGCCGTGAGCAACGCGAAGAGTGTGATTCGTTTCATCGGATGTGTATGAGAAGAATTTTACCACAGAGACAGAGAGACACAGCTAAATGCTTCAAGCTGTGTCTCTCTGTCTGCGGTGGTTAATTCTCTTTCGCTTAGAAGATGAACCGTGCCTGAACCTGGAACATCCGCGGCGGGTCAACGTTGGCGAACGCGGGGAGCGCGTTGGTGGTCGTGCCGACGGCGACCAACTGCCCGAACGTCGGCGCAGGGGTTGCGGCGTCGCCGTAGGTCGTGATGCCGCGCCCGAGGTAGTTGCCATGGTTGAAGATGTTGAAGCCCTCCAGACGCAGCAGAAGCGCCGTGCCTTCCGAGAGCTTGATGCGATTCTCGACGAAGATGGAAACGTCCTGCGTCGCGGTGCCGCGGAACGTGGACTTAGGAATGACGACGCCGTTGATGACGGGACGGTCGTTGTTCGCGCCGTCGCCGTTGTTGTCAACGCCCGTCGTCGCGTTGAACGGGCGCGCCGAGGCGAACATCGAGACGGTGCCCGCCGTGAAGTTGTACGGGAGGCGATAGAGGAATGAGAGAACCGCGCGGTTGCGCTGATCGACCACACTCGGGCCGCGCTCATCCTCGCCGAGTCGCGAGATGTGCGACTCGTTCGGCCCGATGCCGTTGCCGTCCGGCTCGGTGGTGTTGGTCGCCTTCGAGAGCGTGTAGCTGATCGAGGCCAACATCTTCCGGTTGCCGCGATAGGTGAGCTGCGTCTGGAGCCCGTTGTAGTCGGCGACGCCGCGGTTCGTTAGCACGTTGACCTGACGCACGCCGCCGTTGACCGGCAGAATCGGGCGCGTTAGGTTGGCCGCGGCCACGCTCCTGACCTGTCCCGGCGCAGTGCGTTCGAAGGGCGTGGGAGCGTTCAAGTCTATCGTGCGGTCGATGCCGTCCAAGTGTTGATGCACGTAGTCAGTCCCGACGAACAGCCCGCCGAAGAATTCATGCTCGACGCCGAAGGAGACGACTTGACTGCGCGGGTTCACCAACTTGTCGGGGTAGTTCGGCAGGCGGTCGAAGCTCAAACCGTACTGCGCGAACTGCGCCCGGTAGAAGTCGGCGCGGCCCGCCCGGATGGTGATGTCGCGCGCAGGCAGTTGCGAGGCGGGCAGCGTCCGCGGGTCAACGTTAACGGGGACGCTCGTCAGGCTGGTCGGGAAACCGGTCTGCCCTGCGACGGCCGTGTAGGTCGTCAATCCGTCGAGCCCGTTGACGAGGAAACTGGCGACCGCGTTGGAGCGAATCTGCGTGTAGTACATCCCGTAGCCGCCGCGAATCGAAGTGCGCGAGTCGCCGCCCGGGTGCCAGCCGAAACCGATGCGCGGCGCGAAGTTCTTCTTCGCATCGGTCAAGGTCTGACGGTCGTAGCGCAAGCCTAAGTTCAACGTTAAATCCGGATGCACCTTCCAGTCGTCCTGCATGAACCCGGTCAGGAGCCACTGCGAAAGCTCGTAGCTGCTGATGCCGAAGTTAATCGGCTGCGTATAGTTCTGCACGTCGGCCAGCGTGAGCGAGCCGAAGGGCGCCGTCGTCGTGTTGCGGAACGTGAACGTGCCGAGCACGGCCGTGCCCGGTTCGCTGCCCGTGCCGCCCGAGGTATGTCGGATGACGCTGCCGCCGAAGCGCAGGTAGTGCTGGTTGAGCGACCATGACATCGTGTCGCCGAACTGCAACTGGTGGCTGAAGATGTCGGAGAGGCGCGACTGGCCGATGGTGAACGGCACGGTGCCGGCGCGCGTGTAGGTGGTCGAGAGGTTCTGCGCCTCCCACTTCGTGACGGGGTCGCCGTGCAGGTATGCGAAGCGCGCCTCGTTCAGAAGGCTCCGGCTGAAGACCGACGTGTAGTTGGCCTGCGCCGTCCAAGCGCGACGCGAGTAGCGGCGCGCGACGCTCGGCGCGTTCGTGCCGCCGACGGCGTCCTGCGGGTTGTCGTCGAAGAAACGGTCAACGTTGAAGCGCATCATCAACGACTGGCTCGAAGTGAACCTGTGGTCGAGCCGCCCGTCGAAGAGGAACTGGCGATAGTGCCCCGTGTAGTCGAGTTGGCCGTCCGCCGGCAGAAGGAACGCGGGCAGCGTGGTCGAGAGAAACGTCGTGCGATTCTGCCGCGTGTAGTCGGACGAGGCGAAGAAGAAGGTCTTGTCCTTAACGATAGGGCCGCCGATGGAGCCGGAGACCTGTCGGAGCGCGTCGGGGATGTCCACGGGGTTGATGGCCTGGAGCGTCGTGGGCGTGACGCAAGTTGCGACCGACGGCGGGCAGAAGTTTTTCGTCGAGAAGGTCTTGGCCTGCCAGCTTCCGCCGGGACGCACGAGCGCTATGCCTTCGCCGTGAAAGTCGTTCGTGCCCGACTTGGTGACGATGTTCAGCGCAGGGCCGGATGTCCAGCCGAACTCGGAGGAGAAGGCGTTGGTGAGAATGTTTATCTCCTGCACGGCGCCGAGCGGCACGGTGGCGATGGCCGTCTGGCGGCCCCAGCCCTCGTCGTTGTTTGCGCCGTCGAGCGTGAAGGTGGTCGCGCGGCGCGAGCCCACGCCCGTGATGAAGTAGGTCGCGTTGACGAAGAGGTCGCCCGTCCCCTTCCCCTGCCGGAACGCAGAGTTGAGGAGCGGCAGCGTCGTCACCTTGCGGCCGAGGATGGGCGTCTCGTCAATTTTGGTGCTGTCGAGCGGGAGCCCCGTCTGCGGGTTGTCGCGCACGCCTTCGGCCGTGCCGAAGACCGTGACCTCGGCCGCCTGCGAGCCGACCGAGAGCTTGACCTTCACGGTCGCGGTCTCGCCCGAGCGCAGCTTGATGCCCTTGCGCTCTTCGTTGCTGAACCCCTCTTTGGAGACGCCGACCGTGTAAGTCCCCGTCAGCGAAAGCGCGGGGACGGTGATGCTGCCGTCGCCGCCTGTGACTGCCTCGCGCGCGCCATTGGTCGCGTCGTTCGAGACGGTGACTTTCGCGTCCCGCACGACTGCGTCGTTCTGGTCTACGACGACGACGATCATCGAGGCCGTGTTCGGAGACTGCGCGAGCGCGCCGTGCGCGCAGAGCAGCATCGTCAGGAGCAGTGTGAAGAAGTGAGCAGCGCGGCGCGCAATAGCTCTGAAGTCAAACATGGTGATCCTTCCCGCTTTAGTTTTTCGCAAAGTGTTTGGACAGAAGATCACGCCGAGGTGGCGGAGAATGGCAGATGATAAAGCCGTCAGGCCGACTACTACCAGCCGTCGTACATCAGCCGGAGGTCGTCGCAGGGTCAGAATTTTCTCTCTCTCCTTCCGTTTCACGCGTGAAAAAACGTTGCAACGCCGTTTCATCTGTGATACAGTGCCTCCGAATCGCGGAGCGACTCCCGAAGTTCCGGAAGAGTTCTCCGCCGGTCAGGCGCTAACGAGAGAGGCCCCCCTCCAAGCATTTTCAGGCCGGAACCGGCTTTTGAGGAGAATAGTGTGATGAGCAATACGACGAAACCGAGAATCAACCCTTTGAGCCGGCGCCCGCGGCAGCAACGTCTGGTGATGGCCGTGCGCGGCGGCGCGGGCACGGGCAAGAGCTGGTTCTTGCGCAGCCTTGCGGAGACAGGGCTCGGCCGCCTCTGCATCTTCGACGTGGAGCGCAAGACGCGCCTGCTCGAAGGCGTCGGCAACCACTTCGACGGCCTTGAGATTGAACAATCCGACGAGCTGCCCGAGTTCATCGACTGGGCGCTGTCGGGCGAGGGCAAGGAGCAGAACTACGGCTGCTTCGGCCTCGACTCTTGGGCCGCCTACTTCAGCGCCAAGCACGCCGAGACGATCAAGGCCGTGCGCGAGCGCACCGGCGACCCGCT
>JBJMGQ010000152.1:0-6094 GCA_045807845.1 Pyrinomonadaceae bacterium | reverse complement strand
CGACTACTGGATGAAGCGCATCAGCGGCTTCCGCCGCGTGCCGCTCGTGCAAGGGACGACCATCGTCGCTTCCGCGGGCTGGTAAAGCTTATAAGCGCTTGCCAAAGCACGTCAGGCCGACCCCTCTGCGGAGGGTGTCGGCCTGAACGCTTTTGTGGTCGTGTCTTTACTTACCACGGAAGCCGACGGTGAAGCCGGCGCGCTGGTCGCCCGACTTGGTCTCGCTGAAGACGATGATGCGCTCGATGGAGACGTAGAACATCTGGTCGTCCTCGTCCACCATGTGCACCACGCCCTCATCCACCTTGACGAGCTTGCCCCTCAAGCTCGACGTGCCCCCGCAGAACAGGTCAACCTTCTTCCCGATCATCTTCGTTAAAATTTCTCGCATCTTCTGCACACCTCACTTGAAAGGATGAAGTATGAACGCTGAATGATGAACTGTAGAACATTTTCTCTTACAGTTCATCATTCAGCGTTCATACTTCCCACTTATTTTTCCGGCTGCCACTCCCAGACCTTCTCGCACTGGTCATCGACCTTCGGCCCCTTCTTGACCTCGCGGAAAGTTATCTGGACGAGCGGGACGACCGTTTCGTCGTCCTGCTGGCGACGCTCGAACTGTAGCACGTCGTAGTAGGCGCAGCGCACACGGTCGGGATACTCGCGACAGACGGTCGGGCGCGCGTGATAGATGGTGCAGCCGCGCTTCTCCTGGTCGAGGAACACGCAGGTCTCCGGAAAGATTGTGTCCTTGACCTTCTTGAGGATGCGCTCGCTCTGCCATTGCTTCGTGAAGCGGCGACGCGCCACCTCGAAGGTGACGCCGAAGTGTTTGGCGAGACGCGTGATGTCCCGCTTGGTTACCTGCACGCGCTCGTAGATGGAGCAGCAGAAGGCCGGGCACTTCGTGCAGTCGAAGTAGGTGCGAGGCTGGTCGTCCTTGATCGTTTTAACCATTTATCTTCTTTCCGATTTTTCGTATTCAGAAAGCAGCAAGTCCATCAGTTCGACGCGGCGGTCGTAGAGACGTTTGAGCGGGCGCGGCTCGTGGCGTGCGAGCGCGTAGGAGGTGAGGACGGGCAGCGCGATGGTCGAGTCCACGTAGCAGACGACGGCGTCGGGCAGACGCTCGGGGTCAACCTTGCCCCAAGAGACTGCTTCGCCCGGTGTCGCGCCCGACAAGCCGCCGGTGTCGGGGCGCGCGTCGGTGATTTGGAGGAAGTAGTCGTGCCCGCGCTCATCTATGCCTAAGACTTCCTGTATCTGCGGCTCGGTCTGAAGCATGAAGTTCTTCGGGCTCCCGCCGCCGAGGATGAAGACGGCCGACTTGCCGCCATGCTTCGTCCCCTTGTCGCCCCGGCCGTGGATGGCGCCGCGCTTGGCGGCGAGCACGAGCGCGGCCGTCTCGTTCACGTCGGCCGAAGGGTCGAAGGCGAGCTTGTTGCCTTGCAGCGCCTTCGCCGCGACGTTCATGCCGATGGAAGAGTCGCCGGGGCTCGAAGTGTAGAGCGGCACGCCGAACTCGTAGGCGGCGGCGAGAAAAGATTTGTTCTCTATCCCCAACTTGCGCTCGCGCTCAAGCACGTACTTGCCGCAGAGGTTGTGGAACTCGGCCGTGGACATGGCCCGTTGAAACTCCTCGCCCTCAATCACGCGCCGGAAGAAGGCATCGGTGTCTAAGAGCACCGTGTAGTCGAAGAAGATGTCGTAGATGCGCACGACCTCCTCTTCGCGCAGCACAACGTCGGAGATGGCCGTGCTCCCCTGATGGAGCGCGAGGCCGATGCCGAAGTGCGTGTCGTGATAGAGGTTCGCGCCCGTCGTGATGACCCAGTCCACGAAACCCGCGCGCATGAGCGGGATGAGCGCCGAAATACCGAGCCCTGCGGGCGTGAGCGCGCCCGTGATGGAGAGCCCGACGGTCACGTCCGGCTCCAACATCTTCCGCGAGAAGAGCTGGCACGCCTCGCGCAGACGCGCCGCGTTGTACGCGAGAAAGGTCTCGTCCACAAGGTCGGCCACCGTCTCGCCCCCGTCAATCGCCCGCGGGTCGATGCGCCGCCCCGACAGATATTTGCTGCTCTTCTTCTTCGCCATGCTTCCCCTGCGTAAGCTGATGTTTTAACTCTACTACTCGGACGCGGCGGCGGCCTCGCCGTCCGGCTGCGTGCGTCGAAGGCGGAGGCGGTTGATACGGCGCTCGTCGGCTTCCAAGACTTCCACGTCGAGGCCGCGGAAGTTGAGGCGCGTCCCCGGCTGCGGCACCGTCCCCAACTCGTTGATGACGAGGCCGGCGATGGTCGTAAAGTCGTCGTCCTCAATCTCCAGATCGAACACACGCTCGATCTTTCCGACCTCGGTTGAGCCGGCCACATCGTAGTAGCCGCCGTCGGATTCGACGATCTCGACTATCTCTTCGCTCTCGATGTCCTCGTCCTCAATCTCGCCGACAATCTCTTCGAGGATGTCTTCGACCGTGAGCAGCCCGGCCAGCCCGCCGTACTCGTCGATGACGAGCGCGAGCTGGACGTGCGTCTTCTGCATCTCTTCGAGCAGCTCGTCCACGGACTTCGTTTCCGGCACGAAGTAGGCGGGACGCAGCAGCGGCTCGATGCCTTCGTCCTCGCGCCCCTCGGCCCAATACGAGAGCAGGTCGCGGACGTAGATGATGCCGACCACGTCCTCGATCTGCTCGCGGTAGACGGGCAGGCGCGAGTACTTCGACTCCTCCATCATGTCGCGCGCCTCGCGCACGGTGGCCGTCGAGGAGAGCGCGACGATGTCTGTGCGCGGCGTCATCACCTCACCGGCGCGCGTCTCGCCGAACTCGATGATGGACTGGATGAGCTCGCCCTCCTCCTCTTCGAGGATGCCCTCCTCCTCGCCCACGTCGATGAGCGCCTGTAGGTCGTCTCCGTTATCGTCGTCGTCCGCTTCAGCGCTTTCGGCAGTAGTGCGCGTGAGATGTATGTCGTCGCCGCCGCGCCGCGAGCGCTCGGCCGCCATCTGGCGCGGCGTCGCGACCAGAGAGAGCACCCCGTAGAAGGGTCTGTAGAGCGGCAGCAAAGTCAAAAGCGTCCGCTCCGGGTTCGACGCCGAGAGCAGACGCGGGATGACCTGCCGGAAGAGTATCGTCAGCACCAGCGCGATGAAGAACGCGATGAGCAGGAATCGCCGCTCCGCCCCGAGCAACTGAAAACAGATAGACGTGACCAGCACGACCACCGCGACCAGCACGACCTGAATCGCAGCGTTCAAAGTGAAGCGGAAGCGCGGCCGGTTCGCCAGCACCTCGCCGAGGAACTCGATGGAAGGGCTCGGCTTCTCTTCGCGCTCGCCCGTCAGGCGCCGGAGCCCCACGTCGCTCAACTGGCCGAACGCCACGTCCACCGTCGAGAGGAAGGCCAGCACCAACAGCAGCACACAGCCCGCCCCGATTTCTAACTGAGTCTCCATAGTCGGCGAATGGTAAATAGTAAATGGTGAATAGTGCTAAGTCCCGTCCGCTCGGCGGCCTACATTGAACACCGGCCGACTACTATTCACCATTCACTATTTACCAAAGATTATATCCCGAGCCGGCGGCGCAGCCTCAGCTCCAACGCGTTCATCTCGCCGCCGTCCCGCTCGTGGTCGTACCCGCACAGGTGCAGGAGCCCGTGCAGGATGAGCTGCCGCACCTCGCCCTCGAAGTCCAACCCGTGCTCCGCGGCCTGCCGCGCCGCCTGCTCGACGGAGATGACGACATCCCCCAAACTCAACCCTTCACCCTTCTCAAACTCTTCCTGCCCCGACGGGAACGACAACACGTCCGTCGTCCCCACCTTCCCCCGCCAACGCCTGTTCAAAGCCCGCATCGCGCGGTCGGACACGAACGCCACGGTCGCCCCCGCACCCTTCGCCGGCACGACCTGCAAAGCCCGCTCCGCGAACGCCTGCCAACGCTCGCCATCCATCTCCACTTTCCGTTGACGGTTAACGATTTCGACCATAACAAGTAAGCGATAAGAAAGAGGCGTGAATCGTGAACAGTCAACCGTAACAGGAAAACCCGGGTTCTCACTGGTCATGATCTACGATTCACGGTTCACGCTCTTCTCACTCATCGCTCCTCACTCTTAGCGCTGGCCGACTGCGACTCGTAAGCCTTGATGATCTGTTGGACGAGGCGGTGGCGGACAACGTCCTTGTCGGTGAAGTAGACGAACTCGATGCCCTCGACCTTCGAGAGGATGCGCTCGGCTTCGACCAGTCCGCTGCGCTTCCCCGTCGGCAGATCAATCTGCGTCACGTCGCCCGTGATGACCGCCTTCGACCCAAACCCGATGCGCGTCAGCGCCATCTTCATCTGCTCGCTCGTCGTGTTCTGCGCCTCGTCGAGGATGATGAACGCATCTGCAAGGGTTCTGCCTCTCATAAATGCCAGAGGGGCGACTTCGATGATGCGCTTCTCTAACATCTTGGCGACGCGCTCGGCGTCCATGAGGTCGAAGAGGGCGTCGTAGAGGGGGCGGAGGTAGGGGTCTACTTTCTCCTGTAGGTCGCCGGGAAGGAAGCCGAGGCGCTCGCCTGCTTCGACCGCGGGGCGCGCGAGGACGATGCGGCTGACCTGCTTCTGCGTGAGCGCCTGCACGGCCATCGCGACGGCGAGATACGACTTGCCCGTGCCGGCCGGGCCGATGCCGAAGACGATGTCGTTGGACTGGATGGCCTCGATGTAGCGGCGCTGGTTGGCCGACTTGGGCGCGACCTGCTTCTTGCCCGCGGGGTTGAAGCGCGCCTTGGTGAAGTAGTCGCGCAGGGTGTAGGCGCGGTCTTCGGCAATCTGCGCGAAGGCTTCGCGCAGCTCCTTGTCGGTGAAGGTCTTGCCCTCGCGGAAGAGCGCGGCGAAGTCTTCGATGATGTGCTCGGCGGTCTCCACGTCCTCGGGGTTGCCGTCGAGCGTCAAGTCCTGCCCGCGCGCATCCACGCGCACGTCGAGGAGCGATTCCAAATGCTTGATGTTCTGGTCGTGGACACCGAAGAGCGTTTCGATGGCCCTCGGCGGAAGCTCGATCTTCTTCAAAAGGCGCTCTCTTCTCCTTCTCGCGGGGACGACTCGGCGTGGCGGCACGGGTGGTGGATGAGGGACGAAAAAACAGTCTCGTTCATTACAGAAACGACGCTACAACACGGCGGGCGGGGGTGTCAACGCAAGCGTGCGCGCGTGCGCCGCAAGCGTGCGCACGCGGACAGTGGAGGCGCCCGCTCGCGTCCTTCGCGGCGCCTTGACAGTGGTGCGTTGGCTCCCTATACTTTGGGCTTTGCTCTGGCGGGCAGATTCTCGACAGTGTGCCCCGGCGAGCTTTTCAGACGAGACAGAAGGACAGACGGAGTTAATCGAGAGATGCCTAATCACAAGTCAGCCGAGAAGCGCGTGCGCCAGAACGAGAAGCGCCGCGACATCAACCGCGGCAACCGCGGGCGCCTGCGCACGGGCGTGAAGAAGCTGCGCGCCGCGCTGGAGTCGGGCGACACCGGGTCGGCGCAGGAGCTTCTGCCGAAGACCGTCTCGCTCATCGACAAGGCCGTGCAGAAGGGCGTGCTCCACCGCAACGCGGCGGCACGCTACAAGTCGCGCCTCACGGTGCACGTGAACGAGTCGGGCAAGTAGGACGCTTAAAAATTTACGGATGCGAGGCAGGCCGCAGGTGCGCGGCCTGCCTCGCTTTTTTGCGTCAGGAGGGCGCGAGTGATGCCGAAGCCGAACGAGCTTTACCAGTCTGACGAAGAGGTCGAAGAGGTCGTCCGCAGGTTCGAGTCGTGCGAGCTGCCCGCGGCAGACTTCAACCACAGGGAGCACCTGCTGGTCGCGCTCTGCTATCTCCTGCGCCTGGACGAGGCCGAGTCGCGCGCGCGCCTCGGCGCACGAATCGACGCGTACGTCGCGGCGCACGGCATCAACCCGAACCTCTACCACGAGACGATAACGGTCTTCTGGCTCAAGCGTGTCCGCGCCTACATCGGCCGCGCCGGCAACGGTCGCAGTCTCGCCGAGATGACGAACGCGCTCGCCGGCGAGTGCGGCGGCTCGCGCCTCATCTTCGATTAT
>JBJMGQ010000151.1:0-12277 GCA_045807845.1 Pyrinomonadaceae bacterium | reverse complement strand
GGCATCACGCGCGGGCCGAACAACGTCAGCATCCTTGTGGAAGGCAAGCCGCAGGACGACAGCCGCGCCGTACCGCAGGTAGACGCGCGCGCAGTGAGCCCCGCATACTTCCGCGCCGTCGGCGTGCCGCTGCTGCGTGGGCGCCCGTTCGCCGAGTCGGACGACATCAACGCGCCGCAAGTCTCCATCGTCAACGAGGCGGCGGCGCGTCATCGCTGGGGCGCGGAAGACCCCGTGGGCAAACGCATCTCGTTCGACAACGGGCAGACGTGGGTCACCATCGTCGGGGTCGCCGGCAACGTCAGGCAGTACGGGCTCGACAAGGAGCCGGCCGACGAGATATACGGCCCCGTCGCGCAGCTCGCCTTCGGGCAGTTCCTCGTCGTCAAGACGAAGGGCGACCCGCTCGCCGCGTCGAAGTCCCTGCGCGATGCCGTCCACGAAGTCGATTCAGAGACAGCGGTCGATCAAGTTAGAACTCTGCAACAGGTCTTGGACGACTCGGTGGCGAATCCGCGTCTGACGGCGTGGCTGCTCGGGCTCTTCGCGGTCGTCGCGCTGGTCATCACGGCGGCGGGCATCAGCGGCGTGATGGCTTTGGCCGTGACGCAAAGGACGCGCGAGATCGGCATCCGCATCGCGCTCGGCGCGACCCGCACGGGGATTGTGACGATGATTATGCGACAAGGGCTGATGCTGGTGCTGGTCGGGCTGGCGCTGGGCGTGGCCGGGGCGCTGGCGCTCAACGGGCTCATCGCTTCGCTGCTCTACTCGACGCCGCGCGCAGACCCTCTGACCTTCGCCGCCGTCTCGTGCCTGCTCATGCTGGTGGCGGGGACGGCGTGCCTCATCCCTTCTTTGCGCGCGACGGCCATCGACCCGATGCTCACGCTGCGCAGGGAGTGACAAACCGGCTTCGTCCTGTACAATCTCGGGCGCAATAGCGGTCGGTACTGACACGGTCGCCTTCGACGTTGTGATTATGCGTGTTGAGAGAATAGACCTGAACGCGGCGCGCGCGCCCTTCGACGCTGCGGGCGTGGTTTCCGCGGGCATCCGCGTTGACTGGCTGAAGTGGGCTTCGCTCTTCGGCTTCTGGTCGCTCTTCAGCTTCCTCAACGCCAATCAAGTCTACTTCGAGATGCTGCACCGGCCGGGGATGCATCACTCGTGGTGGCTCATCGTCTTCTGGCAGCTCGCCGTGTGGTGGGCGTGGGGCTGCCTGACGCCCATCGTCCTCGGCCTCGGGCGGAGGGTCACGGGCGCGAATGCTTCGTGGCTCCGCGGGCTCCTTATACACCTGCCCTTCAGCCTCCTGCTCCCGGCCGCGCACGTCGCCGCCTCCGTCTACATCAGGATGCTCATCCAGCCGTTCGACGTGTGGAGCGACACGCGACCGTTCCTCGACCAGTACAGCGGCGAGCTGCGCAGCCTCTTCCTCTTCGACTTCTTCGTCTACTGGGCCGTGCTCGGCGTCGGCTACGCCTTCGACTATCGAGAGCGTTATCGCGAGCGCGAGTCGGCCGCCTCCGAGTTGAAAGCGCAGCTCGCGCAGGCGCGGCTCGAAGCTTTGAAGGTGCAGCTCCACCCGCACTTCCTCTTCAACACGCTCCACACCATCTCGGGCCTCGTGCGCGGGGGCGACCGGCAGCCCGCCGTCAACATGATTGCCGGCCTGAGCGAGCTGCTGCGCCGCGCCCTCGACAGCGCCGACGAGCAGGAGGTGGCGCTCGGCGAAGAGGTCAAGTTCGTCGAGCTGTATCTCGATATTCAGCTCGTGCGCTTCTCCGACCGCCTGACGGTGCGCACCGACATCGCGCCCGAGACGTTGGACGCGCTCGTGCCGAACATGATTCTGCAACCGCTCGTCGAGAACGCCATCCGCCACGGCGTCTCGCCCTGCGAGTCGCCGTGCACCATCTCCATCAGCGCCTACCGCGCGGGATGCATGCTGCACATCGAAGTCTCAGACGACGGCCCCGGCCTCCAATCCGGCTGGCGCATCGGCGAGAGCGGAGGCATCGGGCTCGCCAACACGGTCGAGCGTCTCAAACGCCTCTACGGCGCCGACCATCGCTTCGAGCTGCGCAACGTCGTCGGCGTGGGCAGCGGCGTCACGGCCTCGGTCGTCATCCCTTTTCGCGAAGGGCGCGGGGCGGCGCCGCACGCGTGAGCGCCGAGGCGAAGAAGATTCGGACGCTCATCGTGGACGACGAGCCGCTGGCCCGCCGCACGATAAGGAATCTGCTCGCCGAAGACTCAGACGTTGAGATCGTCGGCGAGTGCGGCGGCGGCGCCGACGCCGTCGAGAGCATCCGGCGACGCCCGCCCGACCTTCTCTTTCTAGACATACAGATGCCCGGCATGGACGGCTTCGACGTACTCTCGCAGATTGAGCTGGAACGCATCTCGGCCGTCATCTTCGTCACCGCCTACGACGCCTACGCGCTCAAGGCGTTCGAGGTGCACGCGCTCGACTATCTCTTGAAGCCGTTCACCGACGAGCGTTTCCGCGAAGCCCTCGCGCGCGCCAAGTCGCACGTCGAGCTGCGCGAGGCGCGCGGACTGGCCGAGAGTCTCCGCGCGTTCCTGCGCGGGCGCGCGGGGGCGGATGAAGAGACGGTGGTTGCTTCATCCGGGCGCAAGGCAAGTTATCTCACGCGCTTCATGGTCAAGGTCGGCGGTCGCGTCATCTTCATCAACCCGGCCGACGTGGACTGGGTAGAGGCCGACAACTACTACGTCAAGCTTCACACCGGAGGCCGCGCACACCTGCTGCGCCTGAGCATGAAGGAACTTGAAGAGAGGCTCGACCCGAAGACCTTCTGGCGCACACACCGCTCCGCCATCATCAACCTCGACCGCGTCAAAGAGCTGCACCAGCACCCCAGCGGCGAATACGTCGTCGTGCTTCAGGACGGCACCGAGCTGAAGCTCAGCCGCGCCCGCCGCGAGCGCCTACAAGAACTCCTCATGGGCGAGCGCGACTAGCCCCGCGCGTCGTCGTCAAGGCATAATCCCAACCACAATGGCTTCAACGTCGCTCCACTCTGCTCTCGGCGGCGCGCGCGCGTGCATCTTCGACGCGGGCGGGACGCTGGTGCATCCGGACTGGGAGAGGCTCGCGCAACTCTCCGAAGCGGCGGCCGGGCGCAGGTTCGGCGCGGAGGAGATGCGGCGCGCGTTTGTCGAGATGCTGAAGGGCGTCGGGGCGCCGGAGCCGGGCCGTCCCGCGATAAATCAGAGCGGGCGCCACTGGACTTTCAAGGCCATGTACGGCGGGCTCGGGCTCGATGAGGCGACGTGCGAGGGATTAGTCGGGCGCATCGACGCGGCGCACGCCGAACGACACATCTGGTGCGGGTGCGACCCCGACGCGGCGCGTGTGATTGACGAGATAAAACGTCAGGGGCTCCTCGTCGCCGTCATCTCGAACACGGAGGACGGGCGCGTGCGCGACTCTTTAGAGGCGGCGGGGCTGGCCGAACGCTTCGACGTGATCATCGACTCACACCTCGTCGGTTTCAGGAAGCCCGACTCGGCCATCTTCCGTCACGCGCTCGAACAGCTCGATGTCGAGCCCGGTGAGGCCGTCTTCGTCGGCGACTCCTACGCGCACGACGCGCTGGCGGCGCTCGCCGCGGGGTTGCGCGCCGTGCTGCTCGACCCCTTAGACCAATACCCCGAGAGCGTCTGCCCGCGCATTCACTCCTTAGGCGATTTGCTTCAGGGTGAGGTTTGAAAATAGAATCCACGCGTCACTCCCGCTCTTAAAGCCTGAGCCCGGCCGCCAACCTATAAATGGGACTGCTCGACCTAATCATCGTCTTCGGCTATCTCGTCGGCATCACTCTGTTCGGCATCTGGTTCGCGGGCAAGCAAGAGACGACCGAGGACTACTTCGTCGGCGACCGCAGCGTGCCGTGGTGGGCCATCGCTGCCTCCATCGTCGCCACCGAGACTTCGACCATCACCTTCATCAGCGTACCCGGCGTCGCCTTCTCGCGCGGCGGCAACTTCCAGTTCCTACAACTGGTCGTGGGCTACATGCTGGGGCGCATCGTCATCTCGTTCCTCTTCATCCCGTCCTACTTCCGCGGCGAGCTGCTGACCGTTTATCAACTGCTTGAGCGGCGCTTCGGCGGGCGCATCAAGATGCTGGCGGCGGCTCTCTTCGTCATCATGCGCAATATCGCGGACGGCATCCGCCTGCTCTTGACGGCCATCGTGCTCGCGGCCGTCTACACGGCCTTCCAGCCGCAGGCGAACGTGACGACGGTGACGGTCGCCTCCATCGTCCTGCTCGGCGTGGTGATGATCGTCTTCACATACTACGGCGGGATGGAGGCGGTCATCTGGGTCGAGGTCGTGCAGCTCGGCATCTATCTCGCGGGCGCGCTCGCCGCGGCCATCGTCATCGCGTCGGCCGTCAAAGGCGGCTTCGGCGGCGCGTTGGAGCTGGGCAAGCAGTTCGGCAAGTTCGACGTAATAGACTTCGCTTGGCGACAGACGCCCTACACGCTCTCGTTCCCGTTCACACAAGCGAGCTACACGTTCTCGCTACCCATCGACCTGACGAAGAGCTACACGTTCTGGGCGGGGCTCATCGGCGGCTGCTTCCTGACGATGAGCACGCACGGGACAGACCAGTACCTCGTCCAACGCTACCTCTGCACCGACCGCCCCCGCCGCGCGGCGGCGGCGCTGCTCTCTTCCGGTGCGATTGTCTTCGCACAGTTCATCGGCTTCCTCTTCATCGGCGTGCTGCTCTTCGCCTTCTACGGCCCGCACGCCTCGCCCGTCTATAACGACTTCGCTACGGCCTGCGCGCAGGTGAATCCGACCGAGGCCGCCGGCCGCTGTCTCTCCGACCCTGCCTTCGCAAAGGCCGCGAGCGCGACCTTCCCGTTCGCGGGGGGCGACCGCGTCTTCCCCGACTTCATCACGAAGCACATGCCTTCGGGGCTCGCGGGGCTCGTCGTCGCGGCCATCTTCGCCGCGGCGCTCTCGTCGTCGCTCAACTCGATTGCGGCGACGGCCGTCAACGACCTCTACAAGCCCTTCCGCCCGAAGCGGGGTGACAAGCACTACCTGCGCGTGTCACAGGTGTTGACGCTTGTGTGGGGCTTCGTGCAGATGGGCGTGGCTATCATGGCGATGTGGTATCCGAGTTCCGCGCTCGACAAGGCTCTGTCGGTCGCTTCGCTCATCAACGGGCCGGTGCTCGGCGTCTTCCTCGTCGGCACGTTCCTGCGGCGCGTGAGCGAGCCGCCCGCGCTCGTCGGGATGTTGGCGAGCATCGTCGTCATGCTCTACGTGCGCTTCTACACGCC
The DNA here is from genome assembly GCA_045807845.1 of Pyrinomonadaceae bacterium. Taxonomy (GTDB): domain Bacteria; phylum Acidobacteriota; class Blastocatellia; order Pyrinomonadales; family Pyrinomonadaceae; genus QHXN01. The sequence continues at coordinate 6,944 of JBJMGQ010000151.1, read as the reverse complement.
GCTCGCGTGGACTTGGTACGTGCTTCTCGGGAGCGCCATCACGCTCCTCGTCGCATGGCTCGCGAGCTTCGCCTTCGCGCCCACGCCGACGGAGCAGCAGGACGAACTGTCCCCGACGAGCGCTGCGGATTGATCTGTTTATAACGGCTGGCATCAAATGAGACTGAAGATAAAGCTTTTCGCGCGGGTGTGGTTGGCGGTTGCCGCAGTAACCACACTCGCCATTACGCCCTCGGCGCGCTTTCTTGCTAAGGCGGAGGAGCCGCCCATTGTCATCCTTCAAGCAGCAGTCAGGCAGGCTTACCGCCGCCAGCCGTCGAAGGAGGCGCTCAAGTGGGCCGACGAGCAGTTGAAGAGGATGACGCTCGAAGAGAAGGCCGGCCAGCTCATCTCCATCGGCATCAACGCGCACTTCCTCAATCAGTCGAGCGACGAGTTTAAGGAACTGCGCCGGCAGGTCGAGCAGAACCACGTCGGCGGCATCATCCTCTTTCGCGGCTCCGTCTACGAATCCGTCCATCTCGTCAACCGCATGCAGCGGCTCGCACGGCTTCCGCTCCTCGTCTCGGCCGACCTCGAAGCGGGCAGCGGCATGCGCTTCGAGGACACGACCAATCTGCCCTGGAACATGGCCGTCGGCGCGACCGGCGACCCCGCCTACGCGCGCCGACAGGGCGAGCTGACCGCGCGCGAGGCACGCGCCCTCGGCATCCAGCACATCTTCGCGCCCGTCGCCGACGTGAACAACAACGCGGGCAATCCCGTCATCAACGTCCGCTCCTTCGGCGAAGACCCCGCGGAGGTCGCGCGCTTCGTCGCCGCCTTCGTCGAGGGCGCGCAAGGCGCGGGCGTCATCGCCACGGCCAAACACTTTCCCGGCCACGGCGACACGGCCGTCGACTCGCACCGCGGTCTGCCCGTCATCGACGTGGCACGCGCGCGGCTCGACGCGGTCGAGCTCGTCCCGTTCCGCGCGGCCATCAAGGCGGGCGTCGGCTCCGTGATGACGGCGCACATCGGGCTTCCGCAGATTGACTCGACGCAAGTGTCGCCGCTCCCGCGCGAAGCGATTGTGCGGCCGACCTACGCCGAGCGCGAGGTCTTCGCCGAGAACGCCGTGCTGCCCGGCACGCTCTCGCCGGTCGTCACGACAAAGCTGCTGCGCAGAGACCTCGGCTTCGACGGCATCGTCGTCACCGATGCGCTCGACATGAGCGGGCTGACTATCTACTTCAAGCAGGACGAGGCCGGCGTGCGCGCCGTGCTCGCGGGCGCCGACATGCTTCTCAAACCCGCCGACCCGGACGCCATCCTGCGCGGGCTCGTCGAAGCGGTGAAGAGCGGGCGTCTCACCGAGAAGCGTATCGAAGAATCGGCGCGCAGGATTCTCGCCGCCAAGTACGACCTCGGCCTCGCCTCTCGTCGCGTGGCGCCGCTCGAAGAGATTGACACACTCGTCGCTGGCCCCGACTCCCTGAAGCTCGCGGACGAGGTGGCCGCGCGCGCCATCACGCTCGTCCGCGACGACGCGAAGCTCGTCGAGCGCGCCGACGGCTTTGGGCTTCGCCCCGGCGCGCGCGTCTTCAACCTCGCCATCACGAACGGCGAAGATCGCTTCTGGATAGCAACCCCGTTCGCATCGCAGTTAGCGCAAATGGGCACGCGCGCCGAGACGGTTGTGCTCGACTCGCGCTCGACCGAAGCGGAGGTAAGCGAAGCGTTAGACCATGCGCAGAAGGCGGACGTGGTTATCGCTTCGATGTACGGGCGCGTGAGGTCGGGCGCGACCAACAGCGTCGGGCTTCCAGAGCAGGGCGCACGCGTGCTGTCGGCGCTCATCGAGAAGAAGGTGCCGGTCGTCGGCATCAGCTTCGGCAACCCGTACCTGCTGCAAAGCTTCAAGGGACTCGGCACGTACATCGTCGCCTACGGCGACATGCCGAGCCTGCAACGCGCCGCCGCGCGCTCGCTGCTGGGGCGCGCAGACTTCAGCGGTCGTCTGCCCATCTCGCTCCCCGGCCTCTACCCGCGCGGCACGGGTATCCAGTTGAAAGCAGCGCCCGCCCCGGCCGCGGCCGCACCCAGTAAATGAGAAGACAAACCCCGAGAAGTATTCGAGCGGCCACGGCGCTTCTGCTGACGCTCGCGTGCGTCACGCAGGCGCTCGCCGCGCCGCTGCCGAACGTCGCGCCCGCGAAGGTCTCGATGGCGGCCGACCGTCTCGCCTTCATCGACGCCGCGGTGGCGGAGTCCATCCAGAAGAAAGAGCTGCCCGGCGCCGTCGTCCTCGTCGCGCGTCGCGGCGGCGTGGTCTGGCGCAAGGCTTACGGCGCGCGCGCGCTCGTCCCCGCGCGCGAGGAGATGACGGTTGACACCATCTTCGACCTTGCGAGTCTCACCAAAGTCGTTGCGACTACGACGAGCGCGATGATACTCGTCGAGCGCGGCAAGCTGCGGCTGAGCGACACCGTCTCGCGCTACATCCCCGAACTCAAAGGCGAGGGCCGGGAACGCATCACCATCGAGCATCTGCTCACGCACCGTGCGGGCTATGCGCCCGACTTCGATTTGAGCGACCGTTGGGAGGGGCACGACGAGATGCTCAAGCGGCTCTACGTCGAGCCGCTACGCACGGCCCCCGGCGCGCGCTTCGTCTACAGCGACATCGGCATGATCGTGCTGGGCGAAGTCATCCAACGCGTGTCGGGCGAGCCGCTCGACACCTTCGCGCGCAAAAACATCTTCGAGCCGCTCGGCATGAAGGACACGGGCTTCCGCCCGATAGGCTCCGGCAACACGTCTGAAGTCACCGTCAGGCGCATCGCGCCGACCGAGTCTGTGCGCGGGATGAAGAGTTATCTGGGCGGCACGAGCGACGCGGGCGCGTCGAGCGAGACGATGCTGCGCGGGCAGGTGCACGACCCGACGGCCAATCGCATGGGCGGCGTCGCCGGCCACGCCGGGCTCTTCTCGACGGCCGACGACCTCGCCGTCTTCTGCCAGATGATTATGAACGGCGGCGAGTATGGCGGCGTGCGCATACTTAGCCCGCTCGGCGTCGCCGAGATGATTCGGCCGCGACAGGTGACCGACGACGGCGGCGCGCGGGGCTTGGGCTGGGACGTGAACACGACGTTCTCGTCCAACCGCGGCGACATCTTCCCCGAGGGCTCGTTCGGGCACACGGGCTTCACGGGCACCTCGCTCTGGATAGACCCGGCGAGCGAGACGTTCGTCGTCTTCCTCTCGAACCGCGTCCACCCGGACGGCAAAGGCGACGTGAGCCCCTTGCGCGGGCGCGTGGCGAACGTCGTCGCCGGCTCCATCACGGACGCGGCGGTGACGGCCCGCGCGCAGTTGGAACAGGCGCAGTACTTGCACGACATGCTGGCCGGGCTCGCGAAATTCACCTCCGACGTGAGCGAGGCGCGCAAGTCCGAAGAGAGCGGCGCGCTCGCGCCCGAGCAGGCCGACGTGCTCAACGGCATCGACGTGCTCGCGCGTGACGGCTTCAAGGAGTTGCAGAACTTACGCGTCGGGCTCATCACCAACCACACGGGGCGCGACCGCACGGGCCGGCAGACCATCGACGTGCTGCGCGAGGCGCCGGGTGTCAAGCTCACCGCGCTCTTCTCGCCCGAGCACGGCATCCGCGGGCAGGCCGACGAGAAGGTCTCGGACTCGAATGACGAGAAGACGGGGCTGCCCGTCTACTCGCTCTACGGCGAGACGCGGCGCCCGAAGCCGGAGCAGTTGAAGGAGCTGGACGTGCTCGTCTTCGACATACAGGATGTCGGCGCGCGCTTCTACACGTACATATCCACGCTCGGCTACGCGATGGAGGAGGCGGCGAAGGCGCACATCCCCGTCGTCGTCCTCGACCGCCCGAATCCCATCGGCGGCGTCGATGTCGAAGGGCCGGTGGCCGACTCGGACAAGCTCTCGTTCACGGCCTATCATCAACTCCCCGTCCGGCACGGGATGACCGTGGGCGAGCTGGCGCGACTCTTCAACGAGCAGCGCAAACTCGGCTGCGACCTGCGCGTCGTGAAGATGGAGAACTGGCGGCGCGGGATGTGGCTCGACGCGACGGGGCAGACGTGGGTCAACCCTTCGCCGAACATGCGGAGTCTGACGGAGGCGACGCTCTACCCGGGCGTCGGTCTGCTTGAGACGACGAACGTCTCGGTGGGGCGCGGGACGGACACGCCCTTCGAGATAGTGGGCGCGCCGTGGCTCGACGGCCGCAAGCTCGCGACGTATCTCAACGGCCGGGGCCTCGCGGGCGTGCGCTTCGTCCCAGTCAGGTTCACGCCGCGCGCCTCTGTCTTCAAGGATCAGGAGTGCGGCGGCGTCAATCTCGTCGTCACAGACCGCGCGCGCTTCCGTCCCGTGCGGGCGGGGCTTGAGCTGGCCGTCGCACTGCGCAGGCTCTACCCGAACGATTGGAAGGTCGAAGACTACAAACGCCTGCTCGTCAACGAGGACACACTTGAGCGCGTCCGTCGCGCCGACGAGCCCGAATCAATCGAGCGCGCATGGCAGCCACAGCTCGCCGAGTTTCGCCGCGCGCGCGCCCGCGCGCTGCTCTACAAATGAGAAAAGTCTGCCCGACTAATTTACCGAGGAGAAGAACGATGCGCTTAATCTGTAGGGGCTTCATCACCTTCGCGCTGCTCTTGACGACACAGACCAGCGCGTTTGCATGGCACGACGTGGGGCACATGGTCGTCGCGCAGGTCGCGTACCTGCGCCTGACGCCCGCGGCAAAGGCTCGCGTTGACAGCCTGCTCGTCACGCCTCCGGGCAAGCGGCCGCTCATCACGCTCTGCGCGGGCTACTACACGCCTGAGACGTGCGAGAAGACTTACGACCCCATTCAGATTGCGGTCTGGATGGACGACTTCCGCGGCGACTCGCTCAACTCCGTCTACGACACCTGGCACTACATCGACTTCCGCCCCATCTGGGACGGCACGCCTGAGCGCACCAACGTCGGCGCCGAGCCCGAGAACGTGCTCTCGCGCATCAACTGGGCCATTAATGTTTTGAGGAAGGGGACGGGCTCGAACAAGACGGACGCCGAGACGCTCGGCTTCCTCGAACACCTCGTCGGCGACGTGCATCAGCCCTTGCACACGGCGACGCGCTACACGGCCGCGAACCCGAACGGCGACGCGGGCGGCAACGGATTCAAGATTCAGATACCGGGTGAGACGCGCCCTTCGAGCCTGCACTTCTTCTGGGACGCGGCCGCGGGGCAGTACGGCCACGACGCTCTGAAGCGCCCGCTCGACGAAGCGGGCAAGGCACGCATCCTCGCGCTGGCCGAAGCGGCGATGAAGGAGAATCCGCCCGAGTCGATGCCCGAGTGGAAAGACCTCGACCCGCACACATGGGTCGTCGAAAGCAACACGCTCGCGCGCGAGGTCGTCTACAAGAACATCAGCGAAGGCGGCGAGCCCTCGAAGGCATACATCGACGCGGCGCAGAAGCTCTCGCGCAAGCGCCTCGCCCTCGCCGGCTACCGCCTCGCCGGAGTGCTCAACGCGCTCTTCGTACCGATGCCGGAGAAGAAATAGTAGGCAGTAGGCAGATGGCAGTAGGCAGTTAAGACAAAGAGCTTCATCAATTAACCTGCCTCATCAATCGGGGGCGGCGAGTTAATAATCTCGCTGCCACCGATTGATGTACTAACTGCCTACTGCCTACTGCCTACTGCCTACTGCCTACTACTCATATTCTCAATCCCGCCTGAAGATAATGAAACGGGATGTGCTCGGCGTCGCGCCCCGCGTCGCGGAGGACGCCCACCATGCGGGCGGCGCCGGTGTAGTTGAGCGAGTGGACGAGGATGAGGGCGTCGCGCTGCGCCGTCGGGTGGTCGGCGAGCCAGCGTGCGACGGCGTAGCCGGTGCGCTCGTCGTCGGGCTCGTTCGAGAAGTAGTGCTCCTCCGTGAGGTCGTGGTCGAGCAGCACGGCGCGGTAGTCTCTCTCGCCGAGCCAGCGGATGGCGGTCGGCACGTCGCAGGTCACGTCGAGCGGATGGTCGCGCAGGCGCTCGCGGAACCAAGCGCAGCGTGTCTCGTCGTCCTCGACGATTAAAACGCGGTGCCCCGCATTCGACTCTCCCGGCAACTCGCAGTCCTCCTGAAATTGATTCGTCAGCTTACGCCGCAGTTGTTGAATTTATAACACGCTTCTCCCGACCGGCTACAAATCCGGCGCGGAGTTGGCTATGATACGGCCAACGTGATCATCGCAACATGGAATGTTAACTCGGTGCTGGCGCGGCTGCCGCTCGTCCTGCGTTGGCTGGAAGCGGCGCGGCCGGACGTGCTCTGTTTGCAGGAGCTGAAGTGCACGGGCGAGCGCTTCCCCGCGGCGGAGTTCGAGGCCGCGGGCTATCGCGCGGCCGTCAACGGCCAGCCGACCTACAACGGCGTGGCTATCCTCTCGCGCCACCCGCTCGAAGACGTGCGCCGCGGCATGACGGGCGACGAGGAGGGCGCGCAGGCGCGCGTCGTCGCCGCGACGGTCAAGGGCGTGAAGGTCGTCAACGTCTACGTGCCGAACGGCCAGTCGGTCGGGACGGATAAGTACAAGTTCAAGCTCGAATGGCTCGCGCGTCTGCGCGCGCATCTGGATGAAGAGTTTTGGGCCGACGACGACGTGCTGCTGTGCGGCGACTTCAACGTCGCGCCCGAAGAGATCGACGTGCACGACCCGGAGCTTTGGCGCGGTCGCATCCTCTTCAGCAAGCCCGAGCGCCAGGGCCTAGAAGAGGTGAGGGCGTGGGGTTTTGCGGACGCGTTCCGGCAGCACAATCCGGGCGGCGGCCATTACTCTTGGTGGGACTACCGGCAGGGCTCGTTCCGTCGCAACACGGGTCTGCGCATCGACCACGTCTGGGTCTCGGAGCCGCTGGCCGAGCGTTGCAAACG
>JBJMGQ010000150.1:0-3913 GCA_045807845.1 Pyrinomonadaceae bacterium | reverse complement strand
GAGCCGCGCCGTCTCGGCCGTCATCGCCGAAGGGATCATCCCGGCCGGGCTTGAGATGGTTGACGGCGCGACCATCCGCGCGGTCGAGGCGAGCGTCTTCGCCGCGGGGCTTCCGACGGATGCGGAGGCCGCGCTGCTCGTCGAGTTGGACGGACTCGAAGCGGGGATGGACGAAGAGGTCGAGCACGTCCGTGCCATCTGCATGAGCAACGGCGCTCGCTCGGTCAAGCTCGCCGCGGATGAACTCGAACGCAAGCGCCTGTGGGCTGCGCGCAAGGGCGCCTTCGGCGCGATGGGTCGCATCACGCCCGACATACTCATACAGGACGCAGTCGTCCCGCGCTCGCGCCTGCCCGAGGTGCTCGCGGCCACCTACCAGATAGGTGCGCGCCATGGCCTGCGCGTCGCGAACGTCTTTCACGCGGGCGACGGCAACCTGCATCCGCTCGTCTGCTTCGACTCGCGCGACGCCGCGCAGGTCGAACGCGTCCACGAAGCCGGCCGCGAGATCATGGAGACGTGCGTGCGCGCGGGCGGCACCATCACGGGCGAGCACGGCGTGGGACTCGACAAGAGCGACTATCTGCCGCTCGTCTTCTCAGACGAAGACATGCGCACGATGCTGAGCGTGCGCGCCGCCTTCGACCCGGCGGGTCTCTGCAACCCCGGCAAGATCATCCCCGTGCTCAAAGGCTGCGGCGAGGCGCGCGCCGTCGCCGAAGTGAAGAGCGCGGCCCGCGGCACCATCGACGGCAACGGCTCGAACGTTAGGTCTACTCAGTTCAAGTCGGAAGCACCGGCTCTCTACGTAGCGACGCCCGAGCATACGCAGACGACTCGCGGGCCGCTCGACCCTTCGACGGCGCTCGCGCGTCTAGTGGGGCGCGAGCACGTCGGGGTTGTGACGACGGGCGATCACACGAGCGCGCTCGTCGTCGAGCCCTCGACGTTCGAGGAGGTCTGCGAAGTCTTGCGCCTCGCCGAGAGCGAGCGTTGGACGGTCGCGCCCGCGGGCGCATGCACGTGGCTCGACGCGGGCGAGGCGCGCAGGGACTCGAACATCATCTTGAAGACGACGCGCATGTCGCGCCTCGTCGCGCACGAGCCCGCAGACCTCGTGGCGACGGCCGAAGCGGGGCTGACGCTTGCCGACTTCAACCGCGAGGTCGGGCGCGCGGGTCAGTGGCTCCCGCTCGACCCGCCGGGTGCAGAAGCGGCGACGCTCGGCGGGGTGGTGGCGACGGGCACGGCCGGGGCGCAGGGCTTCGGCTACGGCGCGCCGCGCTCGCACGTGCTCGGGATGCGCGTTGCGCTCTCCGGCGGGCGCTTGATTAAAGCCGGAGGCCGCGTCGTCAAGAACGTCGCCGGCTATGACCTCTGCAAACTCTTCACGGGCAGCCACGGCACGCTCGGCGTCATCCTCGAAATCACCTTCAAGCTGCGCCCGCGCCCGCGACGCGAAGCGACGCTCGTCGCGCGCTCAAGCGACCCACGCGCTCTCATCGAAGCGGCGCGCGCACTCACAGGGTCGCAACTCCTGCCCGTCGCCGTCGAGCTGCTCTCGCCGACGTTGGCCGAAGAGGTCGGAGTGATTAACGACGGCGACGACTTCTGTATGCTCGCGCGCTTCGCTGGAACGGAGGGCGCGGTCGAGTATCAACTCGCGCGCGCGGCCGAGTTGTTCGGCGGCACTGCGAAGAAAGGCACGGCCGCGCGCGTCGAAGATGATGACGGTCTCTGGACGCGACTCTCATCAGCAAATTCGCGAGACAGCGTGCCGCTCGTCTGGCGCGCGTCCGTCCTTCCGTCCGCGCTCGACTCGATGCTGTCACGGCTCGGCGACGACGACTACGGCCGCGTTCTGCGGTGGCATGCGAGCGCGGGCGACGGCCGTCTGCGCGTCTTCGATGAGTCGCAGGAGCACGACCGAACCATTATCTTTCTAAGCGAGATGCGCAAAGCAGCTCGCGCCGCGGGCGGCTCGCTCGTCGTCGAGTGCGCCCCCGCCGCGCTCAAGCGCGAACTCGGCGCGTGGGGGCTGTCGGAGTCGGCCGCCTTCCTGATGCAGCGGCTAAAGGAACAGCTCGACCCGACGGATACTTTCACGCCCGGCCTCTTCGGTTAGTGCCGGCGTCAACTTGAAGATAGAAACATTCTCATGCACGAACACTCGACACAGTTAGCCGGTGCGCTCGCGGCGGAGGAGCGCAAGCTGCTCGCGTGCGTTCATTGCGGGCTGTGCCTTGAGGCGTGCCCGACCTACGTCCAGACCGGCGACGAGAACGACGGCCCGCGCGGTCGCATCTACCTGATGCGCGCGGTCGAGGAGGAGCGGCTCGCGCTCGGCTCCGACACCTTCACGCGGCACATCGACCGCTGTCTGGGTTGCCGCGCGTGCGAGAGCGCGTGCCCGGCCGGCGTCGAGTACGGGCAGTTGCTCGAAGCCGCGCGCGCGGACATCGCGGCGGGCGGGCGTCAGGAAGGATGGACTTCGCGCGCTCTCAGGTTCGCGCTGCGCCACGTCTGGTCGCATCCCGCGCGCCTGACGATAGCGTTCGCGCTCGCGCGCCTGCTTCGCGACTCGCGCCTGCCGCACCTGCTGCTCTCGACGAAGCTGGCGCGCATACTCCCCACGCGGGCCGTGCTCGCGCTCGCGCTGCTCGACAGCTCACGCCCCGCGCCGCCCGGCGACTCTCAAACGTCGAACGTGGAAGAGCCGCGCGACGAGACGGGCTCGCCTTCGGTTAAGAGTTCGGGCGCGCTGCTCTTCGAAGGGTGCGTGACGGAGGGACTGTTCGCGCGCGTGAACCGTGCGACGGAGCGCGTGCTGGCGGCGAACGGGTGCGGAGTACAGACTCCGCGCGGGCAGGTCTGTTGCGGGGCACTGCACGCGCACGCGGGCGACCTCGAAGGCGCACGCACGCTCGCACGGCGCAACGTCGAGGCGTTTGAGGATGAAGGCAATGCTCCGGTCGTGACCAACGCGGGCGGCTGCGGCGCGATGCTCGTCTCTTACGCGCACCTGCTCGCGCACGACGAAGAGTACGCGGCGCGTGCGCGCGATTTTAGTAAGCGTGTGCGCGACGTGAGCCAGCAGTTAGCGGCGACGGGAATCAGGCGCGTGGATTCGGGGGCAGATGAAGTAACAGCGACGTACGACGCTTCGTGCCACTTGATTCATGGACAGAAGGCGCAGGCCGAGCCGGTGCGAATGCTCGGGCGAGTCGGCGGGTTGAAGCTCGTCCCGCTCGAAGGCGCGGACGTGTGCTGCGGCGGCGCGGGCGTCTATAACCTTTTGGAGATGGAGTTGTCGTCGCGTGTGCTCGCGGAGAAACTACAGCACGTGCGCGAGACCGGCGCAGAGCTGCTTGCGACGGGCAATCCCGGTTGTCACATGCAGCTTGCCGCGGGCGCGCGGCTCGCTGGCGTGAGGCTGCGCGTCGTCCATCCCGTCGAGCTGCTCGACGAATCGTACCGCCGCGCAGGGCTCTACCCTTCTTAAAAATCTTCGAAGGCCACGCGCCCGCCGACGAGCGTGAGACGCACGCGGCCTTCGGCGTCGAGCGCGTTGAGGTCTGCGCGCTTCCCTTCCTCGATTGAGCCGCACACACCGTCGATGCCGAGGAGCCGCGCGGGATTGAGCGAAGCGACTCGCGCAAGCTCTGTCTCTGAGAGGCCGAGCGCGCGGACGTTGCGCGCGGCGTCGAGCAACGAGATGACGGAGCCGGCGATGCTGCCGCGCTCGTTGCGCGTGCGCCCGCCTTCGACCGTGATGGTCTCGCCCCAGACCTTGTACTCGCCGTCGCCTAAGCCAGCGGGCGCGACCGCGTCGCTGATGAGAGAGACGCGGTCAGCAGTCTTGCAGCGCAGGACGAGGCGGAGCATGAGCGGGTCGCTGTGAACGCCGTCGGCG
>JBJMGQ010000149.1:0-3432 GCA_045807845.1 Pyrinomonadaceae bacterium | reverse complement strand
GAAGGCTTCCTGATTCTCGACGTGCCGCTCGCACTTGAGGGGCGAAGGCGGCAGACACTTAAGGACGTAGAACGACAACTCGACGAAGAGTTACACGTCTACGGAGGACGCGCGCGTTTCACCTTGGGCCGCGCGCCGTCTGTTATCGAGGACGACGACAACGAGCCTGAAGGCGGAGCGCTCGGGCGCTGGCTAGGTCGCCTCGTCCCGTACGTCGAGGCGCGGCTGCGTCTCGCGCTCGGCGTGCCGGAGTCGCACGAGGCGGCGCGGCTCGTGTGCGAGCACGCGGCGCGCGTGGGCGTGACGGAGACGCGGCTTGACGTGACCTTCGCGCTTGAGCGTCTGCCCGTAGAGGTGCGACTCTCGGGCCTCGACCGCGACCCCGGATGGGTGCCCGCGGCGGGTCGTTACGTCGCCTTCAATTACGAGTGAGGAGCGGGGGGAGAGCGTTGCCGATGCCGACAGAGATTGCCGATGCCGAAGAGTTGACGCCCGCGCGTCACTTCAGCCTCTACCTCTACGCGGTGGTGCTACATCTACTGCGACACGCCGCCGAGTCGCACGAGTCTTGGGACGAGATTTTCAAACAGTACCCTTTCCTTCTGGGCTACTCGCGTGAGATGGCCGTCAACGGCTTGGACGGGATGTCGCTCGAAGACGCGGCGGAGTTCTGGCAGCGGAGGGTGACCGAGCAGGAAGGGGACGCGCACCTGCCGCTGCACGCTCTGGGCGCGGCCTACGGGCTCGACTACGACACGCTGCTGATGCTCTTGTGTGCGGGGCTCGTGGAGGAGGACGCGCGCTTCGGCGCGATGTTCGAGAGGATGCAGGTGGGGCCGGGCCACCACAGGCCGACGGTCGGGCTGCTCAACGAGTTGTGGCAGGAGACGGTCGGCGACGTGCAGCGGCCGTTGCGCGCGTTGCGCGAGTGCGGACTCATAGAGGTGGTCAACCCGGAAGCGCCGCGCGCGGAGTGGGCGCTGCGCGTGCCCGCGATTCTATGGGACGCGCTGCGCGGCGAGTCGCAGGAGGCGCTTGCCTCGTGGGCTCGCTACCGAGCGCCGGAGAGTTTGATTGCGCCCGACGAACTCGTCGTGACGGGCGAGGCGCGTGACTCTCTGGCGACGGTCGCGGCGCTGCTCTCTTCGGGTGAGATAAGAACGCTGGTCGTGCGCGGCCCGCGGCATAACGGGCGGCGCACGATGCTGGGCGCGGTCGCACGCCTCCTCGGCCGCGGAGTGATAGAGGCCGAAGGGCTCGCGGGGCCGAACGACGAGCGCTGGCGTCTACTCGGCCCGCTGGCGACGCTGCTCAACGCCCTCCCGGTGGTCGCGCTCGACCCCGCGCCCGGCCAGACCGTCGAGGTGCCGCAGCCCGTGGGCGGGCACGCGTTGCTCGGCCTCGCGGTCGGCAGGCACGGCGGTCTGAGCGGGGCGGGCGTGGAACGCTCGCTGACTCTTAACGCGGACGTGCCGGACGAGTCCGCGCGGCGGCGTCTGTGGGGGCGCGGCTTCGGCGGGCGCGCTTACGACGAAGCCGCGGGGCTGTGCGGGCGGCTCCGAATGACGAGCGGCAACATTCTTCGGGCCGCGCGGCTGGCCGCGGCCCGCGCCTCGCTCGAAGGGCGCGACCCGGTCGTGCGCGAAGACGTGAGGGAGGCGGCACGCGCGCTCAACCGTCAGGCGCTCGACACGCTCGCCACGCGCGTACACGTCGAGGGCGACTGGTCGCAGCTCGCCGCGAGCCCCGAGACGATGCGCGAACTGCACGCGCTCGAAAGTCGTTGCCGCCACCGCGAGCGCCTGCGCGAGAACGTGGGCGAGGCGTTCGGCCGTCAGTTGAGCTGCGGCGTGCGCGCGCTCTTCGGCGGGCCTTCGGGGACGGGCAAGACGCTCGCCGCGCGCCTGCTCGCCTCGAAGCTCGGCCTCGACCTGTACCGGCTTGACCTCTCGTCGGTCGTCAACAAGTACATCGGCGAGACGGAGAAAGGGCTCAACCAGTTGTTCGCGCGCGCCGAAGAGTTGGACGTGATACTCCTGCTCGACGAGGGCGACGCGCTGCTCACGCAACGCACGAACGTCCAATCTTCAAACGACCGCTATGCCAACCTCGAAACCAACTACCTTCTGCAACGGCTCGAATCCTACGAAGGCATTCTCGTCGTCACGACCAACGCGGCCGAGCGCATCGACAGTGCCTTCCAGCGCCGCATGGACGTGGTCGTGGACTTCCGCCCGCCCGAGCCCGCCGAGCGCCGGCTCATCTGGCAACTACACCTGCCGCAGGCGCACGCCGTCGAGCGGCACGCGCTCGAAGAGGTGGCGCACCGCTGCGCGCTGACGGGCGGGCAGATTCGCAACGCGGTGCTCCACGCCTCGCTGCTCGCGCTCGACGACGGCGAGGTCGTCACGGCCTCGCACCTCGACGCGGCCGTGCGGCGCGAGTACCGAAAGGCGGGCGCAGTCTGCCCGCTGCGCTCTTAAATTCTGAACGGCATGCCTCCACCGGCAACACGAACGCGCGCTACTACTGCGCCCGCCCCTGCGGTGAGCACGGCCGCGCGCGTGGCGCCTGCGAAGGCAGGCACGCCCCGACTTGAGGGGAAGCCCGCGGTGCGCCTGTCGGCCGCGCGTAAGAAGTCGGGTGCCGCGCCGGCCGCGGCGGAGAAGGCCGACGCAAAGAAAGAGCCGCCCGACCCCAGACTCACGCAGGCCCTCACCAAGGTCAGGCGCAACGCCGCGAGGCTGAAGAAGCACGACCCCGCCAAGGACAAGGCCGACGACGCTCAGGCCGCGGCCGAGCCCCCCGAGAAGGAGAAATTTTCGCGCGCGCAAGGGCACAAGGTCGCCGAGATAAAGTCCGAGATGGAGTCGGCCGAGAAGAAGAAGCCCTCCGTGGAAGAGAAGCCGCCGCAGGAGAAGAGCTTTCTCCAGACGCTCGAAGAAGAGATAGAGCGCGTCATGCCGAAGACGGTCGAGGACGCGGACAGCTTCATGGACGAGGGGGCCACGCGCGACCTCAAGGGCGCGGTGTCGGGCAACATCGAGACGCAGAAGCAGAAGGTCACAGGCCCCGTAAAGGATGCCGCCAACGCCAAGCCCGTCGAGAGCGACGACGACGCCAAGCCCGTCGTCAAGCCCCTGCCCGAAGCGCTGCCGAAGGCCGCGACCGAGCGCGTCGGCGCGGCCGAAGCGATGCCCGCTCCCGTGGCCGACGAGAAGGTCTCGCTACAGTCGAGCAAGGACGATGCGCAGCGGCAGTTCGACGAGAACAAGATAACTCCCGCCCAGCTTCAGAAGGCCAACGATCCGCGCTTCATGGCCGTCCTCAAGGCCAAGGAGGACGTTGACGCGCACGCCGACGCGGGGCCGCAGCACTACCGAGAGTCCGAGCAGAAGACCCTCGCCAACGCCGCGGGCCGCGCCGTAGCCG
>JBJMGQ010000148.1:0-4882 GCA_045807845.1 Pyrinomonadaceae bacterium | reverse complement strand
CCGAAGTCGTCGCCCACCGCCGCGGCGGCCACGGCGCGCCGCTCTCGGCGTGGAGGCGGGTCTAACTTCCCACTTAAATCAGACCGGAGACGTTGAGCGGCGACTCTGCGTCGTGGGCGAGATGCTGTTCGAGGCGTCGGCGGCGACGGCCGCGCAGATGGCCGTGGGCGTACATGATGGGGCCGATGAGCCAGTAGGACATGCCCGCCCACGTCATGTAGCGCGGGCTGCGCGTGAGCGCGAGGGAGATGGAGAATATGCCGACGAGCGACATGAGCGCGTTCTCCTGAAGCTCCGACCGCGTGTCGAAGCATTCCAGCTCGGTCAGCTCCAACACGGCGCGGCGGCGGTAGGCGTGCAGGTAGAGCAGCGCGAAGATGGCGAAGACGGCGGCGAAGCCCGCGCCGTAGACGATGAGCATCGTCGGAATCTGCTCGGGGCGCACCACCGGCTCGACGTGGCCGGCGGCGGTCTGGACGGTCGTGCCGAGGCCGAGCAGCGCGTTGATGATGAACGTCCAGACGAACTTGAGCGGGTAGACGTAGAAGAGGACGACGAAGAGCAGCAGCGCCGTCAACCAGATCGTGATGTTGTCGTTGAGCCCGTAGCGCCGGAAGAACTTGTACTGCACGAGCCAGACGTGAAAGAGCATCGCGAAGGTGACGGCGAAGGCGAGGAAGCCGCGCATCGTCACCAGCAGTTCGTCGAACGTGCGCGGCACTTCGAGCGAGACGACGAGCAGCGTGATGGCAATGGCGAAGATGCCGTCCGACAGCGCCTCGATGCGCGACACTTCACCCAGACCGCGCTGGCGAAAGCCGTTCTGCACCTCCGCCTCTCTCTTCGACAAACTCTCTCTTATCACACGGGCTCCTTGCGGTTTCGCCGCCGCATAGGCATTTTAGATGTGTCGCTTTCATCCGAACCGGCGGCGAGCATTATTCACTGCCGGCGCACATCCCGCAAGACTCATGTCCACGCCCCCGGCTCACACACGCACAACAGAAACGACCCGCGCAGGCGGGATGTTCCGCGCGCTCGCGCACCGCAACTTCCGCCTCTTCTTCGCGGGCGCGTTCTTCTCGAACGCGGGGACGTGGATGCAGACGGTCGCGCAGAGCTGGCTCGTGTTGCAGTTGACCGACTCGGGGACTTGGCTCGGCGTGGACGTATTCATGGCGACCTCGCCGGGATTGTTGTTGACGCTGGTCGGCGGCGTCATCGCCGACAAGGTTGACCGCAAGCGCCTGCTCATCTACACGCAGGCGGGCGCGGGACTGTCGGCGCTCACGCTGGCGGCGCTGATCTGGTCGGGCGCGATTCGTTGGGAGGGCGCGGGAAGACGACCCGGGGACGTGTGGATGGTGCTGCTGCTCTCGTTCGTGACGGGCTGCTGCGGGGCGCTCGCGGGGCCTTCGTATCAAGCCATCACGATTGACCTCGTCGAGCGCGAAGATTTGGCGAACGCCATCGCGCTCAACTCCTCGCAGTTCCAGTTGGCGCGCGTGGCCGGGCCGACGCTGGCGGCCGTGACGATGCGCCTGCTCGGGATGGCCGGCTGCTTCTTCGCCAACGGCCTCTCGTACGTCGCCATCGTCGCCGCGCTCTCGCGCGTGAGATTTAAGAAGAAGGGCGCTGCGCCGCCTGTGCCGCTCGGAGATGCGAAGGTCGAGGGCGCGCGGCGTTCGATGTGGGGTGACTTGGCCGAGGGCTTCAGGTACGTGCGCGGGCGGCCACGTGTAGGGGCGGTGCTTCTGTGTTCGGCGGTGATCTGTCTGTTCGGTGCGCCGTACCTCGTGCTGCTGCCCTTGTTCGCGCGCAACGTGTACGGTTGGGACGAGGCGGGGCTGTCGCTTTTGATGGGGGCGGCCGGGGCCGGCGCGCTCGTCGGGGCGCTTGGGCTCGCCTACCTCGGCGACGCGCGGCGCAAGGGTCTCATCCTGCTCGTGGCGATGCTCTCGGCCGGGACGTGCATCACGGCCTTTGCGTCCGTCACGACGCCGCGTCTGGCCGTGCCGCTGCTCTTTGCGACGGGGATGTCGATGGTGACGTTCTTCGCGCTCGGCAACACGCTCGTGCAGCAGCTCGTCACGGACGAGATGCGCGGGCGCGTGATGAGCATGTGGATTCTGAGCTTCATCGGGACGATGCCCGTGGGGAGCTTTCTGTCGGGCGCGGCGGCCGACCGCTTCGGGCCGCGCCCGACGCTCGCGGCGTGCGGCCTCGTCGTGCTCGTCTTCGGCCTCGCGGCGGGGCTCGGCACTCCGCGCTTGCGCGAGATGTGAGACTACTACTGCTCGCCCGCTGAATCCTTCAGTCGTCCTCGTCCCGCAAAATTCTTTCGAGCGGCGTCTGGCCGCGCTCGTTGAACTGCGGGATGGGCGACCGCGCGCAAGAAATCAAGGGGAAGACGTTCTACGGACGGAGCGGCAGCTTTTTAACCCGGAGCCGCCCGGCTCGTTCGGAATTTGCGAAGGATGTTTTTGAGGAGATAAGGGAATGCGAACCTTCAGAGACCTGTTATGCCTCTTCTTCGGGCTCGTGTTGATGGCGCTCGTCACGGCCACCGCCAACGCGCAGGGCGTCATCGTCCCCGGCCCCTGCCATCGGTGCCCCGTCCCGCCGCGCCCCGTCACGATGCCGCGCGCGCTGCCCGTCAAGTCCATCAAGATTGACTCTAAGATCGCCGCGCAGGTCGCCACCACGCACGTCGAGCAGGTCTTCGTCAACGACACCGACGCCACGCTCGAAGGCACGTACTTCTTTCCCATCCCCGAGTCGGCCTCCATCGTCGAGTTCGCCATCTGGGACGGCGACAACCGCCTCGTCGGCGAAGTGCGCTCGCGCGAGGAGGCGCGCCGCATCTACGACGAGATCGTCCGCCGCCAGCGCGACCCCGGCCTGTTGGAATACGCGGGCCGCGACCTCTTTCAGGCCAGCATCTTCCCCATCCTGCCCCACTCCGAAAAGAAGCTTGAGCTGACCTACACGCAAGTCCTCAAGGCCGAGAGCGGCACCGTCAACTATCGTTATCCTCTGGGCACGGGGCGCAACGTCGCGCAGATCACGGGCACCGTCTCGGGGCGCGTCGAGATTGAAGGGCGCGAGCCGGTGCGCAACATCTACTCGCCGAGCCACGAGATCGACGTGTCGCGCAAGGGCGAGCGCAACGCGCGCGTCTCGTTCGAGTCCGTCCCGGGGCGCGAGCCGCAGGACTTTCAACTCTTCTACACGCTCTCGGACGCGGACTTCGGGATGACGCTCCTCACCCAGCGCGAGCCGGGTAAGCAGGGCTTCTTCCTTTTGACCATCTCGCCGAAGGACACAGTGTCCGAGCAGGAGTACGTGGCGAAGGATGTCGTCTTCGTCCTCGACACCTCGGGCTCGATGGCCGAGGCCGGAAAGATGGAGAAGGCGCGCGCCGCGCTCCTCTTCGGCGTACGTTCCTTGCGACCGGCCGACCGCTTCAACGTCATCAACTTCGCGGGCGAGGAGCACTTGATGACGACCGGGCTCTTGCAGGCCGACGCGGAGGGGCGCGCGAAGGGCGAAGAGTTCATCGCGCAGCTCAGACCCGTCGGCGGCACCAACATCAACGGCGCGCTGCTCGCGGCGATGCAGCAGTTCGATCATGCCGAGCGCCCGCGCCTGCTCATCTTCCTTACCGACGGGCTGCCCACCGTGGGCGAGACGAAGGTCGAGCGCATCAACGAGAATGTGCGCGCGGCGCGCGTACCCGGCGTGCGCCTCTTCACCTTCGGCGTCGGCTACGACGTGAACACGGCGCTGCTGGACAAGCTCGCGGCCGACAACGGCGGCGTGGCCGAGTACGTCGAGCCGAAGGAAGACCTCGAAATCAAAGTCTCGAACTTCTTCACGAAGATCAACCACCCCGTCCTGACGAATCTCGCGCTCGACATGGGCGGCGTCGAGGCAGACCTCGTCTACCCGCGCGAGATGCCCGACATCTTCCGCGGCGGGCAGCTCACGCTCATCGGCCGCTATCGCAACGCGCGCGACCTGAACAACGTCGTGCTTCGTCTGACTGGGCGTTCGGGTGCGGCTGCGCGCTCCTTCGCATACGAGAACCTGAGCTTCCCCCTCAACACCGAGCGCAACGAATTCCTGCCGCGCCTGTGGGCCACGCGCCGCGTCGGCTGGCTGATGGAGCAGATACGCACGAACGGCGAGCAGAAGGAGTTGACCGACGAGATAGTTGACCTCGGCACGCGCTACGGCATCGTCACGCCCTACACCTCCTACCTCGCGCTCGAAGAGGGCGAAGCGCGCCGCCTGAGCTTAGACAGGAAGGACACGAACGACGATGCCGTGCGCGGCACGACCGGCACCAGAGGCGCCCTCCGCAACCGCGCGGCGGATCGTCCCGCGGCCGTCGCCGGGAGCGGCAGCGGTGTCGGCAGCACTTCCGAGACCGTGACCGTCTACGCCTCGCCGGCACCTCCGCCGAAGGAGGCCGCGAAGGCGAAGACCGGCGAGGTGGCCGTCCGCCAGAGCAAGCGCGACCGCGCGCAGCAGGAGGCCATGATTATTGAGGGTGAAGACTCACCGGAGATGCGCAAGGTCGGCGATAAGACCTTCTACCTGCGCGACGACGTGTGGACTGACTCCGAGTTCAAGGCGGACGCGAAGCTGCCCGAGACGGCGCTTGAGTTCGGCGGCGACGAGTACTTCGCGCTCATCAAACGCGAGCCGCAGCTCGCACGCTTCTGCTCGCTCGGCGAGCGCGTCGTGATCGTCTACAACGGGCGCGTCTACCGTGTGAGTAGCAAACAGTAGGCCGTAGGCAGTCGGCAGTAGGCAGTCGGAAGACAGAGCGGCGCGCTTGCCCTAAAGGTTAAGACGCGCCGCCTCTTTTTCTACT
>JBJMGQ010000147.1:0-10142 GCA_045807845.1 Pyrinomonadaceae bacterium | reverse complement strand
GGGCGGGGGATGAAAGAGGCTCTCTCTTTCGTCCCCCGCCCTTTTGGGTTAAGCTTACGCCCTGCCTTACGGTCAGCCTTCCGCCCCGAGCTGATCCTTTTCCTCTTACGTTCGCGCGTTAAAAGGTTGTGGGACGCATGCACCCAGACCGTCACCGCTTCTTAACCGAGATTGGGAGGGACTCTTTCGATGACCAACTTAATACGCTTCAGCCGACTCGCGCTGTTACTGCTCTGCGCCGCGGCCGCCACGGCGGAGGCGCGCGCCGACGTGAAGATCAAGTCGCGCCAGACCGTGCAGGGTCATTCATACGACAACGCGACCTACATCAAGGGCAAGCGTCAACGCACCGAAGCGATGGGTGGCCAGTCCATCACCATCCAGCAGTGCGACCTGCGCCGTGACATCCAGATCATGCCGCAGATGCGCGCCTACACCGTCCGCCCGTACGACGACGCGCCGGCACAGCCGGCGACGGCACCTGCCACCTCGACGCGCCGCACAACCGAACGCACGCAGGGCGGCCTCGTCACCTCGACCGTCACGACGAAGGACACGGGCGAGCGCAAGCCGATGTTCGGCTACACCGCACGCCACCTCGTCAGCACCGTCGAGATGAAGTCCTCGCCCGACTCGTGCAGCCCCGTGGACATGAAGATGGAGATCGACGGCTGGTACATCGACGCCGCGTTCCAGCTCGAATGCGACATCGAGCGCGCCGCCCGTTACTACCACCCACAGCCGTCCGGCGGCGGCTGCCACGACCGCTTCGAGTCGAAGCAGGTCGGCACTGCGAAGCGCGGCTACCCCCTCTGGGAGAAGACGACGATGTTCGACAAGGACGGCCGCGAGAGCTTCTCGACGGTCAACGAAGTCGTCGAGCTTTCGCAGGCCACGCTCGACGCCTCGCTCTTCGAGGCGCCCGCGGACTACAAAGAGGTCAAGGACTTCTCCGCCGCCTCGATGATGGCGGCGATGGGCGACCGGGGCTCGCGGGGTGACGACGACAACCCCGCGCAGACTTCGACCACGGTTCCGGTGCAGACCCAGCCGACCGCGGTCGCAGTCGGCGCGAAGCGGCCGGGCGTCGTGCGCCTCGGGCTGGCGGGCGTGCAGACCGGCGCGGTCGGCGACAACCTGAACGGCGCGCAGCTCGCGGCGGCCGTGCGCGGCGCGCTGGCGTCGCGCCTGACGAGCGCCACGGTCGAGGTCGTGATGCTTGAGCCGTTCGCGGACGCGGAGGCGGACGCGCGGCAGAAGCAGTGCGACCTCATCGTCTACGCCAACGTCTCGCACAAGAAGGGCGGGGGCGGCGGCTTCGGCGGGATGCTCGGCAAGGTCGGGGCGGCCGCGGCGGGCATGGGAGGTGTGAGCGGCGGCGGCCCCGGCGGCTCGGCCACGGCCAACGTCAAGGCGAAGGACGAGCTGACGCTCGAAGTCAGGCTTCAGTCAACGGGCGCGGCCTCGCCCGCCGCGCCCCGCCAGTTCAAGTCGAAGGCCAAGTCGGCCGGCGAGGACATCATCGCTCCCGTCGTCGAGCAGGCCGCACAGATGATTAGTGAAACGATGAAGTAGGAGCGCTGAAGGCTGAACTGAAAGACAGAGGCCGGGACTCTCGAAAGAGAACCCGGCCTCTTATTCTTACAGTTCAGCCTTCAGCGTTCAGCGTTCATCCTTGAGCGACAGGTGCTTGGTTGTGCCTTCGGTGACGCTGAAGCCGGGCGGGATGAACTCGGAGGTGTCGGCGGATTTGAGCGCGGGCTGTTCCGCGCCCTTCGGCAGCGCGTCGGGCGGGTATTGCTGCTGCGCTAGTTTGTGCAGCTCGACCATCTTCTTGCTCACGAAGAGGCCGTTGATGATGAGCGCGAGACCGACCATGAAGGGGATGACGCCGGCCACCCAGATGCTTCTGAGAATCTCGGCGTCGCCGGGTGGGTTATGGCCGCTGCGGAAGATTGCCATGCCCATGATGTAGAGGAAGATCATGAGGCCGACGCCGACCGAGGAGACGATGACGCCCGCCTTAATCTCGTTGAAGCGTTTCATCTCCGGCGTTACGCCGCGCTGGCGCTCAAGCTCCGCGTTGCGACGCTTGCGCTCGGCCTCCGACATGAACATCTCGGCAACCCACGTCCGGCTCCAGTCGAACTTCTCGTCCGCCTCGCGCGTGCCCACCACCTGCCGCACGGCGAACAGGTTCGCCCCGCACAGGTTGCAGAACTTCAGCTCGTCGCTCTGTTTATTCCCGCACTGTGGACAGAACATTCACGCCTCCTGCTTCAAGCTCTCCCCTTTGAGTCATATGTTTGATACGACGACGCGGCGCACTTCGTTCGCCGCGGCTCAAATCAGACGACGGCGTAGCAGATCGAGCGCGAACTGCGAAGCGCGCGTGCGTATGAGGTAGCGGTCGCCGGGTAGCATCAGGCGCTTGTGCTCGGTGTGCGCGTCGTCGGCGAGCGCGACGTAGACCAGCCCGACCGGCTTCGCTTCAGTCCCCCCGCCCGGCCCCGCTATCCCCGTCACAGAGAGGCCGAAGTCCGTCCCGGCGCGCTGCTTTACGCCGACGGCCATCGCCTCGGCCACCTCCGCGCTCACAGCGCCGTGCGCTTCGATCACCTCCGCGGGCACGCCGAGCAGACGCGTCTTCGCCTCGTTCGAGTAGGTGACGACGCCCTCCATGAAGTAGGTCGAGGAGCCGGGCACCTCCGTCAGACGGTGCGCGATTAAGCCCCCCGTGCAGCTCTCGGCCGTGGCGAGCGTGAAGCCGCCGACGGCGAGCCGCAGGCCGACGACCTCCTCCATCTTCTCTCCACGAAAGGCAAAGATGGAGTCGCCCAGACGCTCCTCAATCTGCCCCGCCAGCCCGTCGAGCAGCAGCTCCGCTTCAGCCTCGGTCTTGCCCTGCGCCGTCAGGTGAAGCTCAATCTCGGTGCTGTTGAAGAGAATCGTCGTCTGCGGATTCTTGTACTGCGTGTAGACCGGCGCGATGCGCTCGTCCACGGCCGACTCGCCAAGCCCAGCGACGCGCAGCACGCGGCGGACGACGCGCACGCCGCCCGAACGTTCCGCGAGCTTCGGCAGGACGAGCCCCTCAAACATCGGCTTCAACTCGCGCGGCGGGCCGGGCAGGAGCACGACGACGCGGCCGTCGTGCTCAAGGTACATACCCGGCGCCGAGCCGTTCGGGTTCGCAAGCACCTCCGCGCCCTCCATGACCATCGCCTGCCGCGCGTTAATCTCCGGCATCTTGCGACCCCAGCGCAGAAACTTCGCCCGGATGTCGTCCAGCACTTTTTCATCAAGCAGCAGACGGCGGCCGAGCGCGCGCGCGGCAATCTTGCGCGTGATGTCGTCTTCGGTCGGGCCGAGGCCGCCGGTCAGGACGACGATGCCGGAACGCTTCAGCGCGTCGCGGATGGTCTCTTCAAGCCGCGCGTCGTCGTCGCCGACGATGGTCTTGAGCTTGACCTCGACGCCGACCGTATTGAGCTGCTCGGTCAGCCAGAGGCTGTTGGTATCGGTGCGAAACGGCGTCAGCAACTCGGAGCCGACGGCGATAATCTCTGCTGTGAGCATAAGGTTCAAGTAGACAGTAGTCAGTAGTTAGTAGGAATACATTCTCATTACGAGCCCGACGGCTGTCAGCATCAACGTCCGTCAAGCGGAGCCTACCGACTACCGTCTACTGTCTACTGCCCACCCCCGAACGCCTGCACCTCGCGCACCCACATGACGAAGGGACGATTCTGCGGGCCGGCCTGCGCGGGTTGGAAGAGGCGCACGCGCTCGGCGACGAAGGGGGTGAACTCGAAGGCCGCGCGGTCGAAGTTGCCCCCCGGCTCAAGCGTCGAGACGGTGCGCCATCCGCCGCCGTCCGCCACCTGTAGCTCGACGCTGCGCGAGGGCATGTAGCGATCCTTGTCGAAGCCCCAGTAGACGTAGACGGCCGTCAAGCGTTCCGGTTTGGTGAACTGAAGCTCAATCCAATGCGGCTCCGGGCTCTCGGCCGAGACCCAGTTGCCCTGGTTGTAGCGCTTCGCGGCGATCTCGCGCACGTCGGTCACGCCGTCGTTCAGAGGCCGCGCGTTGTAACTGTCGTATGACGAATCGACCTTTACGGACGAGGCGAGCGCGGCGACTCCGGCGGGCGGCGACTCCGGCGAGGCGGGCGGTGCTGTCGTCGGCGTAGTGGTCGGCGTAGTGGTCGTCGAAGGCTCCTTCGGCCCGGAGGAGTCGAAGCTTGAGACGAGGTAGACGAGCGATGCGAGCAGCAGGAGCAGCGCGGCCGAGACGCCGACGAGCTTCAAGCCCTGACCGCCGCGGTGCCGCGTCGTCACCTCCTGCCGAGCGAGCGCGGCCGTGGCGGGCGACGCGGTCAGGTCGTGCCCGCATGCGCCGCACATAACATCGCCCTCCCCGACGGCCCCACCGCACACGCGGCAGACCTCCGACTCGCCCGAACTCTCGGCCGACATCGGCTGCGTATGATATGTGTCGCCCGACAGCTCGTCCGTCGCCTCGCCGAGCACGCCCGTCCCCTTCGCCGCCGCCTGAGTCGCAACGGCCCCCTCATGCAACGGCGCGGACACCTCCTTGCCGCGCGCCTTACGCACGGCGCGCAGGAAGTCTGCGGCCGTGTTGAAGCGACGTTCGGGCTTCTTCTCCAAAGCGCGCAGCACCAGCTTCTCGATGGCGGCGGGGATGTCGGGGTTGAGCGTGGTCGGCAGCGGCGGCGGCTGCTCGCGGTGCGCGCGCAGAATGTCCGTGCGCGGCCAGCCGTCTTTCGCGCCGACGCGCCCGCCGAAGGGCGGCTCGCCCGTCAGCATCTCGTAGAGGATGACGCCTAAGCTATAGATGTCTGAACGCTGGTCGAGGTGCTCGCCCGCGGCCTGCTCGGGCGAGACGTAGCGCGGCGAGCCGTAGGCAATCTTCGACGTGTCGGTCGCCGACGCCCCGACGAGCTTGACGATGCCGAAGTCGGTGACCTTGATGCGGTCGCCGTCGGTCACCATGATGTTCGGCGGCTTGAGGTCGCGGTGGACGATGCCCTGATGCGTCGTGCCCGACTCGTCGCGATAGACGAAGGTGTGCGCGTAAGAGACGGCGTCGAGTATCTGCTCGAAGAGGTCGAGCGCGCGCTCCGTGCCCAAGCCCCCCGGGTGCTCGGCGATGCACTGCGCGAGCGAGCGCCCATCGACGTACTCCATGACGATGAAGTAGGTCTGCTCGGAGACGATGTAGTCGTAAATTTTGACGACGCCCGGATGGTCGAGCTGCGCCTGCACGTAAGCTTCGCGCTCGAAGCGATGGCGCAGGCGGCGCAGGTCGTGCGTGCCGCGTGGATTGATGGACTTGATGGCGACGACGCGCGGCAGCTTCTCGTGCCTCCCGCGATAGACGACACCCATCCCGCCGCGGCCGACGGGCTCTTCGATACGGTAGCTCCCGACCTTCTTTCCTGTCTCCATCGAAACCATGCTTAGGGCGTTCAACCGGCGAGGGGCTCAATCGTAAGGTTGAGATTCGTTATAGCAGAAACGGGGGCGGTTGACATTAACCGAACGTAAACTCTCCGCGCATGAGGAACGCAAACGTACTTCCCGCCTTGTTAAATGCCGAGGCGCGGCGACCTTCCAACCGGCCGCCGCGCCTCACGAAGTCCCGTTCAGTGCTCAAGCCGTCTTCTTCTCTTCGTCGTAGAGATCGCGCAGAACCTCTGCGATGGGTTGGGGCACGACCGGCGTCGGCGTGGGCGGCCCGAGGGATCGTTTGCCCGTCAGAGTGTGGAGCCCGCCCTCTTCATACCTGTGCGGCGCGGCGGACGGGATGGCGGCATGTTGGTGCAACGCAGCGAGTCGCGCGCGGCTCTCTTCGAGCATGTCGGCGGCGCGCGTTTTGCGCGCGCGTTCGAGATTGCGCATGGCGGCCGTCGTCTGCGGTGCCTCGTTCGGCTCGCGCTCGATGCGCCGCAGCACGTCAACGTAGCGGCGCAGCTCCGACGAAGGCTGCGTGCGCGAAGCCTCGTCGCCGCCCTCGTCTTCGAGCACGTAGGCGAGATTCTCTACGGCCCCCTCGTGGTCGCCCGCGCGTTGGTAGAGCGCGCCGAGCGTGAAGTAGACGAGCGGCGGCGGGTCGGCCATCATGTGGAGTACGCGCTCGCCCTCACTGATGACGCGCCCCACCTCGAAGCCGTACCAGCGCTTATCCTCGTCGCGCAGGATTTCGTTGGCGGAGACGTAGAAGTCGAAGATGTTCTTCACGTCCTGCTGCTCTGAGCGCTGGACGGCGCGCCAGACGAAGTAGACCACCGTGGCGAAGAAGAGGATGACGGTCAGCGGGATACCCATCACGCCGAGCATCGCCATGATGACGACTACCGCGATCAACCTCTGCGCCGTTTCCTGCCCCTTCGTCATAACCGGAACGATGAAGTAGAAACGATGAACGATGAACTAAAGACATTAAGCGTTTAGTTCATCATTCATCGTTCCTACTTCATACTTCAAATCCTTCCCCGAATCTTCTCGCCCGCCTCTTTGGTCGAGAGCGCGCCGCCGAGGTCGCGGGTCGTCTCGCCTGCGGCAATCGACGCGCTGACCGCGCCTTCGACCGCCGCCGCCGCTTCCGTGTGTCCGAGGTATTCTAGCATCAGCGCCGTACTGAGGATAGCCCCTGCCGGGTTGGCCTTGTTCTGCCCCGCGAGCGGCGGCGCGCTGCCGTGGACGGGCTCGAAGAGCGAGACGCGCCCCGGGTGAATGTTGCCCGAGGCAGCGAGCCCGAGCCCCCCTTGCAGCGCCGCGCCGAGGTCGGTCAGGATGTCGCCGAAGAGGTTGCTCGTGACGACCACTTCATACTGCGCCGGGTTCAAGACCATGAACATCGCCGCCGCGTCCACGTACTGGTGGTTCGCCTCGATGCCTTCGTAGCGCGCCGCGACCTCTTTGAAGACGCGCTGCCAGAGGTCGCCGCCGAAGCGCTGCACGTTCGACTTGTCGCACATCGTCACCTTCCGTCTTCCGCGCGCGCGCGCGTACTCGAAGGCGGCGACGACGATGCGCTCGACGCCCTTGCGCGTGTTTATCTCCTCCTGAATGGCGACCTCGTCGGGCGTCCCACGTTTAAGAAAGCCGCCCATCCCTGTGTACGCGCCTTCGGTGTTCTCGCGGAAGACGACGAAGTTGACCTCTTCGACCGAGCGATTCTTCAGGGGCGTGAGCCGCTCGTCGAGCAGACGCACGGGGCGCAGGTTGATGTAGAGATCGAGCCCGCGCCGCATCCCCAACAGGATGTCTTCGGCGTGCTGGTTCGAAGGCACGCGCGGGTCGCCGAAGGCGCCCGACAGTATCGCGTCGAACTTCGTCGAGAGCATGTCGAGCGCGCCCTCGGGCAGTGTCACGCCTTCCGACAGAAACTTGTCCGCGCCCCAGTCGAAGTGCTTCAGCTCAAGACGGACGCCGTGCGTCTCGCTCAAGAGGTCGAGCACGCCGACCGCCTCCTCAATCACCTCCGGCCCGATGCCGTCACCCGGCACGACCGCGATTCTCTTCAGCGCGTCTGTCATCCTTTACGCCTTCGTCCCGCTCAAAAAGGGATACACAACACGGGCACGCGCGCGCCGCGCAGAACCTTCTCGGCCGTCGAGCCGAAGAGCAGTTCTTCGGCGCCGGTCGAGCGGCCCCGCACGCCCATGACGATCATCGGCAAATCGAGGTCGCGCGCGATCTTGAGTATCTCGACGAAAGGCATACCGACGACAATCATGCGCTCTACTCCCACGTCGCCCACTTCGACCCCTTCGAGCGCGGTCGTAAAGTTCGACTCGGCCTGCGCGCGCATGCGTGCCGTAATCTCTTCGGTCGAGCCCATCCCGGCCGCGACGGCGTCCTCGATGAAGTCCTTGTCGATGACGTGGAGCAGCGTCAAGTCGCCGCCCGGTTCCGCGATGCCGAGCGCCACGCGCACGGCGTTGATTGATGTCTGAGAGAAGTCCACGGGGACGAGTATGTCAGGAGCTTTCAACATGGAAGACCTCCAACGAGACAGGGCGAAGGATGAAGGGCGAAGGGTCAAAAGATAAGGCTGCGTTCACTGGCTCGAAGTCTCTCCCTTCGACTCTCCCTTTTCGCCCTTCAACTTTTCCTCGACGCGCGGCAGGCTCGCGAGCACCACGTCGCCGACGGCCTTGAGACTGTGTGGAGAGATTTTGTCGAGCGTGTCTTCGGGCGTGTGCCAGTGTGGGTAGGTCGAGAGCTGTATGAGATCGACCGACGGCACGCCCGCGCGCAGGAAGTGCTCGTGGTCGTCGCCGCCGACCGCCTCCACGCGCTCGACGAACTGCTTCGAGTAGCCCAGCTCGCGCGCCGTCCGCCAGAGGATGTCCACGAGCCACGGCGTGCTCATCTCGTCGCGGCCCAGCTCAAGCTTGTCGTAGCCGACCATGTCGAGCAGGATGAGCGCGCGCACGTGCTTCAGGCGATTGAGCGTCTTCAGGCGCCCGACCTCATAGCGGCTGCCGTACGTGTTGTCGGGCGCCCCGGGCTTGCCGCACTCGTCCCACTCGCGGCAGACGGCCTCCTCGCCGTCGAAGAAGACGAGACGATAGGTGAAACGTCTCGTCGCGCTCGACGCGCGGAGGGCGCGCGCGATCTCGATGAGCGCGCCCGTCGAAGAGCCGCCGTCGTTGGCGCCGACGAAATTGAACTCCTTGTAACGCTTCGTATCGTAGTGGCTGGCGATGATGATGGTGTCGTCGGTCTGTCCCTTCAGCTCGACGACGATGTTCGCCATCTTCACTTTGCCCGCGGGCGTGTTCGCCACCCACTCTTCGAGCGTCCCGCCCGTCTGTTCGAGGATGTACTTGCGTGCTAACTCAAGCTCCTTCGAGCCCGAAGGGTGCGGGCCGAACTCGACGAGCCGCTTGACGTGTTCGTAGGCGCGCTGGCCGCTGAAGGGCGTGGCCGCACCGGGCGGCGCGGCGTAGACGGGGCTTTTGTCGCCGCGCCCGGACTGTGCGCGCGCACCCGGCGACAACACACAGGTCGTCGCGAGCAGCATTCCGGCGACGAAGACGAGAGACTTGGCTCTCATGTTGGTAGGCTCAGGAAGTAGAAGGCAGATGGCAGATGGCAGTAGGCAGCAGGTTCGGCTTTGCGGAGGTTGATAATGGCAACCGCAGGATTTGCAATCAGGAATAGCTTTCTACTGCCTACTGCCATCTGCCTTCTGTCTACTGCCTTCTACTTCTCAGTTGACGGGGCCGTCCGCGCCCGGGTCGCCGCCCGCAGGCGGCGGGGGCTGTGGCGTCGTGGGCTGGCGGCGCGCGCGCTCGGTTTGCGAAAGCTTGCGTCCCCGGCCGGCGAGCAGGTCGAGCCCCTTGCCGAAGAGTTCAAAGGGAATGTCCACGGCGCGCACGAGTGTCTCGTAGGCCATCTCGGCTTCGAGCCCCGCGAGCGTCGAGAGCTTCTTGCGCAAAGGTAGGCGCTTGAACTCCTCTTTAAAGTCGCGCGCCGTCTCCTCGGTCGTCTCGGCGCGCTCCACGGCGGGGACGGGACGCAGCGCAAGGTCGCCCGCGCGCTCGGCCTTCGCCTGACACGCGAGCCTTTCACCGGCGGCCAGTCTCTCCGCCCCGAGTCGCAGCAGCTCGGCCTCGGTCGGCGCCGACAGAAGCGCCGCGCCCGACTCGACAATCAACGCGCACGTATCGCACTCGCCGCGCCCGCCGCACTCCGTGGGCAGAGCGATGCCGTGGCGCCGGGCCGCATCCAACAGGTACGTCCCGTCGGCAACTAACCCCGTGTGCCCACCACCCGCGCCCCTCCACTCAACGTTGACGGTCATACAGAACCTCGTATTCGATTTTTCATCAGGGAGACAGGTGAAACTTACATCAGGCGAGAGGGAAAGGCAAAAGGAGTAGACAGAAGGCAGATGGCAGTAGGCAGTTAAGAGCCTTGAATTTGAGAACTATCTTGTTTCGACTCCGGCGGCTTGGCGCAGGACAACAATCAACTTTCGCAACCGGCTTACTGCCTACTGCCCACAGCCTACTGCCTACTGCGTATTCGGCGCCGAGGCAAAGCGGATGCGGGGTTCGGCGGCGGACTCGTCGGCGGGGATGTCGGTCTTGCGCTGGCATTGGG
>JBJMGQ010000146.1:0-3511 GCA_045807845.1 Pyrinomonadaceae bacterium | reverse complement strand
GCGGCAGTCGCAGTCGAAGCGGTACGGCGCCTCTCCGACCGAAGGATGATGTGGACAGTAGTAGACAGCGTCGAGCCGCGCGCCGCCCTTCTCCAGCTCGGCGGCGAGCACGCCGTGAACGCGGCCGATCATCTCCTCTTCGAAGTAGCCGCGCGCCACGCCCGCTTGATTCGTGACGAGGACGGCGAGCCAGCCCGCTTCGTTGAGCGCGCGCACGGCACGGGCGGCGAAGGGGAAGACTCTGTAGCGCGAGACGTGGTTGACGTAGCCGACCTCCTCCGAGATTGTTCCGTCGCGGTCGATGAAGACCGCGCGCCGTGCGCCGCTCAACGCGCCACCTCGACCTTCTGTCTGAGTTCGAGCGCGTGCGCGGCGCGCTCGAAGACCTCAACGGGCGTGATGGCGGTCATGCAACGATGATCGATGGGGCAGTCGCGCAGCATGCAGGGCGCGCAGTCGGGCGGGCGCCGCACGACCTCGGCCGACGTAGAGTAGGGGCGCGTTGTGAGTGGGTTGGTCGGGCCGAAGATGACGACGACGGGGCAGCCGACCGCGGCGGCGACGTGCGCCGGGCCTGTGTCGTTCGTGATGAGCAGGTCTGAGGCTTTCAGCACGGCCGCCGTCTGTGCGAGGTCGGTCTGGCCCGTCAACACGAAGGGGCGCACGCGCATGTGTCGCGCGACCTCTTCAGAGATGTCCAACTCTTCGCGCGCGCCGAGCAGGACAACGTCTGCGCCCACTCTCTCCTTCAACATATCCGCGACGGCGGCGAAGCGTTCGGCCGGCCAACGTTTGGCGCGGCTGTTGGTCGAGCCCGGGCAGATCGCGACGAGCGGCCGTCCGGGACGTGCGCCGCTCTCGTTGAGTATGAGTTGAGCCTCGCGCAGTCGCGCGCCAGTAACGCACAGCCTTGTGTCCGGGGCTCGGGTCTCGACGGTCGAGGCACCGTTGAGCAGCCGTTCCAACTCCGCGACGAGGTGCAGATAGTAGAAGACTTCGTGACGCTCGCTGCGCCAAGCGGGGACGCCGATGCGGTGCGTGAGTAGAGCGGAGCGCCCCTGCGTCGCGTAGCCCACACGAAGGGGAACGCGCGCGAGCGCGGCGACCAGCGCGGGCGCGAACGAGTTGGGGAAGAGAACCGCGAGGTCGAAGCGGCGTGCGCGCCACGCGCGTGCCTCTTGGAAGATGGCCGCCGGTCTGCTGGAAGTGTTGCCGTTGACGAGGAGGTCGTCGATGAAATCCGCGCCCGCGAAAATCCCCTCGGCCCACGGGCGCGTCGCCAGCGTCAGGCGCGCGCGTGGAAACAGGCGGCGCAGCTCACGCAGCGCGGGCACGGTCATCACCGCGTCGCCCACCCAGTTCGTGCCGCGCACGACGACGCGCTCAATCTTCTCGGGCCGCAGGCTTCGAGTCACAGAGATAGTTTAGTTCAGGGAGACCGATACCGCGAGCGTGAAGGCGTCCGCCCCGCTCACCTTCTCAGTCCCCGCGCCAGCGCGGTCAACTCGGCCATCGTCTCGGCGCGGCCGATGCAGATGAGCATGTCGTCGGCGCGAATCTGTGTGTCGCCCGAGGGGTTGAAGATCATCTCGCCGTGCGCGCGGCGGATGGCGGCGACGACGATGTCGAGCTGCGCGCGGATGTTCGTCTCCTTCAGTTTGCGCCCCTCCAAAGACGAGCCCCGCGCGACCTCGACCTCCTCGAAGGCGAGGTCGAGCGTCTCGGCCGTGATGGAGTCCATGAAGTCCGCGACCGCGGGCTTGAGGAGCGCCTGCGCCATGCGGTGACTGCCGATGATGATCGGCGCGATGACGCGGTTGGCACCCGCGCGCACGAGCTTCGGCTCGGCCGACTCTTCGACCGCGCGCGCGACGATGCGCAGCTTCGGGTTGAGCGTCCGGGCCGTCAGCACAACGTAGAGGTTGTCTGCATCGTCGGGCAGGCACGAGGCCAGCCCCGTCGCGCGCTCGATGCCGGCCTCGATGAGCGTCTCGTCGAGCGTGGCATCGCGGATGAGCACCTGCGTGTCTGGGATTTGAAGCTGCGCGGCGAGCGTGGCGTTGCTCTCGACGACGACGAAGGGGGCGCCCATGCGCCGCATCTCGCCGACGATCCGTTGGCCGACGCGCCCCGCCCCGCAGATGATGTAGTGGTCTTTGAGCTTGGACATCTCGCGATGGCGGCGGCGCTCGCCGTAGGCTGCCAGAATCTCTGAGCGCACGAGCGACTGGACGGCCGTCGAGAGCAGATAGCCGGCCGTGCCCACGCCGAGCACCATGAAGAAGATCGAGAAGTTGCGCCCCGAAGGCGAGAGCGGCAGCGGCGGGCCGTAGCCGACGGTCGTCACCGTCATCACCGTCATATAGAGGCTGTCGGCGAGCGACCAGCCCTCGATAAAGATGAACCCCACGGTGCCGAACGCCACCACGCCCGCGAGCGCGGCCAGCGAATAGAACAGGCTCGCGCGCGGCCTGTGCCTCTTCCTCAGTTCTTCTGCTGGGGGCGGCATCGAACCGTGCGACTCCGCGACTGCATCAAACCCAAGTCTCGGGCTAACGCGCCACGTTAGCTAAAGGGATGGAAGGTGTCAAACAATTAAGTAGACGGATGGCAGTAGGCAGTAAGCAGCCGCTCCGCGTTATGAAAATTGAAAGCTTAAATCAGAGTTCCCAACAACGGGGCCTTGACTGCCTACTGCCTACAGCCATCTGTCTACTGCATTTACTATTGCCGGCTTAGCATTTACTATTCAAGACGATGGCTCTGCGTCATCCGCCTAATGATGTTATCCCGCCGGCCGCGCAGGCGCGTCGGCGCGCGCCGCGCGTCGTCAGGTTCGAGGAGCCGCCCGAAGGCTTCTGGCGCCGCTGGCGTCGCCGCCTCATCCGCCCCGCGACGGTCATCCCGGCGGTCGTCATCACGCTCATCGTCGTCGGCGTCCTCGGCTACTACTACACGGTCTTCTCCGAACGCATCGACAAACTGCTGCGCGGCGAGGTCTTCACGCGCAGCGCGGGCCTCTACGCCGCGCCGAAGCAGATTCGCGCGGGCGACGGGATGTCGGCCGAAGACCTGATCGCGCACCTGAAGCGCTCCGGCTACGTCGAGCGCGCGCAGCAGGCCGACACCGCGCGCGGACGCTTCAGCGTTGACGGCGCCAACGTTGACATCGAGCCGGGCCGGGACACGAAGATTGACGGCCGCGCGCAGTTCCCGCACCTGCGCGTGCAGTTCGCGAAGGGCGGCAAGACCGTCGCCGCGCTCAACGACCTTGACGCGGGGGGCGCGAAGATACAGAGCGCGTGGCTGGAGCCGGAGCTGATCAGCTCCGTCGCCGGGCCGCAGCGCGAGCGCCGCCGCGTTGTCGGCTTCAACGATCTACCCGACGTGCTCGTCAAGTCCATCGTCGTCACCGAAGACCGAGACTTCTTCAATCACTACGGCGTCAATCTGCGCGGCATCCTGCGCGCCGCCATCCGCCACTACGACGCCGACCCCAACTCTTTCCTCT
>JBJMGQ010000145.1:0-3859 GCA_045807845.1 Pyrinomonadaceae bacterium | reverse complement strand
GCGGCGAGGTGAATCTCTCGGGCACCACCGCGGCCGGGACGACCATCTCTTTCGAGAACGATTTCGGCTTGAAGAACAAGCTCGGTTTCGGGCTGCGTTATATTCGCAGGGCCGAGAGCGGCAAGCACAAGTTCATGCTCAACTACGCCCGCACCGCTTCAAGTAACACGAGGGCACTCAGCCGCACGATAGTCTTTCGAGACAGAACCTACACCGCCAACCTCGACACACGAGCCGAGCAGAGCCTGGGCGTGTTTCTGGCCACGTACGCCTACCGCTGGGGGAATCAGAAAGTCAGGATCGGGCCGATGGCTCAGTTAGGTTTCGCCACGGCGCGCTTCGACTTGAGTGGCGTGACGAACACGGCTGACGGTGAACGCTTGGGCTCTATCACTAAATTGGTAGGGACGATAGGTTACGACATGGAGATTCACCCGGCGGAGAGGGTCAGCATCTACCACAACGTCGGGGTCTTCAGGCTGAAGAGAGACCGCGTGCTGCGGGGCGAGGTCGGGATGAAGTATTACTTGAGGCGGGGCTTCGGGGTCAACGGTGGCTATCAGTTCGGGCGTTATAAGCTGGTGGACGACCCGAATTTCATCCGGGTCAACGAGCACGGCCCCCTCTTCGGCGCCGTCCTGCGCTTCTGAGTTCGGCGGGCATCCAACTTGTAGAAGAGTTCGGCGATAGCACCCGCCCGGCAATCTTGGAAACGCGGTCGGGCAAAGCCTGTCAAAACTGACAGGTACTTGCCGACACCCGCCTTGTTAACCTTCGCCTGAAGGAAGCAGGAGACCAGGTATCAGTCTGCGCCCTTACCGAGAGGGCGGTCTTAAGAAGCATGAAGGCCGCCACGTCCGGCCCGTCGCGGACGGGTCGGGTT
This sequence comes from Pyrinomonadaceae bacterium, assembly GCA_045807845.1. Taxonomy (GTDB): domain Bacteria; phylum Acidobacteriota; class Blastocatellia; order Pyrinomonadales; family Pyrinomonadaceae; genus QHXN01. The sequence goes on along the minus strand of JBJMGQ010000145.1, from coordinate 2,976 downwards.
TGAGGGCGGGAGATCGAAGACACGACCGTCCGCGGAGGCGTCAATGTTCGAGTTTCTCAGGAGCGCCGTTCAGTTCATCGCGCCCGTCTTTGTGATCTCCACGATGCTGAACGTGGGGCTGACGCAGAAGCCTTCCGACATCGCCGGACATCTGAAGAACCGGCCTTTCGTCCTCAAGATGCTGCTCGCCAACTTCGTCTTCGCGCCCCTTTTGATGATTGTCGCGCTGTACTTCGCGCCCTTCGACCCCGCGCTCAAGGCGGGGCTGCTCATCTTCAGCCTGGGCGCGGGCGCGCCCTTCCTCATCAAGCTGACGCAGACGGCGGAGCACGAGGTGGCGCTCGGCGCGGCGGTGATGATGCTCTTGATGGTCGTGACGGTCGTCTACATGCCGGTCATGCTGCCGCTGGTGCTGTCCGGCGTCAGCGTGGACGCCATAGCCATTGCCAAGGCGCTGCTGCTGCAAATGCTCCTGCCGATTGGCGCCGGTATGCTGGTCGCTCAGCTCCTGCCCGCCCTGGCGAAGAAGGGGCAGCCGTGGGCGGGTTGGGCGGGCAACGTCGCCATGTACGCGATGGTGGTGGCCACGCTCATCGGCTACTTCCCCAACCTGATGAACATCATCGGGACGGGCGCGTTTCTAGTCGGGCTGGCGTTCGTCGCCGCGGCGTTCGGCTTCGGCTACCTCGCGGGCGCGGGGAAGGATCACCTCGAAGACATCGGGGGGCTCGGCACCGCGCAGCGCAACACCGCGGCCGGCGTCATCGTTGCCATCCAGAACTTCAAAGACCCGAACGTGTTCGTCATGCTCACGCTCGCCAACATGCTCGGGATAGTGATGCTCATGTTCATCGCCAAAGCCCTCAGCCGCGACAACAAGGTGACGGTGGAGACGGTCTGAAGTCCCGCCGCCGTCTGAAATCTTCATTGCCCTTCCGACCCTCCGTGCCAATCCAGTTTCAGGTTGAGCCGCCGGGTGGCCTGCGCCGCGACGCGGCCGAGCACCCCGGCGTAGGTCGGGAAGGAGAGAGGGACTTGCGCCAGTTCGTCCACGCGCATCCGGCCGGACATGGCGACCGCCGCCACCTGCGTGATCTCGACCGCGCGCTCCCCGACGACGTGACAGCCCACGATCCGGCGTGTCTCGCTATCGACGATCAGCTTACAGAAGCCGCCTGTCCGGCCGTCGATGATTGTGCGGGTGGTCGAGTCGAAGCAGACCTTGGCCACCACGACTTCGCCGGCGGCACGGGCCTGCTTCTCGGTCAGACCGACCTGCGCGTACTCAGGGTCGGTGAAACTGCCGATGGGCGCCGCGCCTTCGAGCGCCTGCATCGTCGCGCCACGCACCGCGTTGGTGGCCGCGACGAAGCCCTCCTGAATCGCCTGCGGGACGAGCATCATCCGGCCTGTGATGTCGCCCGCCGCGAAGACGTGCGGCGCGGACGTTCGCTGAAACTCATCGACGCGGACGAAGTGACGGGCGCCGGTCTCGACGCCCGCGCGGGCGAGGTTCAGGCCGGCGGTGTTGGCCGCCCAGCCGATGGCCGTCACGGCGAGCGCCGCCTCGGCCTCTGCCCTCCGGCCGTCCCTGGAGAAGTGCATCCGCACGCCGGCAGGCGTCTTCTCGAAGGACTCGATCACCCCGAAGGCTTCCCTCACCTCAATGCCAGACTCGCGGAAGGCGGACGCCACCGCGGCCGAGACCTCTTCATCTTCGGTCGGCAGAATACGCGGCCCCGCGTGGAAGAGTTGGACGCGCGACCCGAAGGCGTTGAAGACCGAGGCAACCTGTGCGCCGGTGGCCCCGCCGCCGATCACTATCATCGAAGGCGGCACGGCCATCAGTCCCCATGCGTCGCTGTGTGTGGCCGTCAGCTCCGCGCCGGGAACCGAGAGCCGGCGGCTCGTCCCCCCCGTGCAGACGACGAACTTGTCGGCGCGCAGCCGCAGCCCGCTCTCGGTTTCGAGTGTATGCGGGTCGGCGAAACGGGCGACGCCGCACCGTTCGTTGACGACTACGCCGAGGCCGTGGAGCTGCGCGCGAAAGGTCGAGTGCGCGCGCACATCTTCGACCACTTCACTCACGCGCGCGAGCAGCCGCGTGTAGTCGAGCAGCGGCTCGCCGACGGCGATGCCGTAGCGCCCGAGTTGGCGTGCGTCCCGGAGCAGCCGCGCGGCATGGGCCAGCGTCCTCACGGGAACCGGGCCGTCGCCCGCCGCCATGCCGCCGAACTCTTCACGCGTGACGAGCACCGTCTTCGCGCCCAAGTCTCCGGCGCGGAGCGCGGCGGTCATGCCGGCGGGGCCTCCCCCGATAACAACTACGTCTATCATCTTCTCTCCCACGGCCGGTCGCGCACACACTGAAGGCTAGAACTTAATCGCCCCCGAAATCTGGATCGAGTGGCCCTGAAACGTAGACCTGTTCGAGAACTCCTGAAAATACTTGAAGCCGACGTTGACCTTCCCCGGCAGGTTCGCGCTCGAAGCGAACCCGAGCGAGTTGACCTTGTAACGTCCCGCCGCCTGTTCCTGCGTGACGCCCGGCCCGCTCTTGGCGGTGGTCTGCCGCTGGTTGTAGCCGACGAGGCCGACTTGCAGCCACGGCCTCTCGCCGACGGGGAGGGTTCGCATCAGCGAAAAATCGAGGCTGAAGGTCTGGCCGGGGTGGACGCCCGTGCCCTCCTGCTCGGTGTGAACCTCGTACATCTGGAAGGCGGAGACGGTCGTCTTTCTGTCCTCCGTCAGATAGAACGTCTGGCCCGAAGAGAAGGCGTGCGTCCAGTAGCCCGACCCGACGTTGTCGTTTGCGCCGACCCTGAAGCTCCCCGTCGGGGCCAGGAACCCGTAGACCGCGCGGAAGGCGGCGCGCTTCTTCTCCCACCCGAGGATGAACGGCTGGTAGTAGGAGTCGGCGAGACCGCCGCCGCCGCTGACCGGCCCTGTGAAGTCCGAGGTGAGGGAGTTTTTGGC
>JBJMGQ010000144.1:0-14049 GCA_045807845.1 Pyrinomonadaceae bacterium | reverse complement strand
TGCGTATACATCCCCGCGCTCGCCCGTAGTTCGAGCACGTCCGAGCCGCGCTCTATCGTCCAGATGCGCGCGAAGGCCGCGTCGAGATGGTTGACGACGGCCTCGACGCAACGCTGTAAGACCTGCGGCAGAGGCACGTCGCCCTCGGCCAGCGCGGCGCCCACCTCCGCGCCGAGCGCGGCCTGATGGATGCGGCGCGCGAGTTCGCTGTCGCGGCGGCGGCGCGCGGTGATGTCGCGCGCGATGTTCGCTGCGCCGACGGTGCGCCCCGAAGAGTCGCGGACGGGCGAGACGCTGACGGCGACCTCGATGCGCGTGCCGTCCTTGCGCAGGCGCACGGTCTCAAGGTGGCTCACCTTCTCGCCGCGACGCAGAGCGGCCTCGATCTCTTCGAGCTGCCCGTGCACCTCTTCGGGGGCGAGGGTCGAGATGTGCCGGCCCAGAATCTCTTCGGCCTTGTAGCCGTAGAGCTGCTCGGCCGCCGCGTTGAAACTCGTGATGACGCCTTCGAGCGTCTTCGAGACGATGGCGTCCTCCGACGACTCGACGATGGCGGCGAGCCACGCGCGCTCCACGTCGGCCGACGACGCGGCGGCTCCGCCGTTCGTGGCCTGCGGCTCGACGCGCACGTCCGCGGTGCTGTTGGCCTTCTTCGCCGGAGTCTCTTTTGGGCTCATGTGTTTGCTGTGAAGCGCCCGCCCGCGTCGCGGCGGACGAGCCCGTCCTCTTCGAGCTTCAGAAGGTGTGCCGAGACGGCGCGCGCGGCCAGCGCGTGCATCTTCGGGGGCACGTCCGCGTATGCGCGCGTGACGACCTCGGCGGGCGTCTCCGCTCCCGCCTGCACGGCCGCGAGAATGTCCCGCTCACGTTTGAGACGATGCTCGACATACTCGTCTATCTTCGCGCGCGGGCTGCCGACCGCGGGGCCGTGACCGCCGAAGAGCGCGATGAGGCGCGGAAGTTGACGGTAGCGTTCGAGCGACGCGAGATAGTCGCGCACGCTCCCCTCTTCCGGGTCGATGAGCACGGAGCCGATGCCGACGACGTTGCCGCCCGTGACGAGCGCGCCCGCGCGCTCGTCGTAGAAGGAGAGATGCCCGCGCGTGTGTCCGGGTGTGTGCATCGCGCGCAAGTTGATGGAAGGGTCGCCTTCGAGTTCCAGACGCTCGCCGTCTTCGATGAGACGGTCAACGCGGACGCTGCCCTCAAGCGCATCGGCGGTCAGGCGGTGCGCGGCGACCGTTAACCCGAACTGTGCGCGCAGACGCTCGACGCCTCCGGCGTGGTCTGGGTGTTGATGCGTCAGGACAATCTCCAGAGGCCGACGGCCTTCCCGCTGTAACTCTTTGACGAAGTCGCTCAACACCTCCTGCTCGTCTTCGTAGGGCGAGCCCGGGTCAATGACGATGAAGTCACGCGTGCCGACGACGTAGCAGTTGGTCGTCGTCGCGGGCGGCTTGGTCGGCGTGCGCAAAGGCAGGCAGACGAAGCCGGGCAGGAACTCTATCCGGCGCACGGGCTCGCGCCGCGCCTGCGGCACAGAGAGAAAGCGCGTGGTCAAATCTTCGTTGAGCCCCTCGGCTATCGTGCGCACGGCGTGGATGACGGGCGGCGCGGCCATCAGCTCGAAGCGGCGCCAGCGCGCGTAGGCTTCCGACGCTCGCTGCCAACCCCCTTCATCAAACTCTTCGGTGAGCAGGCGCGGCTCCTGCTTGCGCGGGCAGCGCACGACGAAGAAGTGCGTGTCGAAACGTCGCGGGCTGAAGGGCGGCGTCACCCAGCGGCCCGCCTGCTCGAAGTCGCGCGCGTCGAGGCGCAGGCCGTAATGTTTGAGCAGCGCGGCGAACGTCATGCGCCCCGAGTTCAGGTCGTCGAGCACGGAGACGAGCTGCCCCTTCGTCAGATGCTCCGCTCCGCGCGCAGCGAGCACGCCCAGCTCCTCGAACAGCTCGCGCGCCGCGCACGCGATCATCTGCGCCGTCTCGGCGTCGTCGGCGTTCTCAACTTCAACCTCGGCGTCGGCCTCGTCGCGCTGCCCGCCGGGGAAGGCGTAGAAGCCCGGCTGAAACGCCAGACGCGCGCCGCGCCGCGCCCAGAAGACCTCCGGGTCGCGTTCATCGCCGCGCACGAGCACGACGGCCGCCGCGTCCTTCGGCACCGCTGCGTTCGCGGCGGGGGCTCGGCCAGCGTGCCCCTCGCCGGCCGCGGCCGTCTCCGGCGGTGACTGTGTCTGCGGGGTCGTAAGCTCCTTCACGTCGGGTTACTTAGTCGGCCAAGTCTCGCGGCAACGTTACTTCGGGTCGCGGCAAGAATGGCTCTGCACCTTCAAAATATTTACGGACTGTGGAAGTAAGGCCAGTATAACACCGATGCGCGCCGGGCGTCCCTCCGACCCTGTTCCCGGCACCGGGACGGCGACGGCCGAAGGGTTCAAGGGGTGAGGCCGGTGCGCCTGACAAGGTCATCGAACCGCGGGTCGGAGCGAAGCGGGTCAAAGAGAGGGTTCACCTTGAGGGAAGAGACCCACCACTCCTTCTCCTGTAGGGATTTTTCGAGACACCGGAAGGCCAACTCGTTCTCGCCGAGGCCGGCGTAGATGACGGCCTCGGCCCCCCAGTCGGCGTGCTGCTCCTGCTGCTCTAACTTCTTCACCTCTTCCAGCGTCCGCAAAGCCTCCGCGCGCCGCCCCGCGCGCGCGTAGACGTGCCCCAGATACCCGCGCGTGCCCGTCGGGTTGGGCGCGCCGAGCCTGACCGCCTGCTCCAACTCCTCGACCGCCTCGCGCGACATCCCCTTGAACGAGTAGGCCAGCCCGAGGCAGGCGTGCGCAGGCGGGATGTTCGGGTCGAGCCCCGTCACCTCGCGGCACTGCGCGATGGCGTCGTCGTAGCGGCGCGCGTAGACGTACATGATGCCCAGTATGCCGGAGACGGCCAGCGAGGTGGGCGACAACTCGTGCGCGCGGCGCAGGTGCGCCAGCCCCTCTTCGAAGCGCCCCTGCGAGACGAGGAAGCCGCCGAAGCGGAAGTGCACCGCGTGGTCGTTCGGGCTGAGTTCGAGCGCGGCCCTGAATCCTCTCTCGGCCCCCGCCCAGTCCCACTCGGTGCGCCACTTGGTGGCGGCGAGCAGCGCGTGTGCGTTCGCGAGCGTCGGGTCTATCGCCAGCGCCTTCGTCAGCAACTCCTTCTGCCTCTCGTACGCCTCCCCCGTGGAGAGCCCCGGCGGCGGCCACGCGTACGACTGCGCGAGGCTGACGTAAGCGTCGGCGAACTTCGGGTCGAGCTCGGTCGCGCGTTGATAGAGTTCCCGGGCCCGCAGGTAGTTCTCCTGCGTGTGCTTGCCGACGAGATACTCGCCCTGCATGTAGAGCACATACGCCTCGGGGTTATCGGTCGGGCGCTTCGCCAGCCGCTCGCGGTCGCGGAGGTCGAGGCTCACGGCCAGCCCCTCGCCGACGCGCGCCGTGATGGCGTCCTGCACGTCGAAGATGCCGGCCCAAGGCTCGTCGAACGTCTCGGCCCACAGCGTCCGGCCCGTGTGCACGTCGAGCAGGCGCGCCGTGACGCGGACGCGGTCGCCGTCCTTCCGCAGGACGCCGTCGAGCACGGCGTCCGCGCCGAGTGCGCGCCCGGCCGCGAGCGGGTCTTGCCCGGGCTTGTCGTACTTCAGCACCTCGCTCGTCGGGAGGACGGCGACCTGCCTCAGTCCGCCGAGCTTAGTGGAGAGGGCGTCGGCCAGACCGAAGCGCAGATAGTCGTCTTCGCCGCCGCCGGCCTCGCTCTTGAAGGGGAGTATCGCGACAGACTTCACGGGCGCGGGCGCGCCCCCGCGCCTGCTCCACCAATAGCCGAGGGCGAACGCGACGGCGACGACCGTGGCGAGGGCCGCGAGCAGCAGCGCCCAGCGGCGCCCGGGTCGGGGCGGTGATGCCGCCTCTCCGGCTTCGGGTTTTGGTTCGTGGGAACCCGTCGCGTGGGGCTCTCCCGCCTCGCACACGTCGGCCACGAAGCTGTAGCCGCGGCCGGGGACGGTGACGATGAAGCGCGGCTCTTTGGGGTCGTCCCCGAGTGCCTTCCGCACGAGCGAGACCTGCTGCGTCAGGTTGGCCTCCTCGACGAAGCTGTCGGGCCACAGCGCGCGCATCAACTCGTCCTTCCCGACCACGCGCCCGCGGTTATCGACGAGCGCGAGGAGCGTCTCGAAGGCTTTCGGCTTGAGCGGCACGGTCTTGCCGTCGCGCAGCAGCGTACGTCTCGCCGCGTCAATGAGGAAAGAATCGAAGCTGTAGAAGCGACCCGTCTGTTCGCTCATGGTGGGGTGTTTAGAAGTTTTGAGAAATATTTAGCCCGGATTGAGGACTTCTCCGGAACCGCCCGTGTAGCTTGCCCCGACCCGCCCAGAGCTACAGAGCCGGGTGGGGGCGCCGCGGGGGAGGCCCCAAGCGGCGAGGCGACGGTCGCGCAATCTATCACGTAGCACCGGCCGAGACAATAGAACGCCCGCAGACTCACGCCGGCTCGGCACCCGCCGACCCCGGTTCAAAGACGACCAGACACCAAGACGATAAGGAGAAGATTCCATGAAGCACTACCCCCGCCAACCTCAGACACGCAGAGCCCTAGGCGCACGGCGCCGACCGCTGCGCGCGGCGGCGCTCGCCGCCCTGCTGTCACTCTTCGCTCTCTCGCACGCCTCCACCTTCGCAGCGACGAGCGGCCTCGCCCCCGGTCAGGGACAGACCGGGACGGAGCTGCTCATCGAGCGCGCGCAGGCCGACCCGACGAACACGCAGCTCACTATCACGGGCGAGAACTTCGGTACCGCGGTGCCCGCCGTGAACCTCGAAGGAACGCCGCTGACGGTCGTCAGCAACACGCAGACGCAGATCGTCGTCAACCTCCCCGCCGGCCTCCAACCCGGCTCCTATCTTCTCAACGTCTCGCGCGGCAACGGGGCCAATGCCTCCGACTCTTTCGCCGTCACCCTCGGCGCCGTCGGCCCGCAGGGGCCGAAGGGGGATAAGGGCGACAAGGGAGACACCGGCGCGCAGGGCGTCCAAGGCCCTCAGGGCCTTCAAGGTGCGAAAGGTGATAAGGGCGACACGGGCGCGCAAGGCCCTGCGGGCCCGCAGGGCCAGACCGGTGCCCAAGGCCCGCAGGGCCCACAGGGGCCGCAAGGCGAGAAAGGGGAGACCGGCGCGCAGGGCCCCGCAGGCCCGCAGGGAGCGCAAGGTCTAAAGGGGGACAAAGGAGAGACCGGCGCGCAAGGCGAACAGGGGACGCAGGGCGTAGCCGGGCCGCAAGGCCCGCAAGGCGATAAAGGCGATAAAGGCGATAAAGGCGATAAAGGCGATAAAGGCGACACGGGCGCGCAAGGGCTTCAAGGCGAGAGAGGAGAGACCGGCGCGCAAGGTCTGAAAGGTGACAAAGGCGATAAGGGTGACACGGGGCTGCAAGGTCTGAAAGGTGATAAGGGCGATAAGGGCGATAAGGGTGAGCGTGGGCCGGAGGGGTTACAGGGGCCGCAGGGCCCTTCGGGCACGAACGCCGTGACCGGCTTCGTCCAGATAGATAACCCGGACACGGCCTCGACCACGTCGAACGTCCCCGAACATCCGCTCCCCTCCACCGATATCAGCGTGGACAGCCTGTTCGTCCCCGTCCCCAAGATGGCCTTGAACATCACGACGGGCCCGACCGGCAAGGCCCTGCTCGTGGGCAAGTTCGCCGTCGCCTTCCTCGGCGACGACTACTGCGACACCTACTCGGTTCGCATCGTGCTGAACGGCACGCCGCTGCCCTCCTGGCGCTACCCTATCACGTCCTGCCTGCAAATGACCGGCTACAGGCCCGTCCCCATCAACGCCGTTCTGGAACTCGACCCCAACACGACCTACAGCGTCGAGGTGCAGATAGGAAACGTCAGGAACCCGACCCCTGCACACCAACTCAGAATCGGTTACAGGGATTTGGGCGCCCTTCTGTTCTGAACATCAACCCACCAAAGAGCGCAGACGAGGAAGGGCGGGGCCGCGTGATAGATGCGGCCCCGCCCCTCCTCGTCTACAGAACCTCTACCCTACTCCTCGTCCTGATGGCGGAAGCGCTCGCCGTCCTGCCCGTTCCAGGGGTTGCCGCGCATGTGGTAGCCGCCCTCCTCCCAGAAGCCCGCCTCGTCCTCTGCGAGGAAGCGGACGCCCTTGACCCACTTGGCCGACTTCCAAGCGTAGAGTTGCGGGACGATGAGGCGGACGGGGCCGCCGTGCTCGGGCGGGATGGGCTGGCCGTCGTTCGACCAAGCGAAGAGCGAGTCCTCGGCGAGGAAGTATTCGACGGGCAGGTTCGTCGTCCAGCCGTAGTCGTGTGCTTCGGCGACGACGAACTTCGCTTCGGGTTTGACTCCGACCAGCTCGGCAATCGTCCGCGTCGAGACGCCGCTCCACAAATTATCCAACCGCGACCAGCGCGTCACGCAGTGGAAGTCGGCGTAGACCTTGACGGGGGGCAGTTGCATAAACTCGTCGAGCGACCACTTGAGAGGTCTTTCGACGAGCCCGCCGACCTCGAACTGCCACGTCTCAAGGTCAACCTGCGGCGTGCCGTGCGCGTCGAGCACGGGCCACTTGCGCGTGCGCGTCTGCCCCGGCGGGAGTCGCCTCGCGCGGCGCGTGTCGGGGCTGACGATAACATCGCCGCCCTCGAACTCCTCCGCCGGCCGCGGCTCGCCCTCCTGCCTGAAGGGGTCTTTGAAAAGCCTGTCGAGGAAACTCATAAAGAAGTAGACAGTAGACAGTAGTCGGTAGTAGAGCAGTCAGTCTTGAATCGTTAGGAGGTCAGCGGCAGGGCTCCGCCAGTCGGAGCCCTACTGGCTACTGACTACTGGCTACTCTTCTTTCCCGCCTTCTCCGCGAGACGCATCAACTCTTCCGGCATCCACTTGGAGACGCCCTTGTTGAGGGCGCCTTCGATGCCGACGGTGCGGTCGTGCCAGTCGTCGGCCTGACCGGGCGCGCCGCGCTCGCGCTCGTAGCGCAGCGTCTGGTCGAGGCTCATGGAGATACCGTTGACGATCTCGCGCCAGTCCTCGGTCTGGATGCCGCGGCGGACGATGGAGAGGCCGGCCGTCCAGTCCTCTTCGGGCGCGCGCGCGTCCTGCTCGGGGATGGTCACGTTCGCCAGCGACGGCATCGGCGAGTCCTTGAACTCGTCGTAGAGCCTGCGGCGCAGGTCTTTCAGCGAGAGCCGCTCGTCGGCGCGCGCTATCTCCTGCGCGCGGCGGAAGAGGTCGGGCACGTTGGTCTGCTCTTTGGGCATGGCGACGCTCGGAGTCCTTTCGGTGCTGACAGTCGGTTCGATTTGAGAAATACCTTACACGCACCGCTCGCCGTTGCACAACTGCCCGGCCGGGCCTTGGATTTTACGTTGACGACCGTTGACCGCCTCGCAACGGTTGCGGGTAAACTCGACCGGAAACTCCAATCCGCTTCCAACTCAGAATCCGAAATCTGCTTGACGCAAGTGGCTCGGCTTGCGCCGCCGCGTGCGCGCCTGCATGATAGAGAAAATTTTCAAGGGTCTGATGAAAAGTGTCTGAGACAATGGAAGAGTTTGTGCATGTATCGGAGGTGCCGGCGGGTCGTCCCGCGTGCCCGGTCTGCCGGCGCGAGGCGGGCGAGGGGCTCGCGCCGTTCGAGGGGCTGTCCGGAGAGTTGCGGGAGTTGATCTCGGCCAACGCGCCCGAAGGCGTGCAGGCCGTCTGCGCGCGCTGCCTTGAGCTGTTCGGCCGCGCGCGCGCGCAGGCAGAGAAGTACGGCGTCGTCTTCGAGCAGGGGCGCCGCGTCCTGCCGACTTGGATACGGCTCGGCGTGCACGAGCACTTCACCGGCCGCAACATCACCATCGCCTTTCTCGACTCGGGCTTCTACCCTCACCCGGATTTGACGACGCCGCACAGCCGCATCCTCGAATACCACAACATCGTCCCCAAAGGCACCGGCACGCTCGAAGACGTGGACGTGGCGAGCTGGCACGGCATGATGACCTCGGTCGTCGCGGCGGGCAACGGGGCTCTCTCGGGCGGCTTCTTCCGCTCCATCTCGCCCGACTGCAACGTCGTGCTGGTGAAGGTCAGCAAGTCTGGTCACATCGCCGAGAAGAACATCGAGCGCGGGCTGCGCTGGGTCATCGAGAACCGCGAGCGCTACGGCATCCGCGTCGTCAACATCTCGGCCGGCGGCGACAAGGATGTCTCCTACCTCGACAACTCTCTGTGCCAGACGGTCGAGCGCGCCGTGCGCGAAGGGCTCGTCGTCGTCTGCGCGGTCGGCAACGCCGGCTGGGAGCCGGGCCACCCCGTCATCCCGCCCGCCTCCTCGCCCTCTTCGATTGCGGTCGGCGGCTTAAACGATCAGAACTCGCTCGACCGCGCGCGCCACAGCCTCTATCGTTCCTCTTACGGCCCGACCGCCGACGGTTTGCAAAAACCAGAGGTCATCGCGCCCGGCATCTGGGTGCCCGCGCCCATCCTCCCGCACACGCCGACGGCCGCCGAAGCAGAGCTGTACGCAAGGCTCGACCGCGCCACGGACGAGGAGCTGCTGCCGCTCATCGAAGAGCACAAGGACGTTGACCGCGACGTGTACGAGGCGCGCACGTTGCCGACCTATCTCATCCGCCAGCTCGTCTCGGTCAAGCTCCACGAAGCGGACGTGATCAGCGAGCACTACAAGTTCGTGGACGGCACCTCTTTCGCCGCGCCCATCGTCTCCTCGACGGTAGCCTGCATGCTCGAAGCAAACCCGCATCTTGCTCCGCAACAGGTCAAGCGCATTCTCATCGACACGGCCGAGCGCCTCCCCGGCGTCGAAATCGACCGACAGGGCTGGGGCGTCATCGCCCCCCGCCGCGCCGTCGAAGTCGCCCTCGCACTCAAGTAAAAGTAGGAAGGCCGACAACTGCAACCTTTTTCCTGCGCCCGCGGCTGAGGAAGAATGACGGACAGCGGCGCTTTCGTCCGCAGGGGCGTGGCGCGCGCCTTGCTGTTGTGTTGTTGCTCTCCCGAGTCTTCGGGACGGAGTTTTGAGTTATGCAGAGAGAACAGTTCGCGTTGGCGACGAAGTCGAGTTCGTCGCTGTTGTCCCCCCTCGAACGGCGTCTGGCGGCGCGCGTCGTGCCGCGCATACCTTTGTGGCTGGGCACCCACCATTTGACGATGTTGACGCTCGTGTGGTGCGTGGGGCTCGTCGTGTTCGGGTGGTTGGCGGCCGGAGACCTGCGTTGGCTGTGGGGCTCTTCGTTGATGATCGCGCTTCAGTGGGCGACCGACTTCTTCGACGGGAAGGTCGGGAAGCACCGTGGGACGGGGCTCGTCCGCTGGGGCTTCTACATGGATCACCTGCTCGACTTCGCGTTCCTGTGCGCGGTGCTCGGCGGCTACGCGTTGGTGCTTCCGGCGACGGCGCACCTGAGCCTGTTTCTAGTCCTCGCCGTCTTCGGCGGCTTCATGGTCAACTCGTTTCTAGCCTTCGCCGCCACGGGTCGCTTTCACATCAGCCACGGCAAGCTCGGGCCGACGGAGTTTCGCCTCGCGCTCGTCATCATCAACTCGCTGCTCGTCCTCTACGGCACGCGCCGGATGACGAAGGTGCTGCCCTACGTCGCGGCCTGCGGCTTCGTCGCGCTGTGCGTCCTCGCCTACCGCACGCAGCGCGAGCTGTGGCAGCGCGACATGGAGCAGCGCCGCCGCGCCGAACGCACCCCCGCCGCCGTGCTCATACAACGCGAAGCGGCGTGAGGGGGAAGCAGTAGGCAGTAGGCAGATGGCAGTAGACAGTCGCTCCGCGTAGTGGAGGTTGAAAGATAAAGTCTGAGTTCTCGACAGCGGCGCTCTTAACTGCCTACTGCCATCTGCCTTCTGCCTACTCCTCTGCCTTTTGCCTTTTATCTCCCGCCTTATTACAATTCTCCACACAAACCGAAGCACGAAAATTCCAGAGGACAGTCGGGAGAGGAAAGCATAATGGCAGAGAACGAGAACGCGGTCGCGCCCGCGACGGAGGATACGAGCGGGGCGGGCGAGGAAGCGGCGGCGCCGGAGTCGCAGGCAGTGCCCGCGGCGGAGCCCGCAGCAGAGGCCGCGGCGGACGCGGCAGAGGCGGCGCCGCCCGAAGAGATTACCTACCACGCCGTCGAGAAGGATGGTGAGGTGTCGGCCATCTGGGAGATGCAGGGGCGCAAGCACCTCCGCACCATCGACCCGCGCTCACGGCAGGGTCAGGAGATTCTCCGCCTCTACACGGCCGAGCACGGGGAATAAGAGCAGTGACGAGTGAAGAGAAAATCGCTGCCTGTATCTCTTCACTCGTCACCGGTCACTCGTCACTGCGTTCGTCCTAAGACGAACGCCTCGATGTTGTCTACCAGCCGGTCGGCGAGCGTCTGCTGCGCCTGCCGGCTGGCCCATGCGACGTGGGGCGTGACGATGATGTTGGGCAGTTCGGGGTCGAGCAGAGGGTTGCCCAAGCCGGGTGGCTCGGTCGAGAGCACGTCAACGCCCGCGCCGCCGATTCGGCCTTTGCGTAACGCCCCGGCGAGCGCCCACTCGTCCACCACTCCGCCGCGCGCGCAGTTGATGAGAATCGCCGTGCGCTTCATCAGCGCCAGCTCGTCGTGCCCGATCATGTAACGCGTCTCTTCGTTGAGCGGCACGTGTAGCGTCAACACGTCCGCGCGGCGCACGACTTCCACGAAGGGCGTGCGTCCCTCCCTCAACTCCAACGCCCCCTTGCGCTCCGAGATTAAGACCTCCATCCCGAAGGCGCGCGCCAGCCTTTCGACCCCGCGCCCGAGCGTGCCGTAACCAACCAGCCCGAGCGTCGCGCCGTGCAGATCGTATATCCAGCGCGACTGTAAGCAGAACTGTTCGGAGCGATGCCAGAGCCCCGCGCGCACGTCTTCGCGATAGCCGAGGAGGTTGCGGCTGAGCGCGAGCGCCATCATCAAGACGTGCTCGGGCACTGTCTCGCGCGCGTAGCCGCGGACGTTGCGGACTTCGATGCCGCGCGCGCGACAGAACTCAAGGTCGATGTTGTCCGTGCCCGTCGCGATGACGGCGATGAGCTTGAGTCTCGGCAGTTTTTCGAGCACGTCCGCGCGCAGCGGCGTCTTGTTGACGATGAGGATGGTCGCGTCCTTCAGCAGCCCCATGAGGTCTCCGTCGTTCGCCTCCATGTAATAGTGCATCGTGTGCTCGAACGAGGGGTCGCGCAGTTGCGCGTGCAGCGTTTCGCGTTCGAGAAAGACGATCTTCTCCATAAGCTTTCGGAACCTTTAGGCGTGCGCGCGTGTCAAACGTTGATAGTGCTGATGTGCGCCAATCCTAACACCGTTCGCGAGGAGGTCACACGTGAGTCGCATGCTTGCGCGGAAGTTCTGGTTCGACCTGTTGCTGCCGATCTGTGGCATGCTCTTCGCGCTGGTGGTGTACGTGGGCGGGGCTTGGCGCGGCGAAGAACTGCGCGTCATCACTCCCGCTTCGCACGCGGCGACGCAGACGGAAGTTAAGACGGAAGTTAAGACCGAGCCTTATGCGGGCAAGGTGGCATACGTCATCGTGGCGCTGTGCGACAACGTGAATCAGGGCATCGTGCCCGTCGCGCCCGCGTTGGGGAACGGCGACGACCCCGCGCGCAACCTTTACTGGGGCGCGCGCTTCGGCGTCAAGACGCACTTCGGTGCGAGCCGCGAGTGGCGCGCCGTCAGTGCCGTCGAGAACCCCGCGCCGAAGGTGCTCGAACGCGTCGTCTACAAGCACAGGACTCTCGACGCGTACCTCGTCGCCGACGCCTACCGCGGCGCAGAGATAAAGCAGGCGACCGTTGACTTCTTCAACGTCGCCTCGGGGAACCTCAACCCGACATTCGAGGACGGGGGCAAGACCTACGGGCTCGGGCGCGGCGCCGCGGCGCACCTCGTCGCCTACGTCGGCCACGACGGCTTGATGGACTTCCAGCTCGACGCGTTTCCCAAGCGCCGCGACGAAGTGCGCCGCGATGCCGTCATCCTCGCCTGCATCAGCAAGAAGTACTTCGCGCCCCAGCTCAAAGAGACGGGCGCGCACCCGCTCGTCTGGACGACCAACCTGCTGGCGCCCGAGGCTTATGTCCTGAAGGCAGCGCTCGACGGCTGGCTCGCGGGCGAGGACGGCGAGCAGGTCAGGCTCCGCACCGCCAAAGCCTACGCCAAGTATCAGAACTGCGGGTTGAAGGCTGCGCAGGGACTCTTCGCGACTGGCTGGTGATTAACGAAGGAAGGGCACGAGCAGTTTGACGAGCGCGACGATGACGAAGACGCCGACCACGTCGAGCAGGATGCCGTAGCGCATCATGCGCGCGAGCGGAACGTAGCCCGAGCCGTAGACGATGGCGTTGCAGGGCGTCGAGACCGGCAGCATGAAGCCGAGGCTCGCGCCCATCGTCGCGCCGAGCGCGGGCTCCAAGGGGTCTGCCCCCTGCGCCTTCGCAATCGCGATGACGACGGGCACGACCATGTTGGCCGACGCCGTGTTCGAAGTCGCCTCCGACACGACGACCGCCACCAACACCGACGCGAACAACAGACCCGTCCCGCCGCTCACCGGCAGTAGTCCCGTCAAGCCCCGCCCGACCGCCTCGGCCAGTCCGGTCTGGAACGACAGCACGCCCAGCGCGAACCCGCCGCCGTAGAGCAGCACGACGCCCCAGTCAATCTTCACCGCCTCGTCCCAAGTGATGGCGCGCGCGCCGCCGTCGCCGGGGAGCAGGAAGAGGAGCGACGCGCCGACGACCGCGGCGACGGCCTCAGGCACGCTGCCGTTCACATTCTTGTAGACGCTGCTCTGGTCGCCCGCGAAGAGCGCGATGAGGCCGGGCACGACCCAGAGCGCGACCGTCACGACGAAGGCCAGAAGCGTTGACTTCTGCCCCCGCGTCCAAGCGCCCAAGCGGTCGCGCTCGCGCTTGAGCATCTCGCGGCTGCCCTCTATCTCGCGCACGCCCGCGGGCGAGAGCCAGTTCAAATAAAAGAAGAGCCAGAGGAAGAGGACGATGACGACGGGCGTGCCGATGACCGCCCACTTGAAGAAGGGAAACTCGACGCCCGTGAGCTGGCGTATGAAGCCGAGCCCGATGACGTTGGGCGGCGTCCCGATGGGCGTCGCGAGCCCGCCGACCGACGCCGCGAACGAGGTCATCAGCATGAGCGCCGTCGCGTAGTGGCGGCTGATCTTCTGCCCGCCCTCCTTCTCCTGATCGAAGAGGAAGGTGAGGATGGCCATGCCGATGGCGAACATCATCGCCGTCGTCGCCGTGTTCGAGATCCAAGCCGAGATGAAGGCCGTCACCGCGCCGAAAGCGAAGAGGATGCGCGAGGGGCGCGCGCCCACCCACTTGATCGAGAGCACGCCGAAGGCGAGCCGCCGGTCGAGCCGGTGCAGGAAGATGGCGCGCGCGAGCATGAACGACCCGATGAAGAGAAACATCAAAGGGTCTGCGAAAGGCGCGAACACATCCTTTGCCGTCGCCACCTTCAGCACGACGCACGCGGCGGCGCCCACGAGCGCCGTGACGGGCAGCGGCAGCGCCTCCGTGATCCACAGCAGCACGACGGCCGCCATCACGGCCGCCAGCCTGTGCGCCTCCGGCTTGAGACCGGGCAGCGGGAGCAACAGCAGCAACGCGAACGCCAACGGCGCTAAGACGAACCCGGCCGCGCGCCGCCAGCGCTCGAACCGCGCCTCTGCGTCGCTGATCTGTTCGACCGCCTCGACTGTTCTTTCCATGTTTGATCTGTTCGGCTTCGAGAATGGAAGAGCCCGGCGCGTCTCTCAACCGGGCGGCAAGACCTTCACCTGAGCCCGCAAAGGCTTCGACCCGCGCACGACGCCCTCTTGTACCATATTCAGTTCGAGAACGTATTCGCCCGGTGTGTTGGGCGCACAGACTTCTAATCTGAGCCCGGCCGTATCACCCGGCTCCATGTCGTAAGGGATGCGCGCCGCGGCCTCTCTGTCGCT
>JBJMGQ010000143.1:0-6618 GCA_045807845.1 Pyrinomonadaceae bacterium | reverse complement strand
TTATGAGGGGACTGACACCGGGCGCGCAGGGCGGGGCGGGACTTTCGCCTGATCCCCCTTCAGAAGGTTTTACGCGTATGAGAGTGGCGGGGATTTTCCCCCGCCCAGATTGAAGGGGTCTGATTCGGAGGTTCATAAATACTATGTCTGTCATACGTCGCATTCTCTCTATCTCTACGTCTGTCCTGTTGCTGGCCGGGCCGGTGCTGGCGCAGAACGCCGCCGGACAGCGCGGTGAATCGGGGCCGGCCGTCACCGCCTCTTCGACCGCTTCGGGTGTCCGCTTCGTCGCTTCGGGCGCGGCGCGGCGCGTGCGCCTCGAAGTCTACACGTCGGCGGGCGAGCGCCTCTTCGACTCGGGCTTCCGCGCGGGCGGCATCCTCGACTGGGACGGGCAGGGGCTGGCCGACGGCACATACCTCTGCGTGCTGACGGCCGAAGACCTCGGGGGGCAGTCGAGCCGCCGGCTCAGCTCACTCACGGTCGCGTCGGGACGCGCAGCGCTCGGCCGAGAAGGCGAGGAGCAGTTGAAGGTCGCCTACGCGCAGGCCCTCACGGCCGCAGGCATCGGGCAGGATGAGGTTGCGACCGCGGGGCGCGCCAAGAAGTCGAGCGCGTTGACCGTGACGGCGCACGACGGAACGGATGGTCAAGTGACTTCGACCACGGGCGCGCTCACCTTCCGCACAGGCGACGTTCTTTCGGGACAGGAGCAGGAGCAGATGCGCGTCACGCCCGAAGGGCGCGTCGGCATCGGCACCACGACACCTGAGGACACGCTCGACGTGGCGGGCACCATCCGCGCGCGGGGCGGCATACGCTTCGACGACGGCTCGGTGCTGACCTCGGCCGGCGGCGTCAAGTCGGGCACGAACGTCTTCTCGACGAACACCGTCGCCGCCGACGGCCAGACGACGGCCAACCTCGCGGGCACGGGCACGGCCAACAAGCTCGCGAAGTGGTTGGACGGCTCCGGCACGCTCAGCGACTCGGTACTCACGGAGGCTGGCGGGCAGATCGGCATCGGCACCACGACGCCGACGGCGCCCCTCGACGTGGTCTACAATAACAACAACTTCGGCTTCGGCTTCAACATCAAGAACAGCAACACGGGCACGCAGGCGCTCACCGGCTACGGCATCAACAACGCGAGCGACCAGCGCGTCGGCCAGTTCGTCTACGTGCCTTCGAACTACACGAACGCGGCGCTCCGGGACACGCTGCTCTTCTCTTCGGGCGGCCCGACGACCGCGCTCGGCTTCGTCAGCTCGGCCGACGGCTCGGGCAAGCCCGACATCTTCTTCCGCGCCGGGACGGGCGCCGACATCATGCGCATGAAGGGCACGACGGGGCTCGTCGGCATCGGCACCACCGCGCCGACCGAGCGGCTTGAGGTGGCGGGCAATCTGAAGGTCTCGGGGGCGGGCAACGGCATCATCTTCGCCGACGGGACGAAGCAGACGACCGCGGGCGGCGCGGGCGGCTCGATGACGGGCACGGGCATCGTCACGGCCATCAACGACCCGGCCACCGCCGGGCTCATCAGCGAAGCGCGCCTCTCGCCGAACGTGGCGAAGCTCAACGCGCAGAACAACTGGACGGGGCAGAACACCTTCAACGGCCTGTCGCTCAACGGCACGAACATCGTCAACGTCGCCAACCCCGTCAGCGCGACCGACGCGACGAACAAGGCTTACGTCGATTCGAGCTTCGTCAAGTTCGTCCCCGGCGCCGAGCAGCTCTCGGTCGGCGACGCCAACGGCACCGCGCCGATGATCAACCTGCGCGGCGGCTCGACCTGCTGCTCGGGCCCCGGCGGCCACACGCCCGCTTGGTTCAAGGTCTTCCAGAACGGCAGCTTCGTCGCCACCGGCAACCTCGGCATCGGCGTCTCGCCCATGCAGGGCAAGGGCTACCGCACCTCTTGGGATTCGTACAAGGGCGCATTCCGCTCGGGCTACGCCGACGCGGAGTGGGACGACGCCAACGTCGGCTTCTTCTCTTGGGCGGGCGGCTCGAACTCGACCGCCATCGGCCTCTACGCGCTCGCCTTCGGCGACACGAACTCGGCCGAGAGCACCTCCAGCATCGTCTTCGGCAGCGGCAATCAGGTGAAGGGCGCCGCGGGCTTCTCGGCGGGCGCGGGCAACCGCGTGTGCGACACCTACGGCGTCGCCTTCGGCAACAAGGCGCAGTCGGGCGGCCCGCTCATCAACGGCAAGTGCGACCCCGACAGCTTCAACCTCCGCGGCCTCGCCGCGGTCGCTATCGGCTACAACGTGACGGCCGATCAGGATCACACGACGGCGATGGGCAAGTTCGCTTCAAACAACGGCTTCAGCGGCACCTTCATCTGGTCGGACGGCTCGGCGACGGCGAGCGCCGACACGTTCCGCAACACGGCGAACAACGAGTTCGCGGCGCGTGCGACGGGCGGCTTCCGCTTCCGCACGAACCTGACGGGCACGACGGGCTGCAACCTGCCCGCCGGCTCCGGCGTCTTCAACTGCACTTCGAGCCGCACGACGAAGGAGAACTTCAAGGGCATCGACGGCAACGACGTGCTCGCACGCCTCCGCAAGGTTCCGGTCACGTCGTGGAACTACATCTCCGAGGGCGCGCAGTCGCGCCACCTCGGCCCGATGGCCGAAGACTTCTACGGCGCCTTCGGGCTCGGCACGAGCGACAAGGCCATCGGCGTGCAGGACGCGGTCGGCGTCTCGCTCGCGGCCGTCAAGGCGCTCGACGCGCGCACGCTTGAGCTTCAGCAGAAGACCGAAGAGGTCGAGCAGCTTCGCACGAAGGTCAACACGCTCGAACAGCGCTTGAGCGCGCTCGAACAGCTCATGCAGAAGCAGGCCGCGGGTCAGCAGAAGTAACCCGACCTCAAGCCCAAAGACGAAGGCCCCGCTCATTTTCGTGAGCGGGGCCTTCGTCTTTCTCTATCCTACCGCGCGGTTGCGCGCGGCGCGGTCGCCGTTGTAAAACTTTCACGCACCGCTACACGGTAACGGAGCCCCGAACGACAAACCCACTGTTCCAATCCCCTTAGAAGGATTCGAGGTAAGACAAGCATGAGAAGATTTACCTACGCCCTCCTTGCGCTCCTACTGTGCTCCGCCGCCGCGCGGGCGCAGAACGTGCCCGTGCAGGAGGTGGTGCTCGACAACGGCATGCATGTGCTGATGGTGCCGCGCAAGGGCGACCCGAACATCGCCGCCGGTTGGATCACGCGCACCGGCTCGGTCAACGAACGCCCCGGCATCACGGGGCTCTCACACCTCTTCGAGCACATGATGTTCAAAGGCACCCGCACCATCGGCACCAAGAACATCGAAGAGAATCTGAAAGTCCTCAAAGAGATGGACGACGTGCGCGCGCAGATTCGCGCCGAAGAGAAAGAACTGATTCGCCGCCAGCGGCTCGGCGAGGTCACAGACATTAAAGACCCGAAAGCCCGCACGCCGCGCCACCAGCAACTCATCGCGCGCTTCGAGGAGCTGACCAAGCGCGAGAAGGAGCTGATGGTCAAAGACGAGTTCGACCGCGTCTACACGACGGCCGGCGCGTCGGGGATGAACGCCGGAACCTCCAACGACTTCACCGTCTACTTCATCAACGTCCCGGCCAACAAGCTTGAGCTGTGGTTCTGGATGGAGTCCGACCGTCTACAGAACCCCGTCTTCCGCGAGTTCTACTCCGAGCGCGACGTGGTCTATGAGGAGCGACGCTTGCGCACCGACTCGACGCCGACGGGCAAGTTCGACGAGCAGTTCGACGCGATGTTCTGGATGTCTTCGCCTTACGGCTGGCCGGTGGTGGGGTGGCCCTCCGACCTCGAAGGCATCACGCGTGAAGAGGCGCTCGACTACTTCGCCGTCAACTACGCGCCCAACAACCTGACGGCCTGCCTCGTCGGCGACTTCGAGCCGGCGAACGCAACGGCGCTGGCGAAGAAGTACTTCGGCCGCCTCGCGCGCGGGCCCCGAGAGCCCGAGCCCGTCCGCACGCAGGAGATGCAGCAGCTCGCCGAGCAGCGCATGGTCGCCTACGCCGAGACGAGCCCGCAGGTGCGCGTCCGCTTCCACTCGGTCGCTGACGGCCACCCGGACGACGTGGTGCTCGGCGTTCTCGGCAGTCTGCTCAGCGGTCGCACGGGACGCCTCTACAAGTCGCTCGTGCTTCAGCAGGAGGTCGCCAACAACGCCTCGGCCGGCCAGAACGGCAACAAGTACGAAGGCTACTTCGAGCTGCGCGGCACGGCTAAGCCGGGCAAGTCGCCCGAGGATGTGGAGCAGGCGCTCTACAAAGAGATCGAGCGCATCCAGAAAGAGCCGGTGCCCGCCGACGAGTTGCAGAAGATTAAGAACCAGTCGGCCGCCAACCAGTTCCGCGGGTTGCAGTCGAACTTCGGGCTGATGGTGCAACTGCTTCTGCGCGACGCCAACCGCAGCTGGGCCTCGATCAACACCGACCCCGCGCGCGTGCAGGCCGTCACGCCCGAAGATATCCAACGCGTCGCCAACAAGTACTTCAAGCCCGAGAACCGCACGGTCGGCATCTACCGCACGAGGTCGGCGGCGGCGGGCGGCGCGGCGGAAGACCCGGCGCTCGCCGGACTCTCCGACGCTGAGAAGGCACAGGTGCAGCAGGTGCGCGCCATGCTCCCGCAGTTGAAGACGGCCGAGCAGGTGCGCGGCGTCCTTCAGATGGTCGAGCAGCGCGCAGCTTCGGCGCCGCCGGAGAAGCAGAAGGGCATACAGTTGGTGAAGAAGATGCTGGAGGATCGCCTCAAGCAGCTCGAAGGAGGTGTTAAGTAGTTATGAAAATCAGTAGAACCTTTTCGGCGCTGCTCCTCGCGCTCACACTGCTCGCGGCGGCCCCGGCCGCGCTCGTCGCGCAGACCGGGCCGCAGCAGGGCATCCCGGCACGGCCCGAGGAGTTGAAGTACACGCCGCTCAACTACAGCCCGCCGAAGCGCGACCGCTATCGCCACGTGCTCTCGAACGGCATCGTCGTCTACGCGGTCGAAGACCACGACCTGCCGCTCGTCAACCTCTCGACGCTGGTGCGGACGGGCTCGTACCTCGAACCGGCGGACAAAGTGGGACTGGCCGGGCTCGTCGGGAGCCAGATGCGCGCGGGCGGCACGGCGAAGATGACGGCCGAGCAGTTCGACGAGGCCGCCGACTTTCTCGCCGCGCAGATTTCGAGCGGCGTCGGCGCGACGCAAGGGAGCGCCAATCTCAACCTCCTCGCCAAGGACGTTGACAAAGGGCTCGCGCTCTACATGGACATGCTGCGCACGCCCGCCTTTCAGGAAGACCGCTTGAAGCTCGCCAAGAGCCAGATTCTTCAGTCGATGGAGCGGCGCAACGACAACACCTCCGCCATCGAGGCGCGCGAGTGGAATCGTCTGCTCTACGGCTCGGAGCACTTCTCGACGAAGGAGATGACGAAGGCGTCGATTGAATCAATCACGCGGCAGGACTTGATCGACTTCCACCAGAAGTACTTCCAGCCGGGCGGCTTCATCATCGCCGCCGCGGGCGACTTCAAGACGGCGGAGCTGCTGGCGAAACTCGAAGCCGCTTTCAAGGGTTGGCCCGCGAACAAGCTGGCCGTGCCCGACGTGCCGAAGCCGACGCTGACGCCCGTCGCGGGCATCTACACCGTCAACAAGTCGGACGTGAATCAGGGACGCGTCAGCATCGGCCACACCGGCTCGACGCGCGACAACCCCGACTCGTACGCCATCGAGATTATGAACGACATTCTCGGCGGCGGCGGCTTCACCTCGCGCATCATGTCGCGTGTGCGCTCGGACGAGGGGCTCGCCTACTCGGCCGGGTCGTCGTACGGCATGGGCATCTACTACCCGGGCACGTTCCGCGCCTCCTTCCAGTCGAAGAGCGCCAGCACGTCGCAGGCCATCCAGATCGTCCTCGACGAGATCAACCGCATCCGCACCGCGAAGGTCTCGGCCGAAGAGTTGGAGACCTCGAAGAACTCGGCCATCGAGACCTTCCCGCGCATCTTCTCGACCGCCGCGCAGATTGCGGGCACCTTCGCGCAGGACGAGTACACGAAGCGCCCCGCCGACTACTGGGACACCTACCGCCAGCGCATCGCGGCCGTCACGGCCGCCGACGTGCAGCGCGTCGCGCAGAAGTATCTCGACCCGTCGAAGCTCGTCATCCTCGTCGTCGGCAACATCAACGACATCACGAAGGGCAACCCCGACCACCCCGAGTACTCTCTGACGAAGCTCGCGGCCACCGGCCAGATTCGCACCATCCCGCTCCCCGACCCTTTGACGATGGTCTACCCGCCCGCCCCTTAGCCGGCGAGGGCAATTAACCACGGCAGAGAGAGAGACACGGCTTGAAGTTGATAAGACTTCAAGCCGTGTCTCTCTCTCTGCCGTGTTAATTAATCTTTCAGTAGTTCGTCAGAATCCTCTCGGGCGTGAAGCCCATCTCCTGTAGACGGTCGCGCGTCTGCTCGATCATCTCGCGCGAGCCGCAGACGAGCGCGACCGGGTCGGAGAGCGAGGGCAGCACGTTGTCCAAGAGCGACTGCACGTAGCCGGTCTGCCCCGACCACTCGTAGCCGTCC
>JBJMGQ010000142.1:0-8393 GCA_045807845.1 Pyrinomonadaceae bacterium | reverse complement strand
TAGGCTGTTAAGACAGGAGAACGGCCCCGATGAATTCGGAGGCGGCGAGCTTAATGTCTCGCCGCCTCCGATCTCTTTGACCGCCTTCTCTTTCTTTCAACTGCCTACTGCCTACTGTCATCTGCCTACTGCTCAGGGTGCGAAGCGCGTGCGGTATTCGATGGAGTCGAGGAAGGCTTTGACCATCTCGGCTTGGACGAAGTTGCCATTGGCGGCGTTGAGCTTGTCGAGCCAGAACTTCCAGCCGCGGAAGTCCGTGTCCTGTGGGTCGTCGGGGTTCCTTCTCAGATACCCGTAGAACTGCATCAGGACGAAGGCGCGGGTGAACTCTGCCTGCGCGAGGTTGGCGTCCTCCGCGACCTTGCGCAGCACGCTCGCGCGCCCCGCGCTGGTGTTGTTCGCCGTCAGCTCGTTGATGAGGTTCTGGCGCTCCGTCGCGTCGAGCGCACCGCCCGCGTTCGCGTTCAGCGCGTCCACGAACTGCGTCGGCGTCAACGACTGCGGGTAGGCGTTGAGGAAGCGCTGCCGCCCGACGAACTCAAGCATATAAGCGTTCTTGTTGGCTTCGAGCTGCGCCTGCCAGTTGCCGACGTTGACGACGACGCCCTCGCCGATGCGCCGCGTGTCGGGCAGGAACTCGCTGAGACGGATGACGGGCACCGTCCCCGCCACGTTCGGCGAGGTCGTGTCGCCGTAGGCCGCCTTGTACGTGCGGTAGACGAGGTAGCCCGTCTCCTGAAACTCTATCGAGAGGAAGAAGGCCGCGCTGACGTTGATGCGCTTGACCTCTCGACACTGCGCGTCGGCGCCGCACTGCTCGATCTCACCTGTCCAGAAGGCGAGCCCCGAGGCGTCGGGCTCGCGGTTGAGGAAGTCGTGATAGTGCTGCCGGACGAACTCCGAAGAGACATCTATCGGGTTGACGCCCGGCGGCGGGTTGTCGTCGGCCGCGAGGTTGACGGTGGCCGTTGCCTGACTGCCCAGCGCAGCCCCACCCGTGGGATTCGAGAGCGTGAGGTTGATGGTCTCCTCCGGCTCCATGTAGGCGTCCTCCGTCAATAGCACGTCGAAGGTCTTCGAGGTCTCGCCCGCGGCGAACTGTAGGCGCCCGGAGACGGCCGTGTAGTCTCTGCGCTCCGTGGCCGTGCCGTCGGACGTAGCGAAGCTCACGCCGACCGGGCTCGAAGGGTCGCCCGTGCGCGTGACCGTGACGGTGACGAAGTGCGCGCTCTCGCCGACCGGATAGGTGGCCTGCGAGAAACGCAGCGTCGGCGTGTCGTCGTTCGTGATGAAGCATTCCCCGAACGCGTCGAGAAGGAACGCGTGCGAAGGATTCGACAGGATGACGTAGAACGATTCGTTCGGCTCGTTCACGGTGTCGCCCGTCACCTGAACCGTGACGGTCTTCGTGACTTCGAGCGGCGCGAAGCTGAGCGTGCCGCTCTTGGCGGTGTAGTCGCTGCCCGCAAACGCCGTGTTGTTCGAGGTCGTGTAATCGACGGTCACCGTCTGCCCGCTCCCGGGGCCGAGCGAGACCGTGAAGGTGGCGTTGGTCGTCCCTGAGTCGCCCTCCGTGATCGTTATGTCGTTGATGAAGAGCGCGGGCGTGGGGTCGTTGTCGATGATCGTGCACTGACCCTGCGCGTCCGCGATGGTCGCGTTGGTCGCGCCGGAGAGGTTGACGAAGAAGGTCTCGTCCGGCTCGTCAAAGTTGTCAATCCCGGTCTGGACAAAAATGTCCTGCGAGGTCTGGCCGGGGTTGAAGGTCAGCGTGCCCGACTTCGGAAGGTAGTCGTTGGTCGCCGTCCCGTCGGCCGTCGCGTAGTTGACGGTCACGGTCTGGCCGCTCGCGGCCGAGAGCGTCACGGTGAACGTGACGACGTTGCCGAGTTCGGGGGTAGTGATGTCATTAATGGAGAGCGAAGGCACCGGGTCGTCGTCCGTGATAGTGCCGACGCCCTGCCCGTCGCTGACGGTGGAGTTCCCCGGCAACGAGAGGTTGACGAAGAAGGTCTCGTCGGGCTCGTCGAGCGCGTCGCCGACGACCGCGACCGTGACGGTCTTGGAAGTCTCGCCCGGGTTGAAGAGGAGCGTGGTCTCGTTGACGGCCGTGTAGTCCGAGCCGGCCTTCGCCGTGCCGTCGGCCGTCGCGTAGTTGACCCCCACGAACCGCCCGCTCGCGGCCGAGAGCGTGACGGTGAAGGTGGCGTTCGTCGTCCCCGAGTTACCTTCGGTGACGGTCACGTCGTTGATGGAGATGGTCGGCTCGGCGTCGTCGTCCCTGATGGTGCCAATGGCCTGTGCGCGGCTAATGGTCGCGTTCGTCGGGTTCGAGAGGTTGAAGCGGAAGATTTCGTCCGGCTCGTCGCGTGTGTCGCCGATGACCGCGACGTTGACCGTCTTGGAGGTCTCGCCGGGGTTGAAGGTCAACACGTTGCTTACCGCCGTGTAGTCAACGGAGTCAATGGCCGAGATGTCCTCGGTGCTGTAGCTGACGGTCACGGTCTGGCCGCTCGGGGCCGAGAGCGACACGTTGAACGCGGCGTTCGTCGTCCCTGAGTTGCCCTCGTTGACGGACACGTCGTTAACGGAGAGGGAGGGTGGCGTGTCGTCGTTACCGATGGTGCACTGTCCCTGCGCGTCCGCGATGGTGGCGTTCGTCGGGTTCGAGAGGTTGAAGTTGAAAGTCTCGTTCAGCTCGTCGAGCGTGTCGCCCTTGACGGCGACGTTGACGGTCTTCGAGGTGTCGCCGGGGTTGAAGGTGAGCGTGGTCGAATTGAGGGCCGTATAGTCGGCGGGCGCGGTGGCCGTGTCGTCGGAGGTGGCGTAGTTGACCGTGACAGTCCGGCCGCTCGCGGCCGAGAGTGAGACGATAAACGTTACGTCCGTCGCGCCGGAGTTGCCCTCGATGAGGGACACGTCGTTGACGGAGAGCGAGGGCGTCGGGTCGTCGTCGGTGATGCTGAGCGTGGCGGTGCTCTGCGCGCCGAGCGCGGCGCCGCCCGTGGGGTTGTTCAGGGAGAAGTTGATGGTCTCGTCCGGCTCGTCGAGCGCGTCGTTGTTGATGGTGACCCCGAAGGTCTTGGTCGTCTCGCCGTCGGCGAAGTTGAGCGTGCCCGAGGTCGGAACGTAGTCGCCGGGCGCGGCGGCCGTGCCGTCGGAGGTGACGTAGTTGACCGAGACGGCGCCGTCGCTGCCGCCCGTGCGGCTGACGGAGATGACGACTGAGCCAGCGTTCTCGCCGACCGGGCCGTAAGTAGCGGCGCTGAACTGAAGGGTGCCGGGCACGGGGGTCGGCGTGGGTACGGGCGTCGGCGTCGGGGTCGGGTCGCAGGGCGAGGGGGCGACGTTGGTCGGCGTGAGCAGGAAGGCGTGCACCTTGCCGTCGGGGTTGAGGCCGGTGCCGACTATCTGCCCGCGGTTGTTGATGTCGCGCGCGTCCTGAAACGTCCAGCCGGTGCCGGAGACGACGGTGTTGAGGTCTTGCAGCTCGCCCGGGTCGGACGCCCCGTTGCTGTTCGTGTCCTGCCAGATGAAGGCGCGCGAGATGTTGTTGGTCGCCGTCCCGGTCTCGGAGGCGCCGACCACCTGCCCGACGTTGTTGATGTCGTACGCGTAGCTGTTCTTGTGGCCGGGGTCGAGCACGCCGAGGTCGATCATCTCGCCGGGGTCGGACTGCCCGTTGCCGTTCGAGTCCTTCCAGCGGAAGGCGTGGAAGAACTGATTGATGGTGTGCGGGGGGATGGTGATGTAGGAGTAACCCACGACCTCGCCCGGGTCGTTGACCTCGGTCGCGACGCTGACATCGCCGCCGAGCGTGCCGATGTCGAGCGCGACGCCGCCGATGGTGACGAAGGCGTGCGTGCCCGAGACGTTGCTGTTGGCGGCTCCCGCCACTTGGCCGGCGTCATTGATGCCGAAGGCCCTGATGGGCGTGCCCCACGTCGCGGACAACGCCTTCGGCCCCGTGCTCGACTCCCAGATGAAGGCGCGATCCTGTAGCCCTCCCTGCTCCGACACCCCGACGGCCTGCCCCGAAGCGTTGATGTCATACGCCTCGGCGGTGTTGCCGCCCGGGAGCGGGCCCATGTTCAGCATCGGCCCGGCGGCGGGCCGGACGAAGGGGTTAAGCTGGCTCGCCGCGGTCAGCGCGGAGCCGACGACCGTGCCGCTCTGATTAAGGGCGTAGGCCCTTCCATCCGTCCCGCCGAGCGTCCCGAGGTCGGACAGCGTCGTGCCGTTCCAGTAGAAGGGGCGGAAGGGGGCCGAGGCGCCCGCCACGGCCTGCGACTCGCCGACGACGTGGCCGCACTCGTCGAGCCCGAAAGCCCTGCTCTGTTCACCCGCGCCGCCTCCGAGCGTGCCGAGGTCTGTGACCGTGTAGCCGGGCGCCTGCGCCGTGCCGCGCCGCGCGGGCGCGAACGGGATGAGCGCCAGCGCGAGCACGCACACGACCGCCAACTGCCATTTTCTGGGGTAACGCATAAGTCTGTATTTCATCCTGAAGAGCAGGGAGTTCGTGCAGGAGAGCGGAACGATGTGCCGCGTGCAATTGTTCAGTCGAGGCAGCGCCGGGAAGGGCGGAGAACCGACGCGCAACTTTAAAGAGAGCAGAGGCTTAAGTCAACTGTGGAAGAAGAGTAGGCGGTAGGCAGTAGGCAGATGGCAGTTGAAAGGCAGGAAGTCTTTCTTGACGCATCCGTCCTGAAGAAGATGCGTCGGCGCTAAAGAATCGGGGGCGGCGAGATTCACTACTCGCCATCTTTGATTCTTTAGCGCCGTTCTTTTGCCTTAACTGCCTACTGCCTACTGCCATCTGCCTACTGGCGGGCGGCCGTGAGCGCCTCGTCGAAGATTTCGAGGGCCACGTCAACGTTCTCGCGCGTGAGCGTGAGCGGGGGCGACCAGCGGATGGTGTTGTAACCGCACCCCAAAACGATGAGGCCGCGGTTGAAGCACTCGACCTCGACGCGGTCGCGCAGCTCCGCCGCCGCCTCGCGCGACCCCGCGCCGCGCACCAGCTCGCAGCCCACCATCAAGCCCAGTCCACGCACGTCGCCGATGCAGTCGTGCTTACTTTTCAGGCGGCGCAGTCCAGCTTGCAGGTATTCGCCGACGGCGGCCGAGTTGGCGACTAAGCCACCCTCCAGCAGCTCGATGGTCTTCAAGGCGGCGGCGATGGCAACGGGGTTGCCGCCGAAGGTCGAGGCGTGCGCGCCCGGCTTCCAGTCCATCAGCTCCGCGCGCGCCACGCACGCGCCCATCGGCAGCCCCGACGCGATGCCCTTGGCGAGCGTAATGATGTCGGGCTTGAGGTCGTAGTGCTCGCACGCGAACATCTTGCCCGTCCGGCCGAAGCCCGACTGCACCTCGTCAACGATGAGGAGGATGCCTTCGCGGTCGCAGATGCGACGCAAGCCCTGAAGGAACTCCTTCGGCGCGGGGATGTAGCCGCCCTCGCCCTGCACGGCTTCGACGACTATCGCCGCGACCTCTTCGGGCGGCGTCGTCGTCAGGAAGAGGCGTTTCTCGATCCAGTCGAGGCAGGCGCGCGAGACCGTTTCGGGGTCTGACTGTTCGCCGGTGAACGGGTGGCGGAAGGAGTTAGGGTAGGGGACGTGCGTCACGTCGAGCACGGAGCGCTTGAAGCCGCGGCGCTGCGCGGCCTTCGATGAAGTGAGCGAAAGAGAGCCGAGCGTGCGGCCGTGGAAGCTGTTGAAGAAGGCGATGAACTTCTCTCTTCCAGTCGCGTGCATGGCGAGCTTGAGCGCGGTCTCGACGGCCTCCGTCCCGCTGTTGGCGAAGTGCGTCTTGGTTGGGCCGGGGACGGGCACAATCTCTTCGAGCTTGCGGGCGAGGTCGGGCATGTGCCGGTAGTAGTAGTCGGTGCCGCACATGTGTATGAGGCGCGCGGCCTGCTCCTGTATAGCGCGGACGACCTTCGGGTGACAGTGGCCGGTTGAGCAGACGGCGACGCCCGCGTTGCAGTCGAGGAACGTGTTGCCGTCCACGTCTTCGACCCAGACGCCGGAGGCTTTCTCGACGACGAGCTTGTAGGCGGGGCGCGGGTATGAGGGCGTCATCCAGCGCGCGTCGGCCGCGACTATCTGCTGCGCGCGCGGGCCGGGCAGCTCGGTTCTTATCTCGGGTCGCTTGGCTTCGGTGATTGCGGACATAACGAATCTCCTCCTTGGGTTGAGCGAGGGCGGGTAACGCTGCGAGGTGTGGGGACGAAAGAGGAGAGCGCCGCCTAGTCCGCGAACAGATTCGCGCGGGAGTCGAGCGGCCGGAAGTGTGGTGCGCGGTAGTGTCGCATTGGCGGTGGAATCATACTCAGATTGAGCGGCGACGGCAATGGGACAGTAGACAGTAGACAGTAGGCAGTAGGCAGTAGAAAACCTTTATCGCTCGAACCATCCGATGCTCATTATCAACTCCCTCAGAGCGAAGCCTACTGCCTACTGTCTACTGCCTACTGCTCTTCAACCTGCGCGCGTGCCGGTGTACTTGATGGCGGGCGCGATGGGAAGGTTGACCTTGATGGTGCCGTTGATGGAGTCGTCGTCAACCTGCCCCTTGATGCCGGCGGCGTAGGGCTTGCCCTGAAACTCCATCGTGACGCGGGCGTCGAAGCCGTCGTGCGTGACGGTGAGCGATTCGAGCGGCGCGACGCCGAGCTTCGAGTCGATGTGTGCGGTGAGCGCGCCGCCCGTGCCCTCGAAGACGAGGGTCGCCGGTTGCTTGCCGAAGGGCGTCGCCACCTCAAGATTCCAAGTTCCAACCAGATTCATAAAAAGTCCTCTCCCCCTGCCGGATGTTAAGTGTGATGAAAGCCCTGCTGGCAAAAATTCACGCGCTCGCCGCGCCCCCGCGCGCGCCGACGAACTCTTCGATGCGCGAGACGTAGGGCGCGACCTGCTCGCGTATCTGCGCGCTGTCGCCGACGACGACGACGGCCGCCCTCTCGGGCGTCACGTTGCGGCGGGCGACGCGGCGCACGTCCTCCTTCGTCACGCGCTGGATGTTGTCACGGTAAGTTTCGAGATAGTCGGGCGCGAGGTCGTGCACGCGTATCTGGACGAGCTGATCGACGAGCCCCTCCTGCGTCTCAAGCCGGATGGGGAAGATGCCGGTCAGATAAGTCTTCGCGTCCGACAACTCCTTGTCCGAAACGTCCTCGTCGCGGATGCGGTCAAGCTCGTAGAAAATCTCCTTGAGCGAGACGCCCGTCACCTCACCTCTTACTTCGGTCGTCGCGCGGAAGGAGCCCGCGAGGCGGCGCGCGTCGAGCTGCGAGTAGGCGCCGTAGGTGTAGCCCTTCTCCTCGCGCAGGTTCATGAAGAGCCGCGCCGAGGCGTTGCCGCCGAGGATGGTGTGCATGACGAGCACGGGGAAGTAGTCGGGGTCTGTGCGCTTGATGGCCGTGTTGGCGACGAGGATGTTGGTCTGCGCCGAGCCGGGTCGGTCTACGAGATAGGCCACGCGCTCGGAACGTTGGGGCGGGGCGGGGAACTCGGGCGTGTTGACCTCGCCCTGCTCCCAGTCGCCGAAGAGTTTTTCAACTTGAGCGACGACGTGCTCGCGGTTCACGTCGCCGACGACGAGCAGCACGGCGTTGTTCGGCACGAGAAGCTGTCGGTGGTGTCGGACGAGCTGGTCGCGCGCGAGTGCCTCGATGGACTCGGGCGTGGAGGCGACGACGGCGTAAGGGTGCTCGCCGAAGAGGACGCGCGCGACGGCCTCGCTCGCAAGGAACGAGGGCTGCGCGCGCTGCGCGATGAGGTTCTGCTGCGCGTTGGCCTTGGCGAGCGCAAGCTCGTTCTCGGGGAAGGTGGGGCGCAGCGTCGTGTCGGCGAAGAGTTCGAGCACTTCGTCGGAAAAGGCCGCGAGCGAAGAGGCGGCAACCGTCAGGTAGTCGGACGAGGCGCCGGCCGCGAGCGTCGCGCCGTAGCGCGCGACCTCTTCGGCAATCTGGCGCGAGGTGCGCGACTCGGTGCCCTCGACCAGCATGTCGGTCATCACGTCGGTCAGACCGGGCAGGTCTAGAGGGTCGGACGAGTCGCCCGAGCGAAAGGCCAAACGGAAGCTGACGAGCGGGAGCCGTCGCTGCTCGACGACGACGACGCGCAGGCCGTTCTTCAAAGTCGTCTCCGCGGGCTCGGGCAGGTTCAGCGGGCGCACCGGCAGAGGCGCGGGCGGCTTGCTGCGGAAATCTTCTGTGGCGTTAGTGCTCAATGTTTCATGAGTGATAAGTGATGAGCGATGAGTGATAAGAGAAGAACAAGGCCCGCTTGTCTTCTCTTATCACTCATCGCTCATCACTTATCACGTTCCTTTCATTCGTTCGTCGGGGAAGCCTGCTCCTGTTGCAGCGCGATGGCCGGTTCGGCCGG
>JBJMGQ010000141.1:0-16324 GCA_045807845.1 Pyrinomonadaceae bacterium | reverse complement strand
CGATCACCAAAGAATAGTGTTTGAGAAGGTCTAATCCTCTGTTGCGCGTAAAAAAAGTGTCGGACGTGAATCGAGGAACGCGATGGTAACTCAAAGAGAGAAGGCGGAGCGGTTCAGGGCACTGCATGAGCGTGAGGGCGCTTTCGTCATCCCGAACCCTTGGGACGCAGGCTCGGCGCTGTTGCTGGCCGGTTTAGGTTTTGAAGCGCTGGCGACGACGAGTGCGGGCTTCGCCAACTCTCTGGGGCGGCTCGACGGGCAGGTCTCGCGGGACGAGGTGATTGAACATTGCCGCAGCCTCTCTGTGGCGACCGACCTGCCGGTCAGCGCGGACTTGGAGAACTGCTTCGCGGACGACCCGGCCGAGGCCGCCGCAACCATCCTGCTTGCGGCGCGAGCCGGCGTGGTCGGCGGCTCGATTGAAGACTACGGCGGCGATTCGTCGAACTCCATCTACGAGTTCAGTCTCGCGGTCGAGCGCGTACATGCCGCCGCGGAGGCGGCGCGCACGCTCGATTTTCCTTTCACGCTGACGGCGCGCGCCGAAAACCTGATCCGCGGCAGGCATGACCTCGACGATACGATTCGCCGCCTACAGGCATTTGAAGCGGCCGGGGCCGATGTCCTTTACGCGCCGGGACTGACCACGCTGGATGAGGTTCGCTTGGTGACAAGCGCGCTCAGTAAGCCTGTGAATGTTCTGGCAACGCTGCTGAAGGGGGTGACGATTACGCAACTGGCAGAGGCCGGTGCCAAGCGCCTCAGCACCGGAGGCGCTCTGGCGCGCGCCGCTATCACAGCCCTGTTGCGAGCCGGCGCGGAGATGCAGGAGCGTGGGAGCTTTGCGTGGACTTCGGACTTGGCGTCCAGCGCCGACGTGAAGAAGCTGCTTACGTCTACGTCGTTTGGAGTAAAGTAGCCTCACCATTTATTGAGAGGGTGAAGTCTTCGGCTGAGAACTCGTGGGCGAGGCTGCGGACAGTAGTAAAGAGTTGCCGCAAGGGGATATTGTGGAGGCCAGTCGCGAGATGATTTTTGTTGACACCTTAAGGCGGCGAGAGTAGATTGCCGAGCACCCCGAACCATCAGTGACTCACGCGAGCTAAAGACCGGCTGTACCAGTCGCAGTTTCAATTGAACGTTCACCGCAGAGCTTTGTGACGCCGCGGCGTCACGACCCAGTGACACCTTGCCCGTCAAAGTCTTTACAATGCCGAGCGCCGCACGCCGCGCAGCCTTCGCCGGTTCGTACTAATAGTAAAAGCCCGGCCGTCGCTTGCCGGCGACGGCGGGGCTTCGTTAACAAAACAACTCCTGCCACTCGCGCCGGAAGATGCATCGCTTGGCAGCCCGCATCTCACCGCACGCAACAGGACGGCCGCCCACAGGCAGGCACTCATACCCGAGGAGGATAAAGATGGGAACGAAGAGACCCGGAACAAACGGGGTGGCCTTCGGCGCGGCCGCCCTCCTGACGTTGGTGCTCTGCCTGTGTCGCCCCGCCGAGGTGCGCGCGCAGTGGACGACGAGCGGGAGCAACAACATCACCACGACGAACAACGTCGGCGTCGGCACTACTGCTCCCGGTACTCAGCTCGAAATCCGGAAGGATGTCTCAGGCGATATCGGCCCGACTATCTCGCTGACGAACAATACGGGCGGCACGAACGCGGGCGCCGCCATCGACTTTACCCTCCCGGGATGGACGTACCCGCAGGCGCGCATCCGTTCACTCGACAACAACGACTGGTCTGCGAACCTCGCCTTCTTCACGAAGATACCCGGCGGGAGCACCAACAACATCGCCGAGCGCATGCGAATCACTTCGACCGGCAGCGTCGGCATCGGGACGAGCGCGCCGTCGAGCCTGCTGCACCTGTACAGCTCAGCGCGGCCCGCCCTGACCATCTCGGACGCGGCCGCCACGGCCAAGGCCCGCATCTTCAGGACGACCGCCGCGCAGTCCGACTTCGCGCACACCGTCGCATACGACGGCACGGGCTGGTCGCTCGACGACACCGCGGCGGGCGGCAGCAGCATCTCTTTGGGCACCAACTTCGTCGGCATCAACCAGTGGTCGGCGGGCACGGGCTACCGGACGACGACGACGCCGTTCTACATCAGCTCGACTGGCAACGTCGGCATCGGGACGACCGCGCCGTCGGCAAGGCTCCACATCAGCAAGGGCGGCGGGATGGCTTTGACGGCGTTGAGCGGGAGCGTCACGGCGGGGCAGTGGACGGGCCTCCAAATCGGCCGAACCGCCGCCGACGGCACGCTCGGCGTCTCCTCGCAGACCGGCGATTTCACCGCGAACAGCGCGGCCGGAGATGTGATCCTGCGGACAGAGTCGGCCACGTCGAGACTCATCCTCAACTCAGGCACCGGCAACTCGACGCTCGTGGTCGTCAACGGCAACGTCGGCGTCGGCACGACGGCGCCCGGTTCCAAGCTCGACGTGGCGGGCAACGTCAACGCGGCGGGGCTCTGCCTCAGCGACGGATGCAAGGCGACGTGGTCGCAGGTCGGCGGCACCGCAAGTCAGTGGACGACCGCGACGCCGACGCCGAACATCTACTTCACCGGCGGCAACGTCGGCATCGGCACACAGAACCCCATCCGCGGACTCCACATAGCCGGGCCCAACTATACTATCGGCGCCGAGTTCATCCTTGAGAACACGGGCATGCCGGCCAACAACCGGAAGTTCAACCTGTGGGGCGACAGCACGCAGGGCGGCGCGGGGCGCTTCTTCTTCCGCCTGCTCAACGACGCGGGCAGCGCCGTTACCAAGGACTTCCTCAGCTTCGACAACGCCACCGGCAATGTCGGCATCGGCACCACGAACCCCGCGTACAAGCTCGACGTATCGGGCGCCATCAACGCCTCGGGCGCCATCACGGGCTCGACCATCACGGCGACCTATCAGGACGTGGCCGAGTGGGTGCCCTCGACGCAGAAGCTCTCGGCGGGCACGGTCGTCGTGCTTGACCGCGAGAGAGTCAATCACGTGCTGGCCTCGACCAGTTCCTACGACACGGGTGTTGCGGGCGTCGTCTCAGAGCAACCGGGCGTCGTGTTGGGCCGTAGTGGAGCGAACAAGTTGATGGTGGCGACGACCGGAAGAGTCAAGGTCAAGGTGGACGCCACGCGCGCGCCCATCCACATCGGCGACCTCATCGTCACGAGTGACATGGAGGGCGTGGCGATGAAGTCGGAGCCCATCTCCATCGGCGGCAGGAAGCTTCACGCGCCGGGGACGATCATCGGCAAGGCTTTGGAGCCGCTTGAGAAGGGCACGGGCGAGATACTCGTTCTCCTCAGTCTTCAGTAAGCAACTCCGCTGCGAGGCTTACCGGCCTGTCGCGCGTGGCTGCGACGACCTTCACCTTCCAGTTCGCCATCGGCGTGCTCTGCGTGCGGAGGTTGGAGGTCAGGTAGTAGAGCCGCTGCGTGGCCGGGTAGTCCGGCGCTTGCGTAAAGCGGTCGTGGAGGTAGTGCGGCGGTATGCTCTGATAGAAGAGCGTGGCGCTCACCCTCAGATTATTCGGGTCGAGCCCCGCCGGCAACAACACTTCATACCGCACCAGATTCGTCCCGCTGCCGTCGTGGTAGCGCGGGTCGTCCCACACGCCCTCCGCGTGTGTCGGTTCGAGAAACTCTTTCGGGATGACGGGTCGCCCGTCCGGCCCGAGCGGCCCCTGCTCAGTCCAACCGAACGGGAGCAGCCGGTTGTCTTTGACGACGAAGTCGCGCCGGATGAAGCTGCTGGTGAAGACACAGTCCGCGTTCAAATCCAGCTCCTCGTAAATCTGCGCCTGATCCTGCCGCGTGATGGGGAAGCGTGTGCCCCAGAAGTGCGGCTGGTAGTGCTGCGGCTCGACGTTCTTGCACTGCGCCGGATAGTCCTCACGCTCCGGCTTCTGCCCCTTCCGGTACTCGTCGAAGAGTTCCGACGGCAGCGGCCTTCCGCCGTCGCCGTCCGTGATGACGCCCAGCTCGTCCGTGCAGCCCGAGCACCAGACGGTCTTCTCCCGCCCGCCGCTTGTGTCCACGACGCGCAGCTCAAGGAAGCCGCGGCGGAAGCCGACGCCGCTCGGGAACCTGTGGCCGGTCTTGTTCGTGACGAGCACTTCGGCGGTCAGCTTCCGTCCGCTGACGTTAACGGGGGCGAGGTTGACATCGGCGGTCGAGCTTGCCGCCTGCTCGACGTAGGCGTCGATGGAGTTCGGCAGATTGTCGGCGACCGACTGCATGTAGTCGTTCTGCCGCACGCCGAGGATGGGGTTCGAGAGCAGGTTCGCGCCGTTGGCGTAGCCCTTCTGCATGTACTGGCGAAACATCTCAAGCAGAGGGATGTTCAAGCCCTGTAGCTGGTGGCGCGCGAAGCCGCTCTCGCGCAGGCGGACGTGCGTCTTGTCCGGGCTCAACATGCCCTCGGTCGCGGGATAGCGGTCGTCCTCGACGGCGGCGATGGGCTGTTGGATGAGCGGCACGTTGAGGGTGCCTTTCGAGTTGCTGTAACTCGAACGCATGTGGCACTCCTGACAGGTCTGCGCCTGCGGGCCGCCGTTGAACTCGTCCTGATAGCCGCTGTTGAGCCACTCAAGATAGGTCAATTGTTCGAGGCTGCTGTGCGTGACGGGGCGCGGCCCCTCCGCGGCGGTGCCGTGCTGCACCGGCTGCTTCCAGTCCACGACCGGCAGGTTGATGGTGTGGCAACTGCCGCACATCCGCGCACTCTTGATGTAGGGGTCGTGCTTCGGCTTGATGCCGAGCGAGTTGTGCATCGGGTCGGTGACGATCTCGTCGTCCTTGAACGGGCCGTAAAGCTCTTCGGCGTTTCCGACCGTGAACTCGCCGGTGATGGCCTTCTCAAGAAAGTGCGTGAGCGGTGGGACGCCCGGCGGCGTCTTGTCGGCGACGATGCGGTGACAGGACATGCAACTGATGCCGTCGCGCGCCAGCGCTCCGTACTTGAAATTGGGGTCTGCTTCGTCGGTGATGTAGACGAAGTCGCGTTTGAAGTCGCCTTTGTCAACCCCGCCGTGGTCGAGGTCAAGGGTGCGCTTGCCCATCACGCCGTGGCACTTGAAGCAGGTGTTGGTGACCATCTTGACCTGCTCTTCGCCGTTCGGCTGCGTCTTGAGGTAGGCGATCTCGCTGTCGAGCTGCGCATAGAAGATTGGGTCGCGCCCTGCAAGCCCCATCGGCGACCAGCGCCACTCCGCGAAGGGCGAAACGTTCATCGCCGGGCCTGTGCCGTCCGGCTGCGTCACTCCCTCGTAGAGCATCACGTTGCCGCTGTAAGTGATGGCGCTATGACAGCCCACGCACGAGTCCGAGGTGAGGAACAGGTTCGTCTTGGAGCCGGTCGCGGCCGGCCGCGCGAAGACGTGGTCGTAACTCTCACCCGGCAACTTCTGCGGGTTGCTCACGGGCCGGATCGAGTTGTAGAAGGCGACGAACTGCGGGTTCGGCGTCAACGACGGGACGGGCGGCGGCGCCACCCTGAGCGGCTCAAGGCGTTCCTCCAAGTCGCTCTTGCCGGGGTCGTGATGCACGGTCGGCGTGTAGGGCGTGTGGCCGTGTGTCTCCCTGCACGGCGGGGGCGGCGTCGGCGTGGGCATCGGCGGCGGAGACGGGGCGAAGAACCAGGAGTTGTCGTCGTAGTAGTTCAGCGGCTCGCCGGGATTGCCCTCGATGTTCTCAAGCGAGCTGAAGGTGAACTCCTTCTCGGCCGACGCGTGGCAGCGCGTGCAGTAGAGGCCGAAGCCCGCGTTGCGCATGGCGAAGGGCGGGTCGTTGTTATCCGCGCACTGCTTGTCCCAAATCTCGGCCCAGTACCAACCGTCGGCCGAACCCTTCGCGTCTTTAATCATGATCGTCCAGTCCGAGACCGGCGGCGGAGCGGTGAGCCTGTACCGCCCGGCCGGCGGCGCAAACTGCTCCTTCACGATCATGGCGCCGTCGGGGATGGTTCCCTTACGCCCGTCCTTCAGCCAGCGGATGACCTGCGGCGAGTAGTAGATTTTCACCGCCGGGTGCACGCCGTAGTAACTCCCGTTGACGTACGGCCCGGTGTCGCGCACCCCCTTGTCCTCGCCCCAGTTCAGCTTCGCGTACTGCCTGCACTGTAGGAACCGCGCGAGCTGCTCCTGAAAGACCGGCAAGCGTCCCGGCAGGAACGTACTCGGCAACGGCAGCGGCGGGACGTTCCGGCAGTTGCCGTCTTCATCGGCCGCGGCCGGTTGCTGCACGGCCGCGCCACCCGCCGGGGACGGCTTATCTACGGCCTCGGCCGCCCGCGCGGCGCCGAGCAGATGCGGCAGAGCAGAGAGAACCAACACGGCGGCGAGAATGCAGGCTAGAGCCCACAGCTTGATGCGTTGAGCCATCGACTACGCTCCATATTTGGTAACGCTTGAGTAGGTAGAAGCTAATGAGAGTAAAGACCCGAAGCGCCCCGTACAATATGCCTCCGCGGATTCTAAGTCAACACTCAGATTTCATCTCGTCCGAGCTTCTTAGAAGCTGCCTGTGGGCAGACGATAAAAGGCATAGGCCGCGCCGAGCGTAGACCAAGCCACGATGGTCACCCACAAGGGAACTCTTCTTGCCACGTCTTTAACCGTCCGTATCTGTTCGGCCAAGTCGGCTCGCACAATCGCTCGTCTCAGACTCCAAATGCTGCCCGAGACATAGACGCACGCGCACGCGGCAGGCAACAGAGCTGCTATCCAGTGCCAGCCCGCATGACGTTGCCGGAAGAGCATGGTGAGGGTTACTAACAGCCCGACCGACCCTGCGGTCGCGAGCATGAGCGCGAGCGAGACGCCCGCTCGCAACCCCGTGGCGACGACCGTCGTGCGGACACCCGCCGCGAGGTCTTCCGGGTAATCCTCGGCGGTGTTGATGAGGATGACGCCCATTTGCAGTGTGCCGTACGACGCCGCGAGGATGAGCAGCGTGGGCGGCGGGTAGGAGTCAACGAGCAGCCCGACGAAGAGCATCGGGCCGACGAAGATGATGAGCCAGAGGCAGACGAGCTGCGCGAAACCTCGTCCCTTCAAACGAACCGGCGGGACGGAGTAGGCGGCGCCGAGCGCAAGCCCAATCGCGACGAGGGCAAAGAGCAGCCAACGTCCCGTGAGCCAAGAGAGGTGCGCGGACAGGACGAGCGCGAGCGCGGCGGTCGCCGACACCTGAAAGGTGACGAAGCGAACCCCGAGGCCGTAGACGGCTTCGGAGAGGTGCGGCTTGTAGACGGCGTCGAGGTCTCGGTCGGCGAGACAGTTGACCATGTCGCCGAAGGCGAACAGCAGGAAGAAGATGAAAATCCCTTCCCAGAAGGCGAAGGTCTTGACCGGCGCCGCGTCTCTTATCAGCAGGAGGACGGGGATGGCGAGGATGGGAATCTCCGCGATGCGAAATTCGACGCGGCGTATGCGGAGCATGTAGAGCAGGAAACGCTTGACGCTCATAGACTCTCATCAGCCTTGCGGCGCTCGTTCGTCGGCGCCGCTTCAAAGGATGTTGACGCGCCGTATGTGTCTTGGCGCGGACTCCGCGAAGGCGCGGCGGCCGTGCAGCAGCGCGTGATTGTCTGCGACGAGGATGTCGCCGTCACGCCAACGGTGCGCGTAACAGACCTCTGGGTCGCGGAGCCTCCGTCGCATGTCGAGCAGGAACGCCGCGCGCGCTTCGGCGTCGATGCCTTCAATCTCCAAACGCACCGGGTTCAAGTCTTCGACCGGCTCGGCGTACCTCAACACAGGCTCGCCGCTGAAGGGGTGTGTGGCGAGAAGCGGCGAGGTGAAAGTCCCTCCGTAGTGCACGACCTTCTCGGTCGAATAAGTTATCGTGATGCGGCCCCAAGTCTCGCGCACTTCAGGTGCGGCGCGTTCGAGCAGGCGCCGCGTGTCGCAGAAGAGCGTCTCACCGCCCGCGCCTTGAGGCGGCGCCGACTCGCATTGAAAGATGATGTAGCGTGGGACGCGCCCGACGAACGCGCCGTCCCAGTGAAAGGGCACCTCGTGGTTGGTGTAGAGATAGTTCTTCGCCTCCGCCCGCACGCGCAGCTCGTTAACTTCGCCGAAGTCCCATTCAAGCACCTCGCCGAAACGCCTCCCGACCTCCGGCAACTCGTCCGCGCCGAGCGGTGCGAACCCGCGCGCCACGACCACGCCGCCGCGCCCGACCCATTCTTCAAAGAGCCGCACCGGAATCTCTCGCGCGTGCGCGCCTTCACGCGTCGCGTTGACGACGACGCCGAAGGGTTCGAGCGGTTCGAGCGCCCATCCGGATTTCTTCTCTTCACTCATGGCCGTCTCGCTTGAGCGTCGTGTGCGCCCTCGGGCGCGATGTTGAGGTGGCGACGGAGTTCGGCCACGCTCATGTCCAGAAGAGTTTCGTAAGGGATGTCGGTGTGATAGAGCGTACGCGCCCCGCGCGCACGCCTCCACGCGCGGACGATGCGACGCGGCGCGACAAACATCGCGCCCGCGATGGCCCCGATGCAGAGCATGTGAACCATGAACGACCTGCACCCGGCGCGCAGCTCGTAGGCGCTGATCTCGGCCTCGCCGACGAGTCCGGTGCTGTAGCCCGTGACGACGTGATGCAGGTCGTGCAGGTGAAGCAGCCCGGGGTTCGGCAGGCGCACGGGCCAACGCCCGACGTAGACGGGAAAGCCGCTCGCGCTATAGCTATCGACGGTG
Source organism: Pyrinomonadaceae bacterium (assembly GCA_045807845.1). Lineage (GTDB taxonomy): Bacteria > Acidobacteriota > Blastocatellia > Pyrinomonadales > Pyrinomonadaceae > QHXN01. Next base: position 7,604 of record JBJMGQ010000141.1, on the reverse strand, counting down.
AGCGAGTTGTCCGCGAGATAGCGGTCGCGCCCCGCTCGCACGGTCTCGTCGCTCATACGGTCGCTCCCGTCTCGTAGTGGCTGGCGCGTCCCTCGCGCAGCACGACCTGCGCGCCGAGCGCTTCTGCCTCATGACGCCTCACGAGCTTGAGCCCCGCATCGGTCTTGAGGGCGACGCCGTGCCAGGGCGTGAGCCAAGCGTCTTCGGCTTCGCCGAGCAGCATGCCGATCTTATCCGAGTGCGGAGGCTGTGGGTGAATCGAGAGGCGCAGGGCCACCGGGAAGCACTCCCCGATGAGCCGTCCCCACGCCTCGCTCCTTTGAATCACGCGCAGCGCGCGCTCCCTGCATTCGTTGCGCAGCCGATTTCTACTCTTCTCAGGCTCGATGATGAGACGGTCTTCAAAGAGGAAGCGGTGAATGCCGTTGAAAAGCGCGCGGTGGCGCTCGTACGTGCGGACGCGCTCCTCGATGGTCACGAGCGGCTCCGCGTAATGCTCGCACAGTTGTTCGCGCAGTGCCTCTTTGTCGTCGATGTCGAAGAGGTCTTCCAGATTCAAAGTGTCGAGCGACTCAAGCCCGAGCCGTTCGAGCATTGAGGCGATCTCACGCCCGTACTCCGTCACATCGGCTTCGCGGACGCCGACGAGGTCGCTGAAGACGCGACCGTCCGAGCAGATGGTCACGCGCGCCCCCGGCGGGTAGAACTCTTCAATCTCTCGGCACACCCCTTCAAGAAAAACGAGCGCCAACTCCTCGGCCATGTCCGGCAGACTGCCGAGCACCTTCCGCTGGTTCGGCGACTTGGCCGGGAAGGCCGGCAGGAGCAGATGGACGGGTTCGTTGCCCGCGACGAACCGTCTTACCTTCGGCAGGTGCAGCCCCAGACATTGCTCGCAAGGGTTTTCGGCGCACGCACCGGCGCCGGGTTGCAGTCGCCGGTGGCGGAACAGCGTGCGGAGGATTCTCTCGGCGGTCGCGGCCTGCGTGGCGTCCGGCTCCGGCTCAAGGAGCGGCGCCAGTACACGGTCGGCCCCGGCGAGCGCGAGTCCCGCCTGCGGCAGCCAAAGGAGTAGCGACGCCGACGCGAACAGATTGCAGAAGGCTTCGATGGCGCTCCGCGTGGAGGCGAAGTCGGGAGTCCGATCCTGTGTCCAAAGCAGCATGAGTGCGAGGTGTGTGCCGTAGAGAAGGCGGGGCAGCGCCTCGGTCGCCTCAAAGGGTCGGTCGGATGCGCCGAGGACGACCGCCGAGAAGACTCCCATCACGCGGCTACGGACGAGGCCGGTCTGTTCACCGAGCGCGCCCAACTCGTGCCGCGGGTCGAGCGCGGTGGCGAGCAGCGCCATGAGCGCATCCCTGTACGGCGTGACGAGCGACAGCTTCGTCAGCATCGCCGAACGAAAGCGCTCCGCAATGGTGCCTTCCGGCAGCTCCGGCACGCGAGCTTCGAGTTCCATCGCCAGCCGCAGGTAGAGTGCGAGCACAAGCTCTTCGTCGCGCCCAAAGAAGAGGCGCGCGCGTTCGAGCGTACATCCAGCCGCGCCGGCCGCTTGCGGCAGCAGCGCGCCCGCCAGCCCCCGCTCCGCAAGCAGAGGCATCGCGGCCTCAAGCAGCCTTTGACGTATGCGCCTGTCGGCAGTTGTCACACTCATCTTTGCGAGCGCTCCTTCACGAGCAGGCGCTTGAAGAACAAATCTTATGCCGGTCGAAAAAACAGAAAACTACTCTATGACCTTGAGAGAGGGCAATCCAAGGTCTGCGGAACGCCACCCGAGAGACTGCTCTTGGCGATTTGCAAACGCGAGTTGAAGAGTGGGAAGCGCTGTTAGCTGGCGGGTTTGGATTCGAATGAGAAGACGTGCCAACGTTGCCCGTCCTTATCTAAAAGGCTTGGCTCAACCGTTCCGCCGATAAACTCATTAATCGCGCGCGTCCAGAAAGTCTTCGCCTGTCGGTTCCGGTCTATCACACGCACCTCCCATTGCCCGGGAAATTTTCTCCAAATCTCCTGCGCCGCCTTCGTCCCGAGCCCGAGCCGGCGGAAGCCGCGGGCGATGAAGAACTCGGCGACATCCCACACCTCTGCGTCAACAGAAATTTGAGAGCCTCTGTGCACGAAGACGAAGCCGGCCAGTTGGCCGTCGGCGGTGATGAGAAACGGGTGGCGTTGAGAATCTTTCCAGTACAAGGGAAGGGGCTCGTAGCCGAAACGGCCGTCCGCGCCGAGTTCTAGATCAACGAACTCGCTGAAGTCGTGCGCATATAACTCAAGCAGGTTCGCCAGAACCGGCTCTTGTTCCGGTGACGCCGGGATGACCTCAACATCCATTATTGAACTTGTTCGAGAGACCGTCATACGACCGGAGCTGCCCCTTTGAGTCCGGCCGCGGCTTCGAGCTGCCGGATGAAGGTCGCCCAGTCGTCGCTTAAAGGAGCAGCGTCTCGACGCGATGTGCGTGAACCATCCCCTCGCACGGAGACCACGCGAAGACGGTGAAGCGGCCGTCCTGTGAAGCGACGAGCGCGACCGCGCTCTGCTGATCCTGCACGAACTGCGCGGCGGAGAGATGGCGTGTGCCGCCGAGCTGCACAGGGTTGACGACCGCCGCCGTGTCGCCGATGACCGGCTCGGTCAAGACCACCCGCTCGACCTGCTCGCCCCCCTTGCGCCGGACGATCTTCGTACCGAAGGCGAGCACCTCGTAGAGGTCGCTGATTAAGGCCGCGCCGTCAACGGCCGTGAGCCCGGCCACCATCTCCACCGCGTCTATCAAAGACTCCTGCCACAAGGTGGTCGCACGCTCGGCCGCCTCGCGCCGCATCAAGTCCGCGAGTTCGGAGTAGGCCGGCTGCGCCGCATAAGGCACGGGATGCACAATCGACTCGCGCCAGCCGTCCGACCCCTGCGGGACGACGAGGAGCGACCCGCCGCGGCCGTGCGTCCGCATCGAGGCGGCGAGCTGCACGAGTACATTGACCGTATCCGGCACGGGCTCGGGCGCGCCGAAGCCGAGCAGTCTCGTCAGCAGCTCAGGACAGTCGGGGAGGCTCGTGCCCCGCTCATCGACGACCCTGACGCTGTCGCCTTCGAGCACGGCGACGTTCACATACTTACCGGCCTCGCGCCCACGCCGGTACTTGATGACGAGCAGCCCCGGCGCCACCACTTCGAGGACGAAGCAGAGGGGCGGCACGTCGCGCGTCGTGCCCCACGCGCACAAGCCCTCGGCGTCGCGCCAGACGCCGAGGTGTATGCCGGGCCGCTCGACGGCCGCCGCGACGCGCGCGAGCAGGACGGGGTCGAGCGGGAGCCGGCGTTCGAATCTGAGCGCGCTGCCCATGCGCCCGGGCGGGAGGAAGGCGAGCGAAATCTTGGGCGAGTAACCCTCCTCGCGTCGGAGGCTGGCCCAGAAGGCGGCGTCGATGATCGTCTCGATGGCCGCGGCGTCGGGCTCCTCCGCGAGTCCCTCATGACCGCGCGCGCGTGCCGCCGAGATGCGACGCGCGAAATGCTCGCGCGCCGTCGAGGCGATGGTGCGCGCCGCCGGATACGCCGGGCCTTTAAAGTTCTCAGTCACCTCGCTCCCTTCGGCCGGATGAGTGTTTATCTTATAACAGCGAGTTGTTGACGAAAATGTTCGCGCCAGCTCTCCGGCAGGGCTTCCAGCTCGACGGCGCGCCGCAGCATCTCGACATCGCCCTTGTCTCGCGCGTAGAGCCGCACGATGTCGGCGACCGTAACGTGATGCTCGTTGCGCTCGAACAGCTCAAGCTCATCGCCCGCACCGACCTCGCCCTCGCGCTGCACGGAGAAATAGAAGCCCGTCCTCCCACTCAACAGAAATCTCTTGAGGATGTCAGTCCGCCCGAACTTGATGCCGAGCTTGTAACAGGGCATGCGCGGCTGTGTGACTCTCACCTCCGCCGAGCCGAGGCGGAAGCGGTCGCCGATGTTGACGCTCGATTCGTCCAGCCCTTCGGTGGTGAAGTTCTCGCCGAACATTCCCCAAGCCAGCTCCATGTCGGGCAACTCGTCCCGCCAGTAGGCGTAGTGTTCCGAAGGGTAGGCGTAGGCCGCTTTATAGATGCCGCCGTGGACGGTCAAATCCGCCTGCCGGTCGCCGTCGAGGTTGAGCGTGCGGAGCATACGGCGGCCTTCGACGGGCGTCTTGTAGATGCCGGTCGAAACGGGCTGCCCGTTCCACACGACGAGCCGCGGCCGGCCGACCTGAAGGGAGACGATTTTCATACCGCCGTTTTACCACAGGCGCGGGCCTTCTTCGTATGACACAACGCTGCTCTGTGAGCGCGCGCGGCGGATGCGACACGCGTCTGAGGGTGAGCGTTGACAGGCGGCGGCGAAGGGCATAGTATGCGGGCGCCCTCGACCATTTATTAACTCACATCCCAGTTGCGCTATGGACGGGCACCCCGACGTGAAAGGAAGATTCTGTCCCTCATGAGTAACGAAAACGAGAAGACCCTCGACGCGCGCTACCGCAGGCACTTCGGGTACGTGGCCGGCTATCTGCCCAAAGACCGCGCCGTCGTGGACGAGTGGCAGCGGGAGTTGAAACGCGGAGTCAAAGAGGCACAAGCGCAGGGCGACGCGCAGATATACAGCCCGGCGGTGGCGGCGCTGGCCGAGTTGATCGAACTCGACGGCATCGTGCGCATGTACGTGACGCAGATGCTCGACCAGCAGCCCGCAGACCACAAGACGATTGCGACCGTCGAGGAGTTGCTGGGCGCGTTGAATATAATCGTCACGACCGCGCCGGAGTACAACCCCGACCCGAACAAACAGAACTTCTTCCCCGTCTCAACCCTCTTCACCTACATGATGATGACGCGCGCGGGCGAGGCCGTCTTCCGAAACGACGCCTTCAACGGCGCCGTCCGCCTCGTGTTGCAGGAGTGGTGCGCCTTCCTCGACAGCGCGGAGAGCCTGTACGTCCTGCACGACGGCGTGAACGGTTGGCTGTCGCAGTCGGCCTACTGGTACAACAAGCTCTACGAGTTCGTCATCCCCGACCAGTCCGCGCCGCACTGGGGTTGGCAGTCTTTCAACGACTACTTCCACCGGCAGATTCAAGCGGAGATGCGACCCGTCTCCGCGCCGGACGACCCGAAGGTAGTCGTCTCGGCCAACGACGGGAAGGTCTACAACATCGCGAATAACATCCAGCCGTTGGATACCTTCTGGCTGAAGGGGCAGCCGTACTCTTTGGTGAACATGCTCGACAACGAGTACGTCGAGCGGTTCGTCGGCGGCAGCGTCTTCCAGTCGTTTCTGAGCGGCGCGGACTACCACCGTTGGCGCGCGCCCGTCGCGGGTATCGTGCGGCAGGCGTACGTCGTTGACGGGTTGATGTTCAGCGACGCGGAGTCGGCCGGTTACGACCCGACGGCCGCGACCTACTCGCAGGGCTACGAGGCCGCGGTGAACACGCGCGGGCTGGTCTTCATCGAGAGCCCCGAGCCGAACATCGGCATGGTCTGCGTCATCCCCATCGGCATCACCGAGATTTCGTCGGTCACGATTCAGGTCGAGCCGGGTGACGAGGTGCAGAAGGGCGACGAGCTGGGCTACTTCAGCTACGGCGGGTCGAGCATGTGTCTGGTGTTTCAGCCGGGCGCGATTGATCGTTACACCGTGCCGAACCGCCCGTCCGGCAACAACCCCGACGACGGCCCGCCCATCCGTGTGAACGCGCAGATCGCTCTCGCACGTTAATTTTGCTTCCGATTACGTCAAGAAAAAGGGGAGACACTTCATGAGCACACCCGTGAACACGCACGCGGCGCGAATGGCGCTCAACCGCGACCCGGAACTACGCCGTTGGGCCGAGCAGTGGTTGAAGGAGAAGGAGCGGGCCGCGCGGCCTGAGCTGACCGGCGAGGAGTTCGAGAAGCACTGGATGTACGTCACCCCCGAGAGGATGCACGAGGGCGCCGTCGAAGCCGTGACCGCCTATCTGCAAAGGCAACAGTAATCAGCCCGCCCATCCCTTAAGAGAGTGGCCGCCCGGTCAAGGATATCCGGGCGGCCACATCTTTTGATGGACGGGTTCGCTATTGGCCGAACCTCTGCCGGTACTCGGGCGCCGTGATGAAGGCTTTGACCATCCTGCTCTTGAGTATTCCCGCCATGAGCGACCACGGATTACACGGGCGAGTAAGTGGAAGTCAAGGCAGCTTTACGCGAATCTTGGCCTGATAAAAGTGACCTTGCCGGAATCCGATTTTACTTGACTCATCTCCTACCTCTTCGGTTATTCTGACGACGAACGAGCAAGGGGTTCGGAGCTACGCCGAACGTAATGCCCCGACTTCGCCTCCCACCGTTAGGGCCGACAAGTAGATAGTCTTTCGCCCGAGTTCCACTTGATGACTGCCACCGCACGTTTCATCGACGGCCGCCGCCAGCCGACGCGCGACCAGGGGCGCGTCCTGCTCGTGACCGACGACCCACGCATGAGCGCTTACGGCGCCGGGCTCGAAGAGCGTGGCTTCCACGTCGCGGGCGTGGCGGGCGGCGTCAAGGCGCTCGTTGCCCTTCAGCGCACGCGCCCGCACGTCGTCGTCGCCGACGCGGCCGTCAAGGGCGTCAGCGCCAACGAGCTTGCGCGCATGCTCTCCGACGCGCAGGAGCCCGTGCCCATCATCCTCGCGGGCTTCGAACCCTCGACGCCCGAGCGGCGCGGCGCGGCGATGGCCGCCGGTGCGTCCGACTACTTTCGCCTCCCCGAAGAGTTCGGGCTGCTCGCCGCGCGCGCCGCGCAACACGTCACGTACAGGTTCACCGTAGACCGCCTGCGCGCCGAGGCAGACCTCGACTACTTGACCGACCTCGCCAACCGTCGCCGCTTCCGCAAGGCGCTTGAGCAGGAGGTCGAGCGCTGGCGTCGTTACGACATCCCCTGCGCGCTGCTGCTGCTCGACATCGACCACATGAAGCGCGTCAACGACACCTACGGCCACCCGGCCGGCGACCGTGTCATCCGTGCGGTCGCAGATGTCTTGACAGAGCTTTCGCGCGACAACGACACGGCGGCACGTCTCGGCGGCGAAGAGTTCGCGCTGCTGCTCGCGGGCGTGGGCAGCGACAAGGCGCTCGCCGCCGCCGAGCGCGTGCGGTTCGCGGTGGCCGAGCGCCGCGTCGAAGAATTAGGAGGAGGAGGCGTGACCGTCAGCGTCGGCGTCGCCGCGTGCCCCGAGAACGCGCGCACCGAGCGCGAGCTGTTCGGCACCAGCGACGCCGCGCTCTATCGCGCCAAGCAGGAGGGGCGCAACCGCGCCGTCCTCGCCAGCGCGGCCGGGCCCGCGCTAGGCTCGCGCAAGTAAGCGCGGGCGGGTCTGTTTCCAAAAATATTCCGCGTGGGCTAGACTGGCGGCACCGTTCAGAAGAAGCGGCGGCGGGTGTCTGAGCTACATCCGCCGCCGCTCAAACTTTCAAGGGCCGGCGGCGGAGTGTGGCTTCGATGGGCGAGCAGACTGTAAATCCTGACGCGGGTGGACACTGGGGGCGCTACGGCGGGCGCTACGTGCCCGAGACTTTGATGGCGCCGCTCGAAGAGCTGAACGAAGCCTTCGACGCGG
>JBJMGQ010000140.1:0-3565 GCA_045807845.1 Pyrinomonadaceae bacterium | reverse complement strand
TGGCTTACTCGACACCCCTCACTTCTCACTCGTCACTGCTCTTTCCCTATTGCGGCCCGAACCGCTTCCTGTATTCGAGCGAAGTGATGAAAGCCTTCACCATCTCCGCCTGTATGTAGTTGCCGCCAAACTCGTTCAGCTTGCCGAGCCAGAAGTTGAAGCCGACGAAGTCGGAGTCGGGCGTCTCGGCCGGGCCGCGCCGGAGGTAGCCGTAGTACTGCGTCAGCACGAACGCGCGGTTGAACTCGCGGCGCGAGAACTCGGCGTTCTCGACCACGGCAGTCAACACCTGCGCGCGAGTCGTCGCGCCCGACGCGAGCCCCGCCACGAGCGAGTCTCGCTCACCTTGCGTGAGCGTCCCGCCGCTGTTCGCGTTCAGCGTGTCCACGAACTGCGCCGCCGTCAACGTCATCGGGAAGGCAGCCATGAAGTCCGGGCGCTGGACGAAGGCGTTCATGTACGCGCGCTTGTTCGCGTTGAGCAGCTCCTTCCAGTTCGGCGCGCCGACGACGACGCCGAGCCCTATCTGCTGCGTGTCCTTCAGGAAGGTCTTCTGCGCCAGCGCCTCGCCGGTGTTGAAGGCCGCCTTGTAGGTCTTGTAGACGAAGTAGCCGGTCTGCTGGAACTCAATCGAGAGGAAGAAGGCGGCCGAGACGTTGATGCGCTTGACCTCGCGGCACGCGGCGTTCGTGCCGCACGACTCGATCTCGTTCACCCAGAAGTTGAGCCCCGACTGGTCTGGCTCGCGGTTGAGGAAGTCGTGATAGTGCTGCCGGACGAAGAACTGCGAATCGTCAATCGGGTTCGTCGTCGGCTGTGCGAACTCGTTGTCCCTTATCTCGACGAGCGCCGTCGCGGGCGCGCCGATGATCGCGCCCGTCGCGTCGCTCAGGTTCACGGTGAAGCCCTCCCAGCCTTCCAGCAGCCTGTCGTCGTTGAGGAAGACGGTGAAGCTCTTCGTCGTCTCGTTCGGCGCGAAGCTGAGCGTGCCGGCCGTGTACGTGTAGTCGGAGCGGTCGGAGGCGGGGGCGGTCGCCGTCGTGGTGCCGGTCGAGTAGTTGACGGTCGCAGGCCCCGTGGTGTCGCCGTCGCGCACCACGTCGATGCGTAGGCTGTTGTTGAGATTCTCGTCCACGACGTGGTGGTTGAGCGCGAGCCGCACCGTCATCGGCGTCGCCGTGAAGTCCACGCTCTGACCGGCCGCCGACAGGTTGTTGACGTTCGTGCTCGCGGGGCTGAAGCGATAGTTCTCCTTCGACGGCGTCACGACATAGCTCGCGCCCGTCGTGAGCCCGCCGAAGTAGAAGTTGCCGCCCGCGTCCGTCTGCGTCGTGGCCGTCTGCGCGCCCGAGAGCGTGACGGTCACGCCGCCCAAACCGACCTGCGAGGTCACGCGCCCGGAGATGCTCGGCGCCGAGGCGCAGCGGTTCGTGTAGATGGCGGCGCCGAAGTCGTAACTCGCCACCGCGAGGTCGGGGCGCCCGTCCTTGTCGAAGTCGGCGGTCGCAAACCCGCCCGTGCTGTTGGACTGTGCCTGCGCCTCGGGCGCGTCGCCGGCCGGGGGCGGCGGCGGGCTCACGAAGCCGCCCACACCGTTGCCGAGCCGCACCAAAGGAGTGCCGCTCGTCTGCATCTGCACAAGGTCGAGCTTGCCGTCGTTGTTGAAGTCGGCGACGGCGAGGCTGAAGGCGTTGGCGTTGTCGAGGCGACTCTTCTCCGTGAAGTGTCCGGCGCCATCGCCCGCCAAGACGAAGATAGAGCCGGAGCAGTTCGTGCCCAGCCCGTCGCAGATGGTGCCCGGATAGACGAGGTCGAGCTTTGCATCGCCGTCGAAGTCGCCGGTCAGAATGTTCGACGGGTAGGTCGTAATCGGCGAGACGATGTCCGCGCCGAACCCGCCCGCGCCGTCGCCGAGCCTGACGGCAATCTTTCTCGGTGTGAATCCGTTGCCGAGCAGCAGGTCGAGCTTGCCGTCGGCATTAACGTCGGCCAGTTCGAGCATCTCGTATTGGGAGTTGTTCGTCCCCGTCGGCACAGGTGTCGCGGCCGAGAAGCCGCCCGCGCCGTCGCCGAGCAGGATGCGGATGTTGTTCGTGTCGGGCGTCGAGACGACGAGGTCGTTCTTGCCGTCGCGATTCACGTCGGCCGCGATGGCCCCGCGCGGGCGCGGCGCGACGTTCGAGCCGATTTGAATGTTTGTCGCCGTCTGACCGAAACCGCCCGCGCCGTTGTTGTAATGAATTCTGATGTACGGCGTGACGTAGCTCCACATGGCTATGTCGGGGCGCGCGTCGCCGTTGAAGTCGGCGATGGTCATCCCCTGCGGAACGCCGAGGCCGATGTCGAAACTGCTCGAAGTGAAGTGACCGGCCCCGTCGTTAATCATCGACGCCGCCGACACGCCGCCGCCCGAAATCGCGTTCGTCGAGATGACCACGTCGGCGTTGCCGTCGCCGTTCAAGTCGGCCGTCTCGGCGAGCGTCGGGCCGCTGGCCTGAAGGTTGTATCTGGCCTGCGTGAAGACGGGCACGCCGCACGAGTTGAACTCCTGATAGACGGGGAAGTTCTGTCCCGCGATGTTGAGACGGCCCCCGCGCGGCGCGCTCGTCGGCGCGACCGTGTAGGTAACCGCGCCGGTGTCGGTGCCGCTTGTGCCGGAGTTAATCGTGATCCAGTCGGAGTTGCTCGCGGCCGTCCAAGGGCAGCCGTGCAGCGTGTTGACCGTGACCGAGCCGCTGCCGCCCGTCGCACCGAAGCTCTGCGTAGGCGGCGCGAGCGTCCAAGCGCAGGTCGTGCCGGTGAAGTCCGCGGTCTGGTCGGCGCTGAGACTGTTGAAGGTGCGCGAAGGCGGCTCGAAGGAGACGCCGTCCTTTGAAGGCGTGACGACGTACGTGCCGCCGGCAGGGAGTTCCGCGAAGAGGTAGAAGCCGTTGGCGTCGGTCTGCAAAGATGCCGACTGTGATCCGCTCAGGGTCACGGTCAGGCCCGCTAGACCGGCGCCGCCCGGAGCTGTCACGCGCCCCCGTATCGAGGGCGTGGCGGAGATTTTCGTCGTCTCAGAATCGCTGTTGTTCGACTGCGTGTGGTCGGCCTCGTTGGCCATAACGGTGGCGTTGCTCGTCGCGTTGCCGGGTGTGTTCGGGTTGACGTTGACGACGACGTTCGCGCCGCCCGACGCGGGCAGGTCGCCGAGCATGCACGTCAAGACCTGACCGTTTGCGCTGCAACTTCCCTGCGCCGGCGCGGCCGAGACGTAGGTCAACGCCGCGGGCAACGTGAAAGTCAGGCTCACGCCGGTCGCGGGCGAAGGCCCCGCGTTGTTGACCACCAGCGTGTAGCTCAGAGGGTTTCCGACCATCACGGGGTCGCGCGAGTCCGTGACCGCGACCGACACGTCGGCCTCGACGCCGAACTTGACGACGAAGGCGTCCGAACGCGCGCCGCCGTATGCGCCGCGCACCGCGTTCGCGAGCGGCAGGTTCGTCGAAGACGTGGTGCCCGCGAGATAGATGCCGCCCGCCGCGTCGAGCGCGATGCCGTTGGCCTGCTCAGCGTCCGACCCGCC
>JBJMGQ010000139.1:0-4151 GCA_045807845.1 Pyrinomonadaceae bacterium | reverse complement strand
TAACGCCGACGCGGCATACAACCCGGCCTCGCTCGTCAAGCTCACGACCTCGCTCGTCGCGCTGCACAAGCTCGGCAAAGATTACCGGTTCGAGACGAAGCTCTACATCGAAGGCGACGTGGACAAGTCGGGCGTTTTGCATGGCCGGCTCGTCGTCGCGGGAGGCGACCCGACCTTCGGCGACTTCCACGCGGCGCTCGTGGCGAAGAAGCTGGCCGAGCGCGGCATCAAGAAGTTTGAGGGCGAGCTGGCCGTCACGCCGAATTTCGTCTTCAACTTCACGGACAAGCCCGAAGAGTCTGCGCAGCGACTCGCCAAGGCCGTCAAGCTCACCCCGAAGACGTTCGCCGTGACGGAAGCTCCGGCCGGTGAGCCGGCGTTCGCGGTGCTCTCGTACCCTCTGCATGACATTCTGCTCTACATGAACGCGCATTCGAGCAACTTCGTCGCCGAGCGTCTGGGCGCGCTTGTCGGCGGGCCCGATGGCGTGCGCTCGTTTCTCATCGAAGAACTGAAGCTCGCGCCCGAGCAGGTACAGCTTTCGACAAACTCAGGGCTCGAAGTCAATCGCATGACGCCGCGCGGGCTGTTGACGGTCATCCGCGCGCTCGACGACGAGGCGCGCCGACAGGGATTGGAGCTGGTGGACATTATGGCGGTGGCGAGCGACGACTACGGGACGCTGCGGCGCAGGATGGTGGGGACGCCGCTCGAAGGCGCGGTCGTGGCGAAGACCGGCACGCTCGTCCACGACGACGGTGGGATGGCGAGCCTCGGCGGCGTCATCTACACGCAGAAGTACGGCAAGGTCTACTTCGTCGTCCTCAATCAGGGCTCCGGCGTCGCCGAGTCGCGCCAGCTCACAGACCAACTCCTCGCCGAAATCACGCTCAGTCAAGACACCCCCGTCCCCATCCCCAAACCCGAAAAGCCGCGCCACCAGTTGGAGAGCACGGATTTGGAAGTCCTTGAGTAAGTGATGAGTGATGAGTGATAAGTGATGAGAGAAGACAAGGCCCGCCCTTCCTTCTTATCACTTATCACTCATCACTTATCACTCCTCTGCATCTCCCAGAGCATGACGTGTTTGAGAAAGGCGTGGTGGGCGGCGAAGCGTGCGATGGCGAGGCCGGCGAGGCCGTCGCGGAAACCGCCCTTGAGGATGAAGCTGCGCGTGAAGGCGGCCGGGGCGGCCGTGGCGATGCGGAGCGCGGAGGTGCGGCGGCCAGCCTCGAACATTTGTCGCGCGGAGAGCGGGGCGTAGCGCTCGCCGATCATGCGGTGATGATGCGCGGCGTCGCGGACGCTGAAGTGTTGGAGGTCGCCGTTGAGCGTCTCGACGCGCGCGCCCGGTTGCATCTTGACGGACTCGTGGATGTGCGCGCCCTCCCAGCGTCCGCGCCTTCGGTCGTAGAAACGGAGCTGGTAGTCCGGATACCAGCCCCCACCCTTAATCCAACGCCCCATGTAGAACGAACGACGCGCGACGCGGTAGCCGTCGGCGAGCCTTAGTGCGTCACCGTTGCGCAAGCGTAGGACGCTCGCGCGCAGCTCATCCGTGACGCGTTCGTCGGCGTCGAGACTGAAGACCCAGTCGTGTGTTGCGGACTCGGCGGCGAACTGCTTCTGCGCGGCGAAGCCGGGCCAGTCGCGGACGATGACGCGCGCGCCCAGACGCTCGGCAATCTCGGCCGTGCGGTCGTTCGAGCGTGAATCGACGACGAGGATTTCGTCGGCCCACGCGACCGACTCGCACGCCGCGCGGATGTTCTCGGCCTCGTTGAAGGTGATGATGGTGGCGGAGATTTTCAAGGCGTTAGAGCATACGCAAACGTGCGCGCGCGAGTAAAGGGCGAAGGGATAAAAGAGAGCGGCCGTGAGAGACGTGACTCTCACGGCCGCTCTTCAACTGACTCGACGTTCGTCTACTTCTCGAACTTCTCGGGGGCGACCGGCGAGTCGATGATGACGTTGTTCGAGCGCAGCGTCGTCGAGGTCGCGCGCTGAAGATCGGCGAGCGCCTTGTTGTAGTCGGTCTGCGCCTGTAGCTCCTGATTCTGCGCGTTGACGAGCGCGTTCTCGCGCTGGAAGAGGAGGAACGTCGTCGAGCGGCCGACCTGATAGAGGCGGCGCTCGCCGGCCAACTGCTCTTCGGCGCTGCGCAGCGCCTCGCGCGCAAAGAGCACGCGACGCCGCGCCGTCTCGACCGACTGCACGGCGTTGCGCACCTCGACCTCGATGGTCTGCTCCTGCGAGCGCGTCGAGGCGGCGAGCTGCTCGCGCTGAATCTGCGCGTAGGCGAGGTTGGCCTTCGCCGTGGTGTTCTTCCACGGAATCTGGATGGTGACGCCGACGACGATCTGGCGCGTCGAGCCGCGGAAGATGTTCTTGAGCGTCTGGCCGTAGCCGCCGACGAAGTTCGCGGGGACGCACTGTTGCCCCGTCGCCTCGTTGCCGGTGCAAGCGCCGATGGGCTGCGTGATTATCCGCTGGCCGGTCGGGTCGGTCGGATCGACGAAAGTCGTCGTGCCCTGCGTCGTACCCGCCAAGCCGTTTGTCTGGACGGTGCCGGTCAGGTCGATGCGCGGCTTCGTCTGGTTTTTGTAGAACTGAAGGTTGATGTCGTTGACATCGCCTTCGAGCCGGAGGCGGCGAATCTCAGGGCGATTCTCATGCGCCTCCTTGAGCGCCGACTCAAGGTTGAGCGGCGCCTCTTCGAACGAAGGCTGATCGGTCGGGACGAGCGCTTTCGACCAGTCGGGCGAGAGCGCATCCTTGATGAGCAGGTTCTTGAGAGTGTTCTCCGCAAACGTCACCTGCTCGTTGGCGACGAGCAGGGACGACTGGCGCGTCGAGAGTTCCGTCTCGATCTCCGCGCGCTGAAGCGGGGCCGAGGCCCCGGCGGCGACGCTCGCCTCGGTGCGGCGGAAGTTCTCCTGCGCGAGCTTGACGTTGGCGACCTGATTCTGCTCGTTGCGCAGGGCGAAGACCAAGTCCCAGTAGGCGCGCTGCACCTGCGAGATGACGGCGATGGTGCGCAGGCGGAAGTCTGCGTCAGTCTGTTCGAGCCGCTTGCGCTGGATGCGTATCTGCTGGCGGTTGCGGTCGATGGAGCGGTTGCGCCAGAGCGGCTGCGTGAACTGAAGCCCCTGTGCCGACGAGTAGACCGGGTTGATGCGCGTGTTGAGCGCGTTGGTGCTCTCGCGCGTGTTGTTGAAGAAGTAGGTGAACGTGCCGCCGCCCTTGCCGAACTGCTTGTTGACGGACACGTCATTGTTGTAGTCGGTCGTCGAGACCGTTCCCGCGATGCCCGCGCCGCCGAAGATGTTCGTCACAGGGCGGACGGCGCTGTTGATCTGGGGGCTGTAGGTAAAGACCGGGTCGTAGATGCCGCTAAAGGCATTGAGCGTCTGCTCGGCGAGGCGAACGTCGGCGCGCGCGATCTCGATATCGTTGTTGTTCTCAAGCGCGCGGCGGATGGCCTCGTTCAGCGTGAGCGAGAGCGTGTCGGTGCCGGTCACGCCCACGCGCACGAGCGAGGGCATGGGCGGCACGGGGCGCGGCTGCACGGTGGGGAAGGTCGGTTCCTGCTCAACCGCGTTCGGGTCGGCCGGCACGGTCGTCTCCGTCTGCGTGGGCGAGGTGGTCTGCGCGGGGCTCGGCGCGGTCGTCGCGGGCGGCTGCGTCGTCGAGGGCGCGGGCTGCTGGATGCCGGGGGGCTGCGCGGGCGAGGGACGCTCTGTGCCCGGGGGCGTGCGCGGGTCTTGCGGGTTGGGGCGCGCCGTCGGGGGGACGGTCTGCTGCTGCTGCGTCCCGGGCGGGCGCGTCGCGTCAGTCTGCGCGGGCGTCTGCGTCGAAGACTGCTGGACGGCAGCCGTCTCGACGACGAAGGGCTCGCCGACCTTCGTGAAGACCGACTTGTCCTTGCCCGTGGGCTGGCTCGTCTCCGTCGAACTCTCCGAGGGGCGCGGAGTTTCTTTCGTCGAGGCCGGAGCCGACTTCGCGCGCGCCTTCCGAGTGGCGGGAACATTCCCAAAAACGGACACCACGTTCCCGAAAACGAGAAGGGCGCAGAGGAACGTCGAGGGGAGGAGGGCGGCGGCCCGCTTCCCGGCATTGATAGACCGACTCTGTTTGACCATTTTCTCTAC
>JBJMGQ010000138.1:0-10425 GCA_045807845.1 Pyrinomonadaceae bacterium | reverse complement strand
GGTGCCGTTCTTCTGCGCGGAGCCCGCGACGTAGACGTTACCCGTCGCGTCGAGGGCGTGCCGAGTCCAACCCCGACGGGGTTCGAGAGCGTGACGGAGAACGTCTCCTGCGATTCCAGAAAGCGGTCGTCGGTGACGGGGATGATGAGCGTCTTCGTCGTCTCGCCCGCCGCGAAGCGCAGCGTGCCGAAGGTGGCCGTGTAGTCGGAACGACCCGACGCCGTGGCGTCCTGCGTGGCGTAGTCAACGCTCGCGGCCTGCGTCGAGTCGTTGCGCGTGACGTTGATCAGCGCCGAGCCCCCGGCGGAGGCGGAGAGCGCGGCCTCGTATGCTCCGGCCTCGCCGAAGGAAGCGCCGCTCGTGACGGCGCTGCCCCCGGCCTCGCTCACGTCGTAGGTGGCGGCGCTGAACTGGACGACGCCGCTCGGCGTCGGTGTGGGCGTCGGAGTCGTGGCCCCGCTCCCATTGAGCTTGACGACGAAGGCGTCGGAGTTGCCACCGTAGGCGGTCTGGAACGCGCCCGCCGTCGTCGGGAAGACTTTGGTGGTGCCGTTCTTCTGCGCGGAGCCCGCGACGTAGACGTTACCCGTCGCGTCGAGGGCGACGGCGTTGGCCGAGTCGTTGCCGTCGCCGCCGAAGAGCGTCGCGTAGTTGAGAGCGCTCGCCGTGGGGTTGAGGATGGCGAGGAAGCCCTCGCCGTTGCCGCCCGGTGTCTTCTGGAACGCGTCCGCCGTCGTCGTGAAGCTCGCCCCGTCGCCGGTGACGCCCGCGATGTAAGCGTTGCCCGCAGCGTCAACCGCGATGCTATTACCAATCGCGCCCGAGCCGCCGCAACGCGTCCCGTAGATGACGGCGCTGCCCGCCGCGTTCATCTTAACGACGAACATATTGCCAAAGACCGAGAAGACGCCCGGGGTCGTCGGCGTGGTCGTCGTCGCCTGCCCGGTGATGTATGCGTTGTTGCCCGCGTCGAGGGCGATGGCGAAAGGTTGGACGCCGAAGAAGCTGCCGTTGTTCGTAAAGCCGCCGATTGTCGTCGAGTAGTCGAGAGCGGTGCCCGACGGGTTCAACTTCGTGATGAAGGCGATGCGCCCGTTGCCGCCGACTGCCCCTTGATATGCCCCCGGCGTCGTCGGGTAGATGTGCGAAGTCGTGTAGCCCGTCACGTAAGCGCTGCCCGCAGCGTCAACCGCGATGCCGTAGTTCTCTGCGACGTGGATGAGGGTCGAGTAGTTGAGCGCCGAGCCCGAAGGGTTGAGCGAGGCGACGAACGAATCCTCCTCCTGCATGGGCTTCGTCGTGCGGTAGGCGCCGGCCGTCGTCGGAAAGTTGTCCGAGATGGTGTAGCCGGCGAAGTAGGCGTTGCCGTTCGCATCGACGGCGAGCGAGCGCACGTTGTCGATACTGTTGCCGCCGAAGAGCGTCGAGTAGATGAGCGCCGTGCCCGTCGCGTTCAGCTTCGTGACGAAGACCTCGTCGCCGCCTCCCCCGGTCTGGTACGCGCTGGGCGTAGTAGGGAACTGGCTCCCGTGATTCGTGTTCCCGGCGACGATGACGTTGCCCGCCGCGTCCGGCACGACGCCGCGCACCTCGTCAACCGCGTCTACGCGCGTGTCTACAATCACGGGCCGGGCGTGGCGCACGACGTGCGCGTTGACTTCTGGTTCTCAGACCCCTGGCACGGCATCGACGGCGGCACCATCGACCCGGACACAGGCGGCAACGTCGCCTTCAACAAACACGTCTTCAAAGTGATTCTGACCGTGCCCGTGGATAACGCCGGCGTCCCCGTCTTCGTTGACTGGACGCCCGAGTCCGTCCCGGCCGGGACGAGCGTCCACTCCTGCATCAAGGTGAAGATCGCGCACGTCTTCAACGACACGAACGAGTTCAATCAGGCGTCGCAGGAGAACATCGACGACTACGACATCTCTTCGCACAGCCCCTACCCGCCGGTCGTCAACCGGTTCAAGGTCGTGAACCCGTACGACCACCCGATTCTCGTCTACCTGCGCGCGGACAACGTGCCGGTCGGTTGGACGGCCGACATCGTGCCGAAGAAAGCCTTCCTTCCCGTCGGCGGCAGCGTCGAGGCGCAGACGACCATCCAAGCGCCCATCGACTACCCGGTGTGCAGCTCCGAGTTCATCAAGACGAGCGCTTGGTATCCGAGCGGCGACACGCTGATTGAACTCGGAGCCAGCACGGCGCAGGTCAATCTCAAGAAGAGCACCGAGCTGACGCTCAACACCTCTTACGGCGCCTGCAAACGGAACCGGCCGAACGGGCTCGCGATCTCCTTCGCGCCGCAGACGATAGCCGACGAGCGCTGCGCCGAGATCATCACGCAGGGCTGCACGAACCCCGCGCGCCCCTTCGAGCACATCACCGTCCAGTACACGGATGCCGCAGGGCATCACGTCTACCACGATGTCGTCACCGACGCGCACGGCTGCTTCGAGGACTTCCTCGTCAACCCGCAGGGGAGCATCTGGCAGTTGGAGGCCGAGTACCCGGGCGACGACTGCACGAGCCGGACGGAGACGACCGGGCCTCCGATTATCGTGCCGTCGGGCGGCATCCAGCCGAACCCGGGCGGCAAAGGCCGCGGCCCTTGGCTCAGCTTCCACCTCGGGATGAACTTCCCCCTCGGCTCCTTCAACCAGACGCACGACCCCGGGCCGAGCATGACCCTCAACGCGGAGTTTCCGTTCAGCGAGAGATTCTCGCTCATCGGCTACGGCGGGTTCCACTTCTTCAACGGCGAGGTGGGGCACCCGAACACATACTTTACGAACCTCTCTTTGAACGGGAGGTGGTACTTCCCCGTCTCGAATTTCCGAGGGTACGTAGAGGGCGGGCCGGGCGTCTACTTCCCGAAGACGGGGTCGAACAAATTCGGGATGAACATCGGCGCAGGGCTCAGCTTCCCCATCAACCCGAATCTGAAATTCGAGCTGGGCCCCGACGTGCATTTCGTAGACCCCTCGGGGCGCACGCGCACGTTCGTGGATATGAGGATGGGTGTCGCGTTCAGGTTCTGACGAACGTGCAGCGTGCTTCAACGTGGGTGGGCGGTCTACCGCCCGCCCACCCACGGGCTACAAGTTGCGGAGGGAGTCTCTCCATGAGCGTGCAACTCTGAGCCATCAAATTCAACCACGGCCCTGCTTCGGCGACGGCCGACTTTGAAGTGCGCGCCGGTCGCGACACCGGACGCCCGAAGCTGCCCTTTAACTTCCGCTGAAGCGGAGCCCGGGAATCAGACTAAAACTCCCCTGCGCAACATACCCTGCAAGGGGGGTTAACTATTGCGGAGTTGTTGGTTTGAGCCTTGTGACGCCTCAGTTCAGCCTGAGACGGCTCAAAATACCCTCTTGACCGGGGAGAAATTCGCGGTATCATCCCGGCCACTCGGGTGGTCGGTGAATCCTTCCACCCACGCATTTGCTGGGGTGAGGACAGTGAATGCGACCTCATGAGAGATCATGAGATGAGAGGCGGCTGGGCCCCCAAAGCTCGGCCGCCTCTTTTTTGTTGACACCGGCCGGACAGGCGTCCGATAAAGACGGACGAGACTCAACGTAATTTTGATTATCGGACACCGGCTGTGTGCGGTGTTGAATCCGGAAGTTGACCTGCGCCACCTCATTCGTATAATTCGTCTTTGCGTACGCCGTGCAAGCTCGCTGCTGATTAACTCCCCAACCTGTTGCGACGCTTCTTAGAGAGCGTCCCTCAACACCGCATCTCCTGTAGAAGATCGTCAATAACCTTTGAGGCGGCTCAAACGCGCTGAACGCAGGCGTGACGCTCTCGCAGTCAGAGAGCGAACAGTTCCTCTCGACGCTCGGCTCGACGCCGGCCGACTTAAGAAGCGCGCGCAGGTCTTGCGCGCGGTGGCCGAACATCCGCAGTTGCGACGGAAGGAGTTCAACCGCGCCTTCGTGCTGATGCAGTACTATGGCTACTTGAGAAGGAATCCGGACGACCCGCAGGACACGGACTTCCGCGGCTGGAAGTTCTGGCTCGACAAGTTGAACCAGTTCGGCGGCAACTACGTCGGGGCCGAGATGGTCAAAGCCTTCATCAACTCGGACGAGTACCGGAGGCGGTTCGGGCAGTAAGCCCTGCGGACTCTCACGTACAGCGAGGCCCCGGCCGTTGGGAGCGACGACCGGGGCCTTGCATAAAATACCCGCCGCGGAGGCACGATGTTCGCAAAGGCAGTGTGGAAGGATTCGTATCCAACATGAGCGCACCCCTCAGAATCAAGAGACTACGCCCCGGCGACGACACGGACACATACTGCGGGCGGTGCAAAGCCGAACGCGCGCATCAGGTCGTCGCCCTGAATGCGGACGGCGTCCCCGCCAACGTCATCTGTCGCACGTGCGGCGGCCAGCACCGCTTCCACGAGAAGAAGGACTCGACGGCTTCCACGACGGCGGGAAGAGCTGCGCGCAAGGTTAGAGAGGTTGCTGAATCTACCAGAGACGCACCCGCTGGGACGTTGCGCGCCTACTCGCCGAAAGAGATTTACGCCGCGGGGGAGTGGGTCGAGCACACGAAGTTCGGGCGTGGGAAGGTCGCGCAGGCGCGCAGCGGAAAGATAGAGGTGCGGTTCGAGTCCGGGAACCGTCTGCTCGTGCACGCAGGGTAGTGTCTGTGCTGTCAGGGTAGGGTCGAGCTACAGGCGACCCCTGCACCGCGCGCTCCCGCAACGGCAGGCGAGCGTGCCGTTGTGATGCGTCTCACCGTAGTCGCACGTCAACTCCTCGCCGGCCTCAATCCGGCGCAGCGCGTAGAACTCCACACGCCCCCGATACCTACGCATGAACGCGTTCGGCTCGCAAGAGTGATTGACGTACCCGAAGGGGCCGCCCAGACGTGAAGCGTCGAGCGCCGTGCCGTCCTCGAACTCGACGATCTTGACGCTGCGAGCGCCGTGCGCGCGCCTGCGTGCCTCGCGCTGCGTGATGAGTTCCCCGCCCAGCTCGCCCAGCTTCCGCCGCGCATCGAAGTCCGCGAGCGCGAAGAGTCCCCGGCCCTGAATCCGGCTGCGCCCGACTTTAAAGTGAGAGGTCTGCACACCGTGGATTATAGTACGCCCCTAAGGCTTGGCGCCCTTTTTGACATTGGCGGCGGCCTTTTTCAGATCGTCGTCGCCCTGTAAACCGGTCTCGACGGCGGCGTCGCCCTTCCCCGCAACGTCGCAGCAGTGGAGGCCGAGGTCTGTCAGTACCGAGACGATGGCGCGATAGTTTGCTACCCGTTCCGCCTCCGCGCCCCAACTCTTTCCTTCGGTCTCGATGTTGACGTAGCGTAGATGCTCGACCTCGTTTGCGGCTTGGCTCATGGCTTTGAACGAGTCGATGAGGGCCTCGGTCTTTTTCTTCTCGGCCTCCGCATCCTCAAGCCTCGGGTCGAGGAGCAGGAGCGGCCCGAGCGTGTCTCTCACGGCATTCTGGACGCGCTCGTCGAGAATCCCCTGCACGATGCCGGCCTGCTTGCTCCAACGGTCGGCCAGACGCAGCGCAAGCAGCACGAACATGGTCGACAGATCGCCCGCGGACTCGCTGGTGGCCGGCTTCGGCTTTTGCGACTCGAAGACGACGTTGGTCTTCGTCGTCTTCAGCTTGTCGAAGTCGTTGGGGTTCGTCACCCAGACCACGTTGTCCGGATGCTCCGGATTGCCGATGTGGCACCGTTCGAGGTCATCGCTCTGGCACCAGCGATAGATGTTGGTCATCTGATCGGTGCCGAGCGTCTGTTTCACGCCCGTTTCGTCGAACTTCTCCTTGATGAGCTTGCGGATGGTGTCGAGCACGTCGGAGCCGGTCGCCTTGCTGCGCTTGTCTACGTCGAGCTTCAAGTCTTCGACGCCCTTGCGGCCCATCTTGGCGCGATAGTTCGCGGTGTCGCTGAGCACGTTGTTGTGGAGGGCGACGACCGGGAGTTGGAAGCCCTGCGAGCAGTCCTTGATGGCGAGAAAATATTTGCGCTGCGCGAAACCGAGAATCTCGTCCGGCTTCTTCGAGCTCTGCTTGTCGTTCGTGAAGTCGCGGCAAGCCTTCTCGTCGTCCATGCACGCGTTGACGACATCGGCCGGGAAGAGCGAGTTCGGGTCTGTCTCGCCGTGCCGTGGAATTTTGATCTTTCGATCCGGCACGGCGCCGGCTTCCGTGTCCTGCACCATCGCGAGGTTGTACCGGCAGTTGGTGTGCAGCAGCCGCGCCGTCCGCCTCGCCTTCCGCTCGTCGTTGTGCATGAAGACGACGCAGGCGCAGGGCGGCTGATTGACCGCGGGCTCGAACTCGAACTTGGGCACGTCGGCCGCCGTCGCGGCCTTTCGCCGGAGTCGGCCGTCGAAGCCCTGCGCGACGTGCGTCAGCTCGTGCGCAAGCAGCCTCTTCCCTTCCGTCGTTCCGGGCCGATACTGTCCCTGATTGAAAACCAAGTCCTGCCCGACGGTATACGCAAGGGCGTTCACGGCGCGCGCGGACGCCGCCGCACGCGCGTCTGTATGGACGCGCACGCGACTGAAGTCGTGGCCGAAGCGCGGCTCCATGAAGCTGCGCGTGGCGTGATCGAGCGGCAGCCCCGGTGAACGCAGCACCTCGTTTACAATCTGCGGGGCATCTGTGCCGGCGACATCCGACGTTGCCTGACGTTGCACCAGAGGCGCCGTCTGCCCGCACTCGTCGCACGCATGACCTTCGTCACAGGTACACTTGCGCCGGAGCACCTGCGTGTCCGGCAGGCGCATCACCTGTTCCGCAACTTGATCCGCCTCCTGTTCGAGTGCGTCCCCGGGGCTATTAACCCGCAGCTTGGCCCGGAGCTTGACCGGCGCATCGACCCGCACAGGTATTCGGCTGAAGTCGTGGGCAGGGCCGTGTGACTTCGGCTGCCCGGCCTGATTCCCAAACGTGCGCTGCAAGTGAAGAGACGAGCTTACCCCACGGCTCAGCCCGAAGTGCGCCGGGCCGGGCACCTCGGACTTGTCGGACGTATGCTGTTGAGTGTTCTGCACTAAAGTCCGCACGTTTGATCTCCTCTGCGCACGTCAGCAGGCCGCTTAATGAAGCAGAGCTCCGGTCATTTCGGGGTGAAGGTTTCGAGGAAGACCGCGGCGAAGCTCTTGTCTGAGAGCACTGGGGTGAGTCTCCTCAGAAGGCAAGAAGGAAATGTTGCTGGGCTGCCTCGCGTGAGCAGCAGGCCGGCTTATATCATCGAACAGGACGGTGTACAAGCGGATTTCGCGTTTATTCGCCCTGTGCTGAATTCATGTATGCTGCGGCTCGAATCGTTCAGCCTGCGTCAACGTAGCGCAAATAGCATAGGCGTCAGAACCGGGCGCCCAGAGAATCAAAGCGGCCTTTCCGAGAGCCGGCGTCCGAGGCGCGCGTTCCCTTCCCTTCCCCGTTCGTTGCCGTCACGGTCGGAGACGGCCGCCCTCACCTGTGCAGTACCTGCCGTCCGGCAAGCACAGACTCAACTCCTTCAAAATCCTTGTCAGCAAAAAAGTACTTATACAGAGGAAAATAATTCTTTCGCTGCAAGGACTTTTCGTGTATTAATGTCGAGCCATGACCCGGGAGAACTATATCACCACGAAGGAAGCGTCGAACGTGCTCGGCGTCACGCGGCAGCGCGTCCTACAACTTATACAGGACGGGCGGATCAAGGCCGAGAAGTTTGCCAACGTCTACATGATTCGCCGCCGCGACCTGGATCACATTGAAGAGAAGCCCATGGGGCGTCCGCCGAAGGTGTCGAAGAAAGGCCGGAAGAGGTGAATGAGTGCCTCGGCGTTGAGTTCGCGTGAAGCCCCGGGCTAACTATCATTTCGGAGAAAAAGCCTTGAAAACCATCGTTCTTGCCAACGCCAAAGGGGGTACGGGTAAGACGACAGTGGCGGTGAATCTCTCGGCCTGCCTCGCGCTCCACCACGGGAAGCGCGTGCTCGGCATCGACCTCGACCCGCAGGGGAATCTAGGCATCTCCTACGGCATCGACCCGCGGCAGCTCGAACTTACCTCCTACCACCTGCTCACCTCCGAGTCGCCGAAGGTGCGCGACTACATCGTGGAGGTGAAGCCCAACCTCCACCTGATACCGAACGCCATCGCGCCCGACCTGGAGAACCGTTTGGAGGCGAGCCACAACCGCGATTCCCTTCTCCGTCTGCGCCTCAGGCAGCTCCGCAGCGAGTACGATTACGTCATCATCGACACCCCGCCCGCGATGCGCACGGCCACGATGAACGCGATTGTGGCGGCCGACGAGATCATCGTCGTCGTTGACTGCGGCTTCTACGCCCTCTACGGACTCACCGACCTGATGCGGCAGATTGCACGCGTCTCCGACGCCTACGAGAAGGACGACGTGGTCATCCGAGGGCTCGTCAACCTCTTCAACCGGGGACAGAACCTCGACCGGGACGTGAAGAACGAAATCTCCGAGTTCTTCGGCGGCCTGATGATTCAGACCACCATCCACAAGAACGTGAGGCTGGCGGAGGCGGCGAGCGCTTCCCTGCCCATCATCGAGTTCGACTCCAGCGCGCCCGGCGCGTTCGACTTCCTCAAATTGACGAAGGAGCTGCTCTCGGAATATGAGCCAGAAACGGAAAAGCGGTCTGCAAAGAGGGCTAAGTGAGATAGTCGCGCGCCAGACGGCCGTGACGGAGGAGAAGGCGCGTCAAAGCGCCAGTCTGATCTCCAAGTTTGCAGAGCCCAAAGCTATACTGTCTCCCGGTATACTGTCAGACAGTATACCGCCCCAAGGCATACCGCGAGACGGTATACGTTCTCGGGCTACACCTCGCGTAGATAAGTTAAAGCCTCGGGCTGAGTCGCAAGCAAGCCCGTCGCCGCAACTGGCGGAGATGGTCAAGGAGGAACGCGGCTATTACCCCACCTTCAACGATATCTCGGACAGGCTCGTCCCCGAATTGCAGCTTGACGCCTACGAGCAGGTAGTCGTCTACCGGATGTACAGGCTGAGCCGCGGGTGGCAGAAGGACACTTGTGTCATCGGCCACACCAAGCTTGCCAACAGCACCAACCTGAGCCGCAGCACCGTGCAGAAGACGATCGCGCGTCTGTTGGAGCGGGGCTTGATCGAGTATCTCGGCGATAGCGGAAACGACGGCACCGAGTACCGGGTACTGCCCGGAGTACCCGTACTCCAGCGCGGTATACCGCCGGACGGTATACCGTCACAGGAAAAAGGTATACCGTCGCACGGTACACGTCGCTCGCACGGTATACCGTCGCACGGGCACAATAAAAACAATATAGGATTTAAAAACAATAATAAAAAGGGAGTTCTCCGGCTCGCGCCGGAGGAGATCAAATCCTTCACCGCGACCGTCGCGGATTTACTCGCGGAAGGGCAGTCCGTCGAAGAGGTCGAGAAGAGGTTCGCGCCGACCATGCATCCCGTGGATTGGGCGACCGTTCGCACCACGGCGCTGGCGCAGGTTGCGCCGAAGAGAGGGAAGTGATCTCGGGTTGTCGGAGGGCGGCCATGTGATGGAGCAGGCCGAGGCGCGAGTTGGAGGCCCGAACCGTTCTCGGGGATGAATTGAATAAACGCACGCACCTGAAAGCGCTTCTACTCGTGCTCTTCGCGACGCTCACATGCGTGGGCGCAGATGTGCCTCGACCAATGCCCGGAACGTTCGTCCATGACTTCGCGGGCGTCATACCCGACGAGAAGAGGGCGGAGATTCAGGCGAAGGCTCAACGGCTGAAGGACGAGTACAAGACTGAAATCGCGGTCGTGACGATTGAGTCTCTGCAAGGCGAGGAGAGTTTTGATTATTCGATGCGCATGGCTCGCTCTTGGGGCATCGGCTCGAAAGATAACGATGTTCGCGGCCTGCTGATTCTGGTCGCGGTCAAAGACCGAAAGACCGCCTTCAGGACTTCACGCCACATCGAGGGCGAGTTGCCGGACAGCGTGACGGGCGACATCAATCGCCAGATGAACGCCTATTTCAAGCGGGGCGATTTCGGCGGCGGTCTGTCCTTCGGGATGGACTTGATTATCGACAGGCTGAAGGCGGCTTATGAGCCACAGCCCGTGGCGGCCCGTGCCATAAGCTCTGGCTCCAATCAGAGCTGGCCGTGGCTGCCCGTCACCGGCATCGTCGTCGGCATTACTGCAAGCGGGCTAGGCTACGTGCTTTTGCGCCGTCGTGGGCGGAAGAGAAGAGAGGCGGGTGGCGCGCGGCAGGCTGCTGCCGCGTCAAGCTTTCGCGCCTGGGCTGCGGCGAAGGATCCTTCAACGGCGCCGAAGGCAAACTATCAGGGGCAGGGAAGCAAGCGGAAGGACAGTCACACGGCGCGGGGTGAGGAGAAGGGTTCCACTAAACGAAGCGTCGGCAGCGCGCCGAGCTACGGCGACGAGTCT
>JBJMGQ010000137.1:0-22021 GCA_045807845.1 Pyrinomonadaceae bacterium | reverse complement strand
GCCCTAAAAGAAGCGTGGAACCTATATGCGACTCAGATGAAGAGTTATGCGTCTCTTCTGCAAGACATCAATGTCTATAAAGCTCAAAGGATTGAAGTAAATGGCCGGAGCACTGGTGGGGATGCTGATTTATACAAATATTTCATGGAGCGGACCTTTCAACTTCTGAGCCCGAGCGGGCGCATCGGCCTAATAGTACCCGCGGCTTTTCATCGCTCTGAGGGAGCGGCTGGCATTCGGCATTTGTATTGGGATAATGGGACTTTTGAGCAATTCCTTGAGTTTGAAAACAGAAAACGGCTCTTCCCAATTCATCCGATGTTCAAGTTTTTGCTGATGGCCTACCAGCGCGGTAGGAGTAACGGCATAAGAAAAGCAGCTTTTGGTCTCTCCACTGTCAAAGAGGCGGTGGAAAGCTGTTCTAGGAACTCCTCAAGGAGTGTTAGTCTCGCGCGAGAATTTCCAAAACAGGTGAGCGGAAGTCTTTTAACGATTCCTGAGATTCGCTCAAAAACAGAACGGGATTTGTTTATAAAACTCCACAACTCTCAGCCGACCCTTGGGGATTTGTCGGCAGACGGCTGGAATGTCTCATTCGTCCGCGAATTAGACATGACTAATGATAGCGAAGCATTCAGGGATAAAACTCAGTTACAGAGGCTTAGATGTAAAGAGAATGATGATGGCTCGTGGTCATCACCACAGGGGGAGGTTTACTTGCCCTTGTTAGAAGGCAGGATGGTGCATCAATACGACTACGCTGCCAAGGCTTATCGTGGTGGGCAGGGTAGAACCTCTCAATGGGTTCCTCTGCCGTTCGCGGAAAAGGCCATTGCACCTCACTACTTTGTCCCCGCATCTTATTTTAAGAGTAATAATCGCGAAGACCTTCCGCCGCGGGCGGGCTTTTGCGATATAACAGGTCATGCAAACGAACGCACTGTTCTGGCTGCTTTGATTCCTCACGGCTTCCCTTGCGGGAATAAGGTGCCTACCTGCGTATTCGATACCAGTGATCCCCGGGTCCATCTCATCTGGCTCGCAATCGCAAACTCGTTCGTTATTGATTGGATCGTTCGCAGACGTATCTCCATAACCCTAAACTTTTTTCATTGGTATCAGATACCATTCCCTAGAGTTGAGCCAAATAGCGACGTTGGTTGCGAGCTAGCGGCAGCGGTAGCCAGATTGTCATACCTTCAGATGCAACAGACTAGAACTACCACGTGGCTCCAAGAGGTGGGAGGTAATGGTGCCACAGATCTAGGACAGTTAGCGTCGTTGACTGAGCGCGCGCAACTTCGCGCCGATATTGACGCGATTGTGGCTGAGCTTTTTAATCTTACTCATGAAGAGTTCGCGATGATCTTGTCTGATTTCCCGCTCTTGGATCGTTACCAGCCGCCGTTGCAGGAGAGTGGAAATCGGTCAGAAGGTAAGGCGCAGAAAAACAACAGATCTACTGTGACGCGTGATAAGGCGCTACTGTCTTATTTTCTGCGTCGTGGAGAGATTCCACCTAAGAACATCAATGAATTACCAGTTTCCCACATCGGAGCAATTACCGATCTGAGGCAAAGGGTTGCCCTAGCTGAACAATTAGGAGCTATTGCATACATCCCATCTGAATTGGCGGCATACAGCAGGTCGTGAGATATAGAGGAAACTAAAAGTTCCAAGTTGGATGTTTTCGGCCTTTATGATTCGGCATTTTCAGCTTTAATAATTCTGCAACTGCTGTAAGCTATTGAAAATAGGTTCGTGTATTCAGCTTTTGTGTTGCACCCCTATAAGGTTGTTTTGTCAGTTCTGAAACTCGGAACCAGCGGGTGCCTGTCGGGGTCATCTGTTGGTTCCGGGTTTGAGTATTGGTAATATGTCCTGTGTTACCTCATAATACGCACACCATATTTGCATAACCTATTTGGGCAGAAGAGGCTCGGCGAGCTTTGGGTCTCTGTGGGATAGAGCTTGGCGTTTATCCCAAGGGCTAGCTGTAGACGCAGCTTGTGGGTTTCAGGGATTGTACATTGAGTATTGATAGACCGGTTGTGTGCCGGACGCATGGTCGAAGATGAAGAATATTTTGGTGGTTGATGATTCGCCGACGATGAGGCGCATGGTGACGGCGTCGCTGCGCCTGCTGCGGGATGTGAAGTTCGGCGAAGCCAGCAGTGGGCTGGAGGCGATTGAGCGACTGGCGCTCGCGCCGGTGGATTTGATGATTCTCGACCTGAATATGCCGGACATGCACGGTATGGAGGTGATCGAGTTCGTGCGCGGCCATCAGGCGTATCGAGCCGTCCCGATTATCGTGCTGACGACGAGAGGGGATGAGGCGAGTCGCGCGGGAGCGCTGGCCGCCGGTGCGACGCATTACCTGACGAAACCTTTCGACCCGCACGAATTGACCGGGCATGCGCGCCGTCTGCTCGAAGGCAGTTAGAAGAGAACCTCGTGTCCAGTTCCGACCTCGACAGCAGCAGCGACTTCTTCGCACAGTTCCTCGACGACTATTACGCCGAGTGCGACGAGCATCTGACGCTCGTGCGCCGGCACCTGCTCGCGCTCGAAGCAGAGGTCGGGCAGGCGAGGGTCGAGCAGTCTCTACTCGACGAGCTTTTTCGCAGCTTCCACACACTCAAAGGCATCTCCGGGATGGTGGGCCTCGGCGCGGCCGAGCAGCTCGCGCACCACATGGAGAGTTATCTGCGCGCGCTACGCCAGCGCGAGACGGCGCTCAGCGCGGAGGGCGTCGAAGCGTTGATGACGGGCGCTTCGATGTTGGAGCAGGTCATTGCCGCGCACCGCAACAAGCAGCCGCTACCCGGCACGGACGCAATCGTCGCGCGACTTGAGATGGTCGCCTCGGACGTTGCTCCGGCGCCCGCGCAGGCCGCGTCGAAAGTGAATGACGACGACCGAGACTCGGCCCCGGTCGAGACAGGGACGGGCGCGCGCGACGCTATCGAGAGGGCGAAGAGACGGACGTGGCGCGTCGAATTCGTGCCGACTCCGGCGTTGGCCGAGCAGGGCATCAACGTCAACAGCATTCGGGCGCGTCTGCAAGAGATAGGCGAGCTCGTGCAGGCTAAGCCGCAGGTAAGGGGGCAGGGTGAGATTGCTTTTCTGTTCGTGGTCGTGACGGACGCCGTCGAATCTGTGTTCGAGAGCTGGGGCATCGACGACTTAACGTTCGCGCCGGTTGAAGACCCTGCGCCGGTCGGCGACTCTGCTTTGCCGGAGGAGGCTGCTGCGCCCCAAGAGGTGAGCAGCACGCCGGAGGCGGAGCCGACCTCACACAACAAGCTGCTCGCTCCTTCCAACGTCGTGCGGGTTGACCTTGCACGCCTCGACGAGTTGATGCGGATGATAGGCGAGCTGGTCATCAGTCGCGCACGCTTGGAAGACCACCTGCGCCACTTGAAGAGCAGCGTGCCCGCCGCCGAGTGGCGTGCGCTGCAAGAGACGAATCTGGCGATGAACCGCCAGTTAAGGGACTTGCGCGAAGGCGTGATGCGCGTGCGGATGGTGCAGGTCGGCGAGATTTTCGAGCGCATGCAGTTCGTCGTCCGCGACCTTGCGCGCGAGAGCGGCAAGCGCATCAAGCTCGAACTGCTGGGCCGCGAAACTGAGATCGACAAGTTTCTCGTCGAGCGGATGACAGACCCTCTGATGCATCTCGTGCGCAACGCCGTCAGTCATGGGCTGGAACCGGCTGACGAGCGCGTGGCGCGCAGCAAACCGGCGGAGTCCCGGCTTACTCTGCGTGCCGCGACCGCGGGCGAAAGTGTTCTGATTGAGATTGCAGACGACGGGCGCGGGATAGATAGAGAGAGCGTCCGCGCGCGTGCTCAGGCGAAGGGATTGATTGCCGCGGGCACGACGCCCGACGATGCCGCGCTGCTGGAATTGATCTGCACGCCCGGGTTCTCGACGCGCGACGAGGCGGATCGAGAGAGCGGCCGGGGCGTCGGGATGGACGTGGTCAGGAGCACGGTCGAGGAGCTTGGGGGGCGCATCTCGCTTGAAACCGAAAAGGGGAGAGGCACGCGCTTTACCATCGAGCTGCCCTTGACGCTCGCCATCGCCGAGGCGCTCATCGTCAGCGTGGACGGGCAGCGGTTCGCCGTCCCGCAGTCGGCCGTGCAGGAGGTCATCGAGGTCGAGTCTGCGGCCGTGAAGGTTTTAGAGAATAACGAGATCATCTCTTATCGCGGTGGGGTGCTGCCGCTCGTGCGTCTCGCGCGACTCTTCGCGTTGAAGGACGGGCGCGAGCGTAGTGCCTTCCACGTCTTCGTCATCGGCAACGGGTCGAACGCGCTCGGCGTCGCGGTTGATAGAATCATCGGGCAGCGTGAGATAGTGGTGCGCGGCATCAGCGACCCTTTGGTGCAGGTCGCGGGCATCGCGGGCGCGACCGAGCTCGGCGACGAGCGCGTCGTGCTCATCCTCGACGTGGCGGCCTTGAGACAGACGGCGGTGAACCGTTGAAGACCATGAGCAATCAGGGCGATTCCGAACCCTTCATCCTCTTCGAGCTGGCGGGTACGACCTACGGCGTGCGGAGCCGCTTCGTGCAGCAGATCGAGATGGTCGAGCACGTGACGCCCGTGCCGAACGCGAGCGGCGCGGTCGAAGGCGTCGTCTTCGCGCGTGGACAGGTGGTGCCGGCGTTGAACCTGCGCGTGCGTTTCGGCTTTGAAAAAGCCGCTTTCGATCTGCGCTCGCGCCTCGTCGTGGTCAACACGGGCGCGCGCGTCGTCGGGATGATTGTGGACACGGCGCGGGAGTTTCTCAACATCCCGGCCGCCGCTATCGAAGCGCCGCCGGAGGCGATTACAGGCTTGAGCGGAAAATATCTTGAAGGCATCGCTACGCTCGACGGGCGACTCATCCTGATTCTGAGACTCGACGAAGTGATTGACATCGGCGACCCGCGGGCCGTGGCCGATGGTGAGCCGGAAGCGGCTTGAACTGGGAGACGAACATGGCAACTCAAATATCTGCAACCTCCAGCAACAGTCTCGCTCTCGACACCGGGTTGGTGCGCCGGCAGGCGGAGCAGGTCACGGAAGCGGCCGGCCAGATCACACACATCGCGTACGAGGTCGCCGAGGGGACGGAGGCACAGGGGCGCTCGCTCGACAACGCCGTGAGCCTCGCCAACGAGATGTCGGCTTCGATGGGCGAGACGACGACGCAGCTCGAATCCATTGCCACCTCCGCGGAGGAGATCGTCTCGTCGGTCAACGAAAGCGCCGCCTCCATCGAAGAGGTCAGTGCGAACTCGGCCTCGCTCGCCGCTTCGATCACCGAGACGGCGGCGGCCATCGAAGAGTCGGCGCGCTCAATCGAGAGCGTCAACTCGACGACGCAGGAGATGGCAACCTCCGCCGAAGAGGTGACGGGCGCCATGACCGAGATTGCCGCCTCCATCAAGAGCGTCAGCGAAGACACCGAAGCGCTGACGGCCGCCATCAACGAGACCGCCGTCAGCATGGAAGAGGTGGCGCGCTCGATTGAGAGTCTCTCCGGCAACGCCGACGACCTGAGCGTCTCCGCCGAAGAGACCGCTTCGTCCATCAACGAGATGGCCGCCTCCGTCGAAGAGGTCTCGGCGATGTCAGAGAATCTCGCCTCGACGGTCGAAGAGGTCTCGACTTCGATGGAGGAGATGGCGCGCTCGGTGCAGGGGGTCGCGCAGAACGCCGAGCGGATTACGGAAGCGGCGACCAGCGCGGCCTCAAGCGCCAGCCAGATGGATCGCTCGCTGCGCTCGGTCGCTTCGATGACGAAGCGCGCCGAAGAGGTCACGACGCGCCTGACGCGCGAGGCCGAAGAGGGCGGCGCAGCGGCGCAAAAGTCTATACAGGGGTTGAGCCGTGTGCGCGAGGCGATGGGGCAGTCGGCAACCGTGATTCGTGAGATGGGAAAGCGCTCCGACGAAATCGGGGGCATCGTCAACACCATCAACATCATCGCCGAGCGCACGAACATGCTCTCGCTGAATGCGTCCATCGAGGCGGCGCGCGCCGGAGACGCGGGGCGCGGCTTCGCCGTCGTCGCCGAAGAGATACGCAACCTCGCAGACCGCTCGGCGCAGGCGACGGCCGACATCGCCGCCATCATCCGGTCGCTGCAAGAGGTCGTGCGCGAAGCCATCACGACGGCCAACGAAGGGACGCGCGTCGCGGAGGAGAGCGGGCGGCTGGCCGAAGAGGGGTCGAGCGGGTTGCAGAAAATCCTGACCGGCATTAACGAGACGACTCAACTCGTCGGGCAGATTGCGCGCGCCACGGAGGAGCAGCTCGGCGCAGGCGCGCACGTCGTCGCCGCGATAGAGACGACCGCCACGCAGTCGAGGCACGTGGCGACCGCCGTCGTCGAGCAGTCGAAGGGCGCGCAGGAGATAGTCAAAGCGACGACACAGATGCGCAAGACGGCCAAGGAGGTCAGTCAGGCCATGAACGAGCAGGGGCGCGCGGCGCGCGAGATCGTCAAGGCTTCGCAGAGCACAACGTCGGTGGCGACGCAGGTGCGCAAGGCTTCGAGCGAGCAGGCCGCCGCCGCCAAACAGATTGCGCAGGCCGTCGAGTCGATGCGACGCGGTGCGGCTTCGACCTCCCGCGCGCTCGAAGAACAGGCCACGGCCGGGGAGCAGGTCTCGAAAGAGGCCGAGCGACTCGCGCGCCAGATTTCGGGCGTCAGTCGCGCGGTGAGCGAGCAGACGGTTGCCACCACGCAGATAACTTCCGCCACGCAGAGCATGCGCCAGCAGTCGGATCAGGTCGCCAAAGCGATGAGCGAGCAGGCGCGCGCGGCGCGCGACATGACCGCCGCCATCGAAAACGTCTCCAAAGAAGTCGGGCGCATCACGCTCTCGAATCGACAGCACCTCGATTCGTCAGAGAAGATTCTGGGGACGCTCACAGATATTCGCCAGATAACCGAACGCAACGCTCAGGGCGTCAACACCACGTTGAGCAACACCACGAGCTTGAACGAGCGCGCGCGGCAACTCGTCGAAATCATGGATAGCGTGAGCAACGGCGACGCAGCCGCCGACGGAAGCGGGAAACGACCTTCGAGAACCGCGCCGCGCGGAAGCAGGAAGGCGGGCACGGCCCGCCCATCCGTTAACCGTCGAGCAGTAGCCGACGAGTCGCAAGCCTCTGTCAGCAGCCAGACGCCGAACGCGAACGGAGAGCCGGCGGGGGAAGCTGGAAGCGAGTAGGCTGCATGAGCTTCACTATCACTTCAAAGGAGTTTGCTGCGCCGGGTTCTGATTGATGACCATTAATTCCACGCAGGACTCGGTCGGCGTCTTCACGACGGACACGAATCTCATCATTCAGGTATGGGACGCCGCACTCGCGCGCCTCACAGGCATCAGTACGGAGACGGCGTCCGGTCAACAGCTCGTCAAACTCATCCCCGACGTGGAGGCGCGGCGACTGCTCGCGCGTTTCCGTCGCGTGCTCGAAGAGGGCATGGTCGAAGTGCTCGCGCCCGCGTTTCATCACTATCTCATCGCCTGCGCTCCGCTCACACCCTCGAAGCGTTTCGAGAGGATGCAACAGCGCGTGAACATCGCGCCGCTGCGTGAAGGCGAGCGCATCGCCGGTCTGATTGTCACCGTCGAAGATGTCACCGAGCGTCTCGACCGCGAGCGTGATTTGGCCGAGCACCTCGCGCACGAAGACGAAGCCACGCGCCTGCGCGCCGCGCAGACTCTGGCTGGAGACGAATCGCTCGACGGCGCGCCGCCGCTTCTCGGCGCGCTCAAGGACGAAAGCTGGCGCGTGCGTCGCGCGGCGGTCGAAGGGGTCGCGCGCCGAGCTGCGCCGGATGCCATCGCCGCGCTCTTGAACTCCGTGCGCGAGAATCATCACAACCTGAGCCTGCTCAACAGCGCGCTTCAAGTGCTGGCCTTGAGCGACGTGGACACGCTCTCGCCGCTCGTCGAATTCCTGAAGGGGCCGGACATCGACCTGCGGATGCAGGCGGCGCTCGCGCTGGGCGAGCAACGCGACTCGCGCGCCACGCCCGCGTTGTTGAGCGCGCTCGAAGACGCGGACGCCAACGTGCGCTATCACGTGATAGAGGCGCTCGGTAAGCTGCGCGCCATCGAAGCGGCGGACGCGCTCGCCGCGATAGCCGAAACGCGCGACTTCTTTCTGTCGTTCCCCGCGCTCGACGCTCTGACGCAGATAGGCGACGCACGCGTCGCCCCGCGCCTCGTGCCTCTTTTAGAGGACGAGTTTTTACGCGAGCCCGCCGCGGGCGCCCTGAGTAAGCTCGGCGATGAAGCGATGGTCGCGCCGCTCGCCGCCCTGCTCAACACGCCCCACGCGCCGACGCTCGTCATCGCAGAGTCGCTCGCCGTGCTCCACGACCGCTTTGAAAAGTTGTACGGCGAAGGGGAGCACATCGCGGACTTGAGCCGCCGCGCCATCGACGCGACGGGCGCGCGGAACCTGCTCGACGCGCTGGACGAGCAGGCGGCAGAGAACCTGCGCCCGCTCGCGCTCGTGCTAGGTTGGCTCGAAGGCGCGGCGGTCGAGCACGCCTTGACTCATCTGCTCGGGCGCGCGGACGCGCGCAACGAAATCGTCGAAGCCCTTGTGCGTCACGGCTCGGGCGTGACGGATTCGCTGATCGAGCAACTGGAATCCGAAGACCTCGAAATCAGGCGCTCGGCGGTCGTCGCTCTGGGTCGCATCGGAGACGCGCGCGCGACGCCCGCGCTCGTCCGAGTCTTGGAGGAAGACTCGGAGTTAATCATCCCCGCCGCAGGCGCGCTCGCGAAGATTGGAGACCGTCGTGCCTTCGATGCGCTGCTCGGTTTAATCGGCGACGCGGACGCGGCGGTCAGGCAAGCGGTCGTCGGCGCGCTCAATTCACTCGGAGCACCGGAGATGCCCGCGCGCATCATTCCGCTCCTCGTTGACGAAGACCCGAACGTGCGCGAGTCGGCGGTCAGGATCGCGGGCTACTTCGGCTATGCGGAGTGCGCTGACCTGCTGCTTGAGCGGTGCCTCGACAGGGACGAGCGCGTGCGGCGCGCGGCCATCGAGCATCTTCCTTATCTGGAAGATGAGCGCGTTATCGGCGTGCTCACGCGCGCGCTCGAACACGGAACGCCGAAGGTGCGTGCGTCGGCGGCCTCCGCGCTGGCGCACGTCGAAGAGGCGGAGTCCGTCTCTCATCTGGTGAGTGCGCTCAAAGATGAGGACGCGTGGGTGCGTTACTTTGCCGCGCGCTCGCTCGGTCAACGCGGCGCGCGTGAAAGCATCGACGCACTTGCCGGTGTGGCGCAGTCGGACAAGCTCAATCACGTGCGCATCGCGGCGTTGGAGGCGCTCGGGCGCATCGGCGGCGAGCGCGCAGCGGCGATTGCCGCGCCTTTCGTCGAGTCGGAAGATTCCGATCTGGGGCGCGCGGCGTTGATCGCGCTGGGAAACATCGCACACCCGGGCGCGCTCGCGCCGCTCGTCAATGCTCTGCGCTCGACGGATGCGGGCTTGAGGGCGGGCGCGGCGACGGCTCTCGGCGAACGCGGAGGCGCGGAGGCGTTGGAACAACTGCAACGGTTAGCTGCGACCGATGCGGAGCCGGCCGTAGTCGAGGCGGCGATTGT
This sequence comes from Pyrinomonadaceae bacterium, assembly GCA_045807845.1. GTDB lineage: Bacteria > Acidobacteriota > Blastocatellia > Pyrinomonadales > Pyrinomonadaceae > QHXN01. Next base: position 12,378 of record JBJMGQ010000137.1, on the reverse strand, counting down.
CGCGCTCAAAAAACTGGCGACCTCCGAAGCGGTTGCCAGCCTCGTCGCGCTCACGTCGGATGCGACGCGGCGCGAGGCCGCCAGCGCCGCGCTCGCGGAAGTGCCCGACGCGCGGATCGAAGATGTGGCGCGGGGGCTGTCGCATCATTCGGCCGAGGTGCGCCGCACGGTCGTGGAAGTGCTGGCGCGCATGAAGCGACCGCGCGCCTCCGAGTTGCTGCGCGTCGCTTTGGATGACGCGGATGCGTCGGTGCGTCTGGCGGCGGCGGACGCGCTCGGGAAAAGCTATCAGCCGTCAAAGGCTAAAGCGGACGAGCGTTAGACGCCGAGTCTGCTTTAACGAACATGGGATTTGATTCTGAAAGTTTAGGATTGCCGAAAGGGACGGACGCGCTGCTGCGTGCTCTGATTCACGAGAGGACGGGGGTCTTCTTTGATAACGGCAAGGCCGAGCTGTTGACGGACAAGCTGTCGCCGCTGGTCATCGAGCGCGGCTTCAGTTCGTTTCTGGACTACTACTATCTGCTGAAGTACGACGAGGCGGCGCAGGACGAGTGGCGCAACGTGCTGAATGCGCTCTCGGTGCCGGAGACATATTTCTGGCGCGAGATTGATCAGGTGCGGGCGCTGGTCGATCTGATTCTGCCGCAGTGGTTCGAGGCGCACGGGAGCCGCCCTCTCAAAATCTGGAGCGCGGCGTGCGCGACGGGCGAGGAGCCGCTCACGATTGCAATGGCGCTTGAAGAGGCGGGCTGGTTCGACCGCGCGACGATTGAGATTTACGCCAGCGATGCCAGCTCGGCGGCCGTGGAGAAGGCGCGGCGCGGCGTCTATCGCGAGCGCTCGTTCCGCAACCTGTCGCCCGCGCTGCGCGCGAAGTATTTTACGCGCGAAGGTGCGGCATCATTGTGGCGCGTCAGAGAGGATGTGCACGCGCGGGTCACGTGGGCCGTCGCCAACCTGATAGATGAACGGGAGGTGGCGCCGCTGGCTTCGTCCCACGTCATCTTTTGCCGCAACGTCTTCATCTATTTTTCGGAAAGCTCCATCGGTAAAACGGTGCACTCGTTCGCCAGATATATTCAACCGCCGGGATATTTATTTGTCGGCACCTCTGAGTCTCTACTAAGATTGACGACAGATTTTATTTTGGAAGAGATAAACAACGCCTTCGTTTATGTGAGACAGCCGGGCGCGGGCTCGAATGCTCTCTCGCAGCCGCTCGCGGCTGTCAAGGAGTCTTAATGGATCGAGTTCTACGTGTGCTGGTGATAGACGATTCCGCCTACGTGCGCAAGGTCGTCAAGCAGATGTTGTCGCGCAGCCCCTTCATCGAAGTGGTCGGCGCGGCGCGCGACGGGCGCGAAGCGTTGGAGATGGTCGAGCAGCTCCAACCGGATGTCATCACCTGCGACCTCATCATGCCGGAACTCGACGGCGTCGGCTTCGTGCGCGAGCAGATGCGGCGGCGCCCCGTGCCCATCATCATCATGAGCATCGCGAGCGAGACGGGCGACGCTGCGCTGACGGCGCTCGACGCGGGCGCGGTCGATTTCGTGCAGAAGCCGACGGCACTGGCGACCGAGAAGATTTTCGAGGTGAGCAGCGAGCTGATCGAGAAGGTTAAGGCCGCGGCCAACATCTCTCTGACACATATCCACAGCGCGCCCGTCGCGACCGAGATGGCGCCCGCGCGCACGACGGCGGTGGTCGCCGGAAGTCACGTCGTGGACGTGGTCGTGCTCGGCATCTCGACCGGCGGGCCGCAAGCCCTGAAGCAGTTGATTCCGCAACTGCCCGCCGACTTCCCCGTCCCCGTGGCGATGGTTATGCACATGCCCGTGGGCTACACGGAGATGTACGCGCGCAAACTGGACGAGCACTCGCCTCTGGATGTACGCGAGGCGCGGGAGGGAGACGAACTGCGCGCGGGCGTGGTACTGCTCGCCCCCGCGGGGCGTCACATGAGTTTCCTGCGGACGGCGGACGGCAAGGTCGTCGCACATCTGGACGCGCGCCCCTTCGATACGTTGCATCGCCCGTCGGTGGACGTGATGTTTCAATCGGCGGCGGAAGTCTACCGGCAGAGGGTGCTGGGCGTGGTGATGACCGGCATGGGGTCGGACGGCAAGCAGGGCGCGGCGTGGATTAAATCGCAGGGTGGACTCGTGTACACCGAGAGCGAAGAGACTTGTGTGGTATATGGAATGCCATCCACCGTGGTTGAGGCGGGCTTGAGCGACAGGATTGTGCCGCTCGGGCGGATGGCGCAGGCGATTCGGGAGGTCGTATGAGCGCGAAAATATTGGTGGTTGACGATTCCGCGCTGTCGCGCAGAACCATGCGGCGCATCCTCGAAGGCGCCGGGCACAGTGTCGTCGAAGCCGACGAGGGCATGGCCGCGCTCGAACTCTACTTCCTCGAAAAGCCCGACCTCGTCTTGCTCGACCTTGTGATGAAAGGGATGTACGGGCTGGACGTGTTGGAGAAGCTGCGCGAGATGGACGCGGGCGCGCGGGTCGTCGTCGCCAGCGCGGACATCCAAAGCTCGACGCGCACGATGGTCGAGTCGGCGGGCGCGCGCGCTTTCATCAACAAGCCGTTCGTCGTGGAGCAGGTGCTCTCCGCCGTGAATACCGTGTTGGCGGAAGGGGGGCCAAGCGTTGAGACTAACTGAACGCCAGAACGACTCGCTCTCCGAGTTCATCAACATCGCGTTCGCGCGCACGGGGGCCGCGCTCTCGGAGTTGACCGGGCATCGCGTCCTGTTGAACCCGCCGGAGGTCTCCGTCTACCCGACGCTTGAGCTGGGGCAGTCGCTCGCCAAGTTCGTGCCGGGTGAGGTCGCGTCGATCCATCAGGTCTTCATCGGCCCCGTGGCGGGCGACGCGCTCCTGCTGCTGAACCATGACGGGGCGGTGCAGCTCGCAGACCTGCTGACCGACGAGCCGGTGCCGTCGAAGTACTTGGACGAGTCGGCGCGCGAGGTTCTGACGGAGGTCGGGAACATTCTGCTCAACTCCTGTCTGGGGATGTTCGGAAACATGCTGCACGTGCACGTCTCATTCTCCGTGCCGCGCCTGCATCTGGAATCGCTCGACGAGCTGATCAGCTCGCTCATCACCGACAAAGACGAGCTGCACTACGCGCTGGTCATCTACACGGCCTTTCATGTCCGCGACAGCGCCGTCAGCGGCTACCTCGTGATGGTCTTGAGCGTCGCCTCGCTGGACAGGCTGATTCAAGAGGTCGAGGCGTGGGAGGAGCGGCAGGGGCGATAGCTGTCAATCATCGTGCGTCCTTTGGTTGACGCGGATTGACCGGCCTCACTTGAACTGCTATGCCAAAGGGTCGCCCGAAGAAAGAGACGTTGCTCAATGCGGCCGTGCTGCGTTGGATGCATGACCTGACGGCGCAGGGCGTCTTGATGACGGACGACGCGCTGAACGTGCTCGGCTGGAATCAATGGCTGGAAGAGCACACTGAGCGGCGCGCGGCCGATGTCATCGGGCGCAATCTGCTTGAGCTGTACCCGGAGCTGGTCGAGCGCCGTCTCGACCGTCAATACGAGTGGGCGCTCGAAGGTCAGGTCAGGATACTGTCGCAACGCCTGCACGGCTATCTGATTGCGATGCCGACGGTAGCGGGCAATCACGATTACGCGCAGATGCAGCAGAGCGTGCGCATCTCTCCGCTGACGCATGAGGGGAGCGTCATCGGGACGTTGACCATCGTCGATGATGTCACGGAGCGGGTGGCGCGCGAGGCCGAGCTGCAAGCCCAGCTCGAAGCGCGCTCGCGGCTCCTCGCCAGCGAGAAGGCCGCGCGCGAAGTGGCCGAGGATGCCAACCGTCTCAAGGACGAGTTCCTCGCCACGATTTCGCATGAGCTACGCACGCCTCTGACGGCCATCATCGGTTGGTCGAACATGCTGCGCGCGGGCAAGCTCGACGAGCAGACGGCGACTCGCGCTGTCGAGATCATCTATCGCAACGCGCAGTCGCAAAACCAGCTCACGGCCGACCTGCTCGACGTGTCGCGCATCATCTCGGGCAAGCTCCGGCTCGACGTGCGGACGATTGATCTGCCGCAGATCGTCGAAGCCGCGCTGGACGCCGTCCAGCCGGCGGCCGAGGCCAAGGGCATTCGACTTCAGTCGATGATCGACCCGCACGCCGGCCCCATCTCCGGCGACGCCGACCGCTTGCAGCAGATCATCTGGAACCTCCTGACCAACGCCGTCAAGTTCACGTCGAAAGGCGGGCGGGTGCAGATCAAGTTGGCGCGCGTCGATTCGCACGTAGAGATAACGGTGAGCGATACGGGCGCCGGCATCAACGCGGACTTTCTTCCTTACGTCTTCGACCGCTTTCGGCAGGCGGACGCGACCATCGCGAGATTTCACGGCGGGCTGGGGCTCGGCCTCTCCATCGTGCGTCAATTGACGGAGCTGCACGGCGGCACGGCGCGCGTCGAGAGCGAGGGGGAAGGCAAGGGGGCGACCTTCACCATCAGCTTGCCCTTCATGGCCGTGAAGAGCGCGCAGGGTGAGTTGGAGCATGTTCATCCGGCATCCAGCGATAACATCGCGGCGCTCGATTGCCCGCCGACGCTTGAAGGCTTGCGGGTGCTGGTCGTCGATGACGAGCTGGATACGTGCGAGCTGCTTCGAACGGTGCTGGCACATTGCGGCTCAGAGGTGACGACCGCCTCGTCCGTCGCGGAAGCATTGGAAGCCCTTGAGCGTGTGCGACCCAGCGTCGTCATCAGCGACCTCGGCATGCCGGGTGAGGACGGCTATTCATTAATCACCAAGATTCGCGCGCTTCCGGCAGAGCGCGGGGGGCAGACACCTGCCGCCGCTCTCACCGCCTACGCGCGGGTCGAAGACCGCTTGCGCGTGCTCCGCTCCGGCTTCCAGATTCACCTGCCTAAACCCGTCGAGCCGGCGGAGCTGGTCGCCGTCGTCGCAAACCTCGCGGGAAGAACGGGCAATATTCAGAACAGCTCGAAGACTCAAAACTCATAGCAGTCTGTCCCCGCGCGGGCTGACGAGACGACTTGAGACTCGGGCGAAGAAGGAAGTTCGCAATCATATGATGCCGCCGATACCAGCGTCGTGGCGCAAGCAGGTGGGAGGCGAAGTAGAGAAGCCTTACTTTCGTCAGTTGGAGGAGTTTGTCGAGCGGGAGCGGAAGCAGTTCGAGGTCTACCCGTCGGAGCGTGAGACGTTTCAGGCGTTGGAGCTGACGCCGTTCAGCAAGGTGAGCGTGGTGCTGCTGGGGCAAGACCCTTACCCGGGGCCGAATCAGGCGCACGGCCTCTGCTTCTCGGTGAAGCCGGGGGTGCGCGTCCCCGGCTCGCTCAGGAACATCTTCAAAGAGTTGCAGAGCGACATCGAAGGCTTCCACGTCCCGAACAACGGCTACCTTGCGAGCTGGGCGAAGCAGGGCATCCTGATGCTCAACACCGTGCTGACCGTGCGCGCCGGGGCCATCGGCTCGCACAGGGGCAAGGGCTGGGAGACCTTCACCGACACGATCATCGAGCGGGTCAACGCGAAGAAGGAGGCGTTGGTCTTCCTGCTCTGGGGGCGCGACGCGCAGAGCAAGGCGGAGAGGATTGACGAAACTCGCCACGTCATCCTGCGCGCGGCGCACCCCTCGCCGCTCTCCGCACGGCACGGCTTCTTCGGCACGCGCCCCTTCTCGGCCACCAACCGCGCCCTCCGCGACGCAGGCCAGCCCCAGATCGACTGGCAGATACCCGACCTCTGAGCTTTGCAATCTATACTTCCTGAAGCCTCACGCCCGGCCGATTTGGCTATATCATTTTTCGACGGAAGGGCGTAATATCCCTCCGCACATCGCCACGAGCCTCCGGGGGTTTGCCCCGGCACGGCCGGGACTTTGGAACGACTCGGCCGCGCCACGTCCTCAGACGAAATCTAAACCGACTTTCTTCGGCCTTACTCTTCGACCCGTTTCCAAGGAGAGAGCGATGAAACTGCGGAGCTACCTTAGTGCTGCTTTCGGCACGACCCTTAACGTCATCCTCTACGCGCTGACTCTCGGCCGTTTCCTCTGGCTCGAAGGGCGCGTGCGCGGCGGCATCTTTCACAACTGGGATCACAACTACCGCTATCGCCCGCGCCGCTTCGTGCGCCCGAAGACGGAGGAGGAGATCGTCGAGCTGGTCAGGAACGCTTCGGAGCTGCGGCTCTACGGCGCGGCGCACTCCTTCAACGATGGGGTGGTGGCCGACAACACGCTCATCTCGCTCGACGACTTCAGCGGCGTCGTCTGGGTTGACCGCGAGAAGAAGCAGATGGCCGTCAAGGGCGGGACGCGCGTGCGCGATGTCATCCGCTTCCTGCTCGACGAAGGGTTGGCCTTCGTGGCGCAGCCCTCGCACGACGCGCAATCAATCGGCGGCATTCTCTCGACCGACGTGCACGGGACGGGGCGCACCTGGGGCTTCGTCAGCGAGACGGTCGTCAGCCTGCGCGTCATCGACGCCGAGGGGAACGTCCGCGACTGCGTCCCCGGCGAAGACCTCTTCCGCGCGGCCATCGGCGGCGTCGGCGCGGCCGGCATCATCTCGCAGGTGACGGTGCAGGCCGTCGAACGCTACAACATCGAGCAGAAGGTCGCGATGTCAACGCAAGACTACGTGCGCGCCAATCTCGACCAGCTCATCGAGACGAACGACCACGTCAGCTTCTACCTCTATCCCTTCACAAGGAAGTGCCAGATCAACACTTGGAACCGCACGTCGAAGCCGCAGTCCTTCCTCGGGCCGCTGCGCGAGTACCTGAGCATCTCCGGCGACGCGCTGCTCGCCGCGTGGTTCGGCGGCTTCATGGCCTACACGGGTCTGCTGCCGAAGTGGTCGAACATCGCCTACGGCTTCAAGCGCGGCACCGACCTCGTGCTTGAGAGCAGCGAGGGGTACACGCGCACCATCTATCACATGCATCAGGAGCTTGAGTTCACCGTGCCCTACGAGCAGACGTGGGCGGCCTGCGACGAGTTCATCGACCTCTACGAGAGCATGTACGACTCCAACCTGCCCTACGCGATCTTCGAGATACGCTTCACGCCCGACGGTCGCTTCAACTCCTTCATCGGTGCGGGGCGCCAACGCCGCAGCACGTGGCTCGACCTCGTCATCAACGACTCCGACGGCTTCGAGAAGTACTACGAGGCCGCCCAAATCCATATGAAGCAGACGCCCTACGACGCGCGCCCGCACCTCGGCAAGTTCTGCACTCTCTTCCACAAAGAGGACATGGAGCGGCTCCACGGCGCCAACTTCGACACCTTCCGGCAGGTCTGCGCCCAGCAAGACCCCGCCCGCAAGTTCGCCAACGTCTTCACCCGCCGCCTCTTCTGGGACTAGTCGCCCGGGCGTTGCGTCTTTCTCTATTCGGCGTGTGGCCGCGGCCGTTGGTTTCTATGGCCGCTTCAACTGCTGTAACAACTCGGTCGCTTCATAGTACTTGGGGTCAAACTCAAGCGCCTTCTCCAAACTCTTCAAGGCTTGTTCCTTGTTGCCGGCGAGCGAGTGCGCATACCCGTTGGCGAAGTGTGCGCGCGGCGAGTTGGGATTCTCTTCGGCGGCGAGTTTGAAGAGGAGGAGTGCCTGCTCGGGCTTCTTCTCGTTGAGCATGCGCTGGCCGGCGCCGAGGAGCGGCTCCTCGGTCTCGGCGAACTTGTTGACGTAGTCGGCCTTGAACTCGCGGAACCTCTTGAGCGCCAGCTCGGCGCCGCCCTCGGTCAAAGCCTCGTCCAAGACTTGCGCCAGCGGCTTGCGCGGGACGTAGGCGAGGACGGCCTTCAGCGCCGGGTCTAGACCCGCGCGATAGTCTTCCGACGAAAGCTCGGCCGTGACGTGCGGCGCCGTCCACGGCCGCGCGTCCCAAGGCTCCCACTCCTGCCAGTAGTAGATCGAGACGCGCACCGTGAGCTGGCTGTTCGGGAGCGTGATGCGGCGCGAGTCGCCGTAGTCGTTGCCCTTCGAGCCCGAAGGCTCGCCGACGAAGAGCACGTCCGTATACTTCTCCAAGCGGTTCAGAAGGAACTGCGCGGCCGACCAAGTGCTCCGCCCCATGAGCACGAACAGGTGACCGGGGCGGTTCACCTTCGACTTGATGAGCCCGACCACGAGCGGGCGCAGCAAAGAGCCGTTGCCGCCGCGGTTGAGCCGCAGGTCGAGCACGAGCTTCTCGACCTCGTTCGCCTCGACGAAGGCGAGCAGGCGTTTCGAGAAGACTGCCAGAGACTCGTCGGCCTTGTCGTTGACTTCGTTGATTTGGACGTAGACGGTCTTCGTGCCCGGCAGTTGCTCGAACCAGAACTTGTTCTTCGGGTCTTTGAGCCAGAGCGGCGTCGGCGCGCCGTCGCGCATGTCAACCCACCCCTCCTTCGACAGCCAACTGAGGTCTGTGTCGGGCGGAAGCAGGTCGGCCGGGCCGCCTGTCTTGAGCGTCACGGTCTGCTGCCGCCCCGACTTCTCGAAGGTGAAGCGCGCGGCGTCGGGGCTGCCCGAGAGACCGAGCGCGTGGAGCATCTCGGGCATCGCGAGCAGGAGGGGCGCGAAGAATTTAACGTCCATCTCGTTGTCGCGCCCGACGATGTCGCGTGCGCGCGCGACGGCCTCTTCAGGCGAGGCGTCGCCGATTTTCACGACGCGCGCGCCGAGCAGCTCCGCATGACCGCGCTCGGCCGCGCGGACGAACATTCCGTCCTTGAAGAGGTAGAGCTTGAGGGGCAGCGTGCGAAAGCCGATCTTCGGGTCGCGCGTCGGCGCGACGTTGGTGTGGCCGTCGCCGATGGTCGCCGCGATGCGCGCCAGCTCGACGACTATCTGATGACGCGCGAGCGTGGGGATGCGTTCGTCAAGTTTTTTGACGGCGCCCTCGAACTGCTCGCGCGTCGTCGTGTGAAAGAGGTTCTTGTGGCGCGCCTCCATCTCACGCGCCATGTAGTGCAAGTCCTCGCGCCACTTCTCGGCTTCTGTCTGGCTGACTACACTGCCCGTCGTGCTCTGCGCGAAAGTCGAGCCGGTCAAGAGAAGGAGGCAGAGCAACACACGGAGCGAGGGGGCGGAACATCTCAACATGCGTATTAACCTCTATCGGTTTGGAAATGTACGAGCGAAGAGACGCCGAACGTTTCGCTCTACGCATAGAACACCGCCCGCAACGTTTCCGTGGCAAAGTTTGGATGTGTTGTTGGAAGAGAGGAGTGCGGAGGCGCGGGCGCGGCTCCGCGACGGCGCGGGCTGATGGTGAGGCTCCCAATGGTGGCGACGCTTACGGCGCCGCCACACACATTTTCAGGAGCGCGCGGGGCTTACTTGTATCTGTAGGTGATGCGGCCGCGCGTGAGGTCGTAGGGTGAAAGCTCGACGCTGACACGGTCGCCGACGAGGATGCGGATGCGGTTCTTGCGCATCTTCCCGGAAATCTGCGCGAGCACGACGTGTTCGCTGTTATCAATCTGAACCATGAAGAAGGCGTTGGGCTGCTTATCAACCACCACGCCGGATGCCGGAACTAGGTCTTCTTTAGCCAAGCGTTAGTCTCCTTAAAGTGTCTCTGGTTTGGGGCGTGGCCGCGCGAGTCAGGGAAGACCGCGCGGCCGTTGCGGTTGTTGAGTGTGTTTAGCGGCCCGCGCGCCGCGGGCGGAAACTGCGGCGCGTGCTGCTGCCCGAGCCGCGCATCGCGCGGAAGGGTTTGACAGCCGCCGTGCGCTGCGTGACGGCAGGCGCGCCGCCGAAGGACGGCAGCACCACGCGCTCGACCGACTGCCCGGTCAAACGCTCGATGGCGCGCATCGACAATTCGTCAACGGGCGTCACCAAAGTAATCGCGCGGCCCGTCTTCCCGGCGCGACCCGTGCGGCCGATGCGGTGGACGTAATCTTCGGGCGCGGTCGGCACGTCGTAGTTGATGACGTGCGAGATCGAGTCCACGTCGATGCCGCGCGCCGCGATGTCGGTCGCCACGAGCACGCGCGTCTGCCCGTCCTTGAAGCCGCGCAGGGCGGCTTCGCGCTGGGGCTGCGTGCGGTCGGCGTGGATGCGGTTCACCTTGTGGTCGCGCGCGAGCAGGATGTGCGAGAGGCGCTCGGCCCCGCGCCGCGTGCGCGTGAAGACGAGCACGCGCTCGAAGTTGTCGCGCTCCTGCTCAAGCAGATCGAGCAGCAGCGCCGTCTTCGACTCCAGCGCGACCGGATAGGCCATCTGCTCGACGTTGACGGCGGCGCGCCCGCGCACGCTTACCTCGATGAGCTTCGGCTCCTTCATCGTCGAGCGCGCGAGCGACTCGATATCCGACGACATCGTCGCCGAGAAGAGGAGCGTCTGCCGCTTCGTGGGAAGCTCGGCGAGAATCCGGCGGATGGCCGGCAGGAAGCCCATGTCGAGCATGCGGTCGGCCTCGTCGAGCACGAGCACCTCGACGAAAGAGAGGTCGAGGGTGCGGCGCTCAACGTGGTCGAGCAGGCGTCCCGGGGTGGCGACGACCACGCCCGCGCCGCGGCGCAGAGCGTCCATCTGTTTTGACATCGACGCACCGCCGATGACGACCGCACAACGAGGGCTGCCCTTCGGGGCGAGCTCTTTGTAGCTCTCGTGGATCTGTGTGACAAGCTCGCGCGTCGGCGCGAGTACGAGCACGCGGACGCCCGGGCGGGGCGACTCGCTCATCCTCTGCATGGTGGGGAGCAGGAAGGCCGCGGTCTTACCCGTGCCGGTCTCGGCGCAACCGATGAGGTCGGTGCCGGTCAGCACGACGGGAATCGCGCGCTCTTGAATCGGAGTCGGCTCTGTGTAGCCGAGGGACTCGCAGCGGCGCAAGTATGCGGGCTGGAGTCCGAGTTCAGAAAAGTTCATTCAGTTCCTTCTAACGCCGCCCCTCTGTTGTGGGCGGTCTCTTGAAAATTGCGAAAGCGCCTCCGGCGGTTGCTTGTGCCGGAGGCGCTTCCCATGTGAGTCGCCGGCTTGTGTCCCGGCTTTTACCAGCGGGGCTCGCGGTTGCCACCGCCGCCGCCGCCAAAGCCGCCACCGCCGCCACGACCGCCGCCGCCGCGATCCTCGCGGGGACGAGCTTCGTTGACGGTCAGGTTACGGCCGCCGAACTCCTTGCCGTTGAACTGGGCAATAGCCGCCTCGCCCTCTTCGCGCGAACCCATCTCGACGAAGCCGAAGCCGCGCGAGCGGCCCGTGTCACGATCCTCGACGACCGAGGCCGACTCCACGGTGCCCGCCTGTGAGAACAGGTCGCGGAGGTCTTCGCTCGAAGTCTGGAACGAAAGGTTGCCTACGTAAAGTTTAATGGACATTCAGATGTACCTCTCCCTCAAAAGGAGTGTCTAAGAGAAGCTTCCCATTGAAGTTTACTTCGGCGGGACGGTGGCAACGAAGGCTCGCGTCTGGGGTGCTCAACGTTTGAGCGGCTTCCGATACTGTTAACAACTGCCTGCTCTCGAACCCATCCAGAACGCCGCCGCCAGTCACGAGGCGCGGGGCGCATCACCGTCGATGCGCGAGAGAAGGAATGACGCCACCTATGATGCACCAGAACGGTACGCAGTTGCAACACCTAAGCGCCCTCCGGCGGCAGTTTCGACTGTATTTTTTTGTGCCGGCCGGAGCAGTTCCGACCCTCACTTGTCCAGCAATTCGATAGCCTTTCGCATGCGCCTACACGCCCCGCTCCAAACGGCGCTCGCGCAGGTAGAGGAGGAGCGGCAGCCCGAGCGAGACGCCCACCGCCGCGACGGCCAGCGCCACCGGCCACAACGCGCGCAAGCCCGTCCGCCTTCCTTCACTCCACGCGAAGACCAGCAGCGCCGCGGCCGAGACAATCACGTCCATCCCGAAGAAGGCCCCGACGCGGTTCTCGAAGAGCTGTCGGAAGAAGAGCGGCAGGTCGAGGCCGTGCTCCACGAGCCACGGCGCAATCTGCCAGTACGGCAGCGTCACCCCGAGCACGCACAGGACAAGATAGATCGTCTTTAGTTTCATAACGTTCACCGCCGCTGTTGTCGGCGTCCGACTATTATGACCGCGCTCCCGCCGAATAGGTTCGGACTTGGTTTGAAAATATTTGAAGCTAGGAAGTAGTGCAGACCGGTTCGTTAGCTGGATGACAGCGCCGGTGAAAGGCACGCGCTGGACAATCAGTGCTAATGACTAAGAGGTCGTTCGACTTGGATACTCGATGCCTAATTCTTTGGCAATCAACTCAAAACCCTGTTCATCTTTGAAAGCCTCAAGATTGAGCTTATGTGTGAGAACCCTGTCGAATCCTGATGGAACCTTATAATGATGCTCGCGAATAAAATCATTAGGCAAAGTATAAAACTCTGG
>JBJMGQ010000136.1:0-11514 GCA_045807845.1 Pyrinomonadaceae bacterium | reverse complement strand
GTCGCGCTTGAGGACGACGCCCCTGAATTTCTTCAACGTCTGGCCGTTCGGAATCCGGTTCGTCTCCGGTGTGTCCTGGCCGAAGACCAGCGCCGCGCCGACCAGCACGAGGACGAAGGCGAGCGCCGCCAGTCTCAGAAGTCTGTACCTGTTGTTTCTCATGAGTGTGCTCCTCTTTATTGCTGTTGCTCTCGGTCAAAGAACCGAATGGCTATGAACGCGCTGGCTCACGCGGCGGTCTTTGCGACATTGGTGACCCTCGTGCAAGCCGATGTTCGCGCCTAGTTTGACGGTTAGTAACTGTCAGAAATGACAGGTTTGATTACTTCAACTCTGAACCATACTGACGCCGGTGAGGCGTCCCTTGACGGGCGTCGGAGAGGCGGTGACGATGGGGACAATCCGGGCACCCGTCTCACGTCGGCTGCCGCGTCCGCCCCATCTTTGACAATTCCGGCAAGACTAAGGAATTGATTCAGCCGGCGTTGAGACGGGCGCTGAGAGACGAGGATTCGATGGTCGCGGCCGATGCCGCACGTGCCCCGGGCGCTTTGGGCAAGAGGGCCAGTCCTTCGGTACGCGCTCTAGTCAAGGCTCTGTCGCGTCGCCTTCAGTCTCAGTGAGACGCGTCCGGACATTGTCGGCCCCCTCCAGCGGTGACTACGGCACGACATCGAAGGCCACTTTGTTGGATTTCAAGAGTGGCCCCTGGCAGCACTCCACCCGGCGCATCAGGATCAGCTCGTAGTGCCCGGGCGGGAGCGACTCGTACCAGAGGACGCCCCTCTGGCCGAGTGTGATCCAATCGACCATCTTCTGCTGCTTGGGCTGCAACTCGTAGAACCGTCTGAGCGCGCTGTTCTCACACCTCTCGACGGCGGTCTGGTTGTCAACCTGCTGGGGCAGGTTGGTGAGGTAGGGGAGCGTCTGTCCGTCTCTTTCGAGCTGCGGGCGGTTCTGGATGACGGTGGTCGAAATGCAGTACTTCACCGGCTCGTCCCCCGTGTTGGTCATCGAAATCACCACGGGAATCTCTTCGCCGACTTTGAATTTATCCTTCACGAGCCCGAACAGGCCGCCCCCGGTCGCAATCGTCACCTTGATCGGGCCGTCGGAGGCCGGGGCCGCGTCTGCCCCGGCCTCCTTCCGCCCCGCGCCTGTGCCGCGCGATTGCAAACCCCAGAGTAGGCTCACTAACAGCAGTACGACCAGAGGCGGCGTTCGCACTCCGCACCTCCTTTAACTTTGCCGCTCGGGGCCGGCGCCGGTTATTGACCGGTGGATGTCGTGCCGGCGATGCCCTTGTTGACCATCAGCCTGATCTCGACCCGGCGGTTCTTCGCGCGGCCCGCGGCAGTCGTGTTATCCGCCGTCGCGTTCTCCTCGCCGTAACCGAAGGGCTGTACGAACCGGTGCATCGGCGTTCTGTACTTGGTCACGATGTAGTAGATGACGGCCTGCGCGCGCCTATCGCTGAGGTCGCGGTTGCGGGCGGAGTTGCCGGTCGTGTCCGCGTGGCCGACGACCGCCATGACCCAGCCCTTCGTGTTCTGCGTCTTGACCCATGCGGCGGCCTCGTCTATGGACTGCTTGGCCGCCGGTGTCAGGGCGGCGCTGCCCGTCTTGAAGGTGACGGTGATGGTCTTGATGGGGTCGAAGTCGCCAAGCCCGTTGATGCGGTTGTTAGCGTAGTCGGCGGTGCGCTGAGCCTCTGCGGCGGCGGCCTGAGCCTTCGCGGCGTCCGCCTTGGCTTCCGCCCTGTTGGCCTCGACGATGGCATTGGTCTCCACCAACTGCCCGGCGAGCCGCTCCTGCTCGGCCTGCTGCTGCTTCAGTTTGTCCCTCATCTCGGCCTCGACCGGATCGAGCGTCGTCCTGAGCGCCTGCGCGGTTCTCAAGTCCTGCTCGTCGAAGCGTATCTTGTCGGCGACCAGTTGTCCTTCGGCGTTGCCCGCGCCGTCGACCTCCAGCCGGAGGCCGCGCAGGATGTAGCTCGCCTCGTACTGCTTCGAGCCGCGGAAGGCTCCCTTCTTGTGGCTCTTGACCTCGGTCGAAGAGTTCATGAGCACGACCGTTGACGGGCCGCCCGTCGTGTCGCTCATGGTGAACCAGTCGGAGTCGCGCTTGACGACGACGCCCCTGAATTTTTTCATCTGCTCGCCGTTCGGGATGCGGCGCATCTCCTGCTCCTGGCCGAAGACCTGTGCCGCGCTCGCCAAGAAGAGGACGAACGCGAGCGCCGCCAGCCTCCGAAGTAAGTGCCTGTTGCCTGTCATGGGTTTGCTCCTCTGTAACTGCTTGTGATTGAAGCCGGGGCCGTCGGCTCTCCGGCGTGCTTCCGGGTAACGCATCGGTCTTTCTTCGAACATGACCCGACCTGCGTCACCTGCGGCCGATTCTAGTGACGGAGGGGTGCCGCTGATACTGTCAATAATGACAGTACAAATGTGCCGGACGTGACAGTAGGATCGGCGTCGGTCGGCGGGAGGAAGGGAAGGGGTCGGGAGAGGCGGCCGGGGGAGTCGGGGGAGCGACTCCCCCGGCCGTTAAGCTTAAGAGTGGGGGGGAAGTTCCATGAAGCCGGTCGATGAAACAGCCGCCGGGGCTCAGTTGTCGGCACAGGGTGAGGCGGTGACACCCCGGGCGTCCATGTCGTCGCGCACAAAAGTAGACCTCGGGGCCGCCTCGCACAAGGGGAGTTCCAGGCCCTTTAACGAAGACTCCTATCTGGTCTTAAGCTTCCAACGCGCACTGCACACCGTCCTGACGAACCTGCCCGCCGGTCTGGCGCCGGAGGGGTACCGCGAGAGGGGCTACGCAATGTTCGTCGCGGACGGCATGGGCGGAATGCCTCACGGGGACGTGGCCAGCCGGACGGCTATTCTGGCGCTCGTTGACCTGATGCTTCAGACGCCCGACTGGAACATGCGCCCGGACTTGACGGGAATCTCGGAAGTGCTCCGGCGGATGGAGGAGCGATTCGGCCAACTTCCGGGCGCCTTTAAGGAACTCGCCGGGTCGGAGCCGCACCTCGCCGGCATGGGGACGACGATGACGCTGGCCGTGAGCCTCGGGGCCGACCTGGTCATCGCGCACGTCGGCGCCTCGCGCGCTTACATCTTACGCCGCGGCCACCTGCTATGCCTGACCCGCGACCAGACGGTCGCACAGACGCTGGTGAAGGCCGGCGTGATCCGGCCCGAAGACGCGCCCAGACATTTCGCGCGGCGCATGCTGACCGGCTCGATCACCACCGCGGGCGATGGCACGGAGGTCGAGCTCCGTTACGTGAAGCTCGCGGACGGCGACCAGCTTCTGCTCTGTAGCGACGGGTTGACGGAGGCGGTCACGGAGGAGGCGATTGCGGACACCTTGGGAAAACAACTGCCCGCCGCGCACGCCTCCCGCGCACTGGTCGGGCTGGCACTGGCGGCCGGCGCCGAGGACGACGCCACGGCCGTCCTCAGCCTCTATCACATCCCCGCGGAGTGAGCCCTTAGCGGTAGGCCCTCAGCGCGACGCCGTGATTCAGGATGATGTCGAACTCGGTGCCGGGGCTGACCTCGGCCTCCTCGCCCTTCTTGATCAGGCCGCGGGCGGCTCCGGTGACCGCGCCGGTGACCACGCCCGTCGCGCCGTTGAAGATTCCGCCGACGACCATGCCGCGGCCGATGAACTTGGCGTTGCGCTTCTTCGAGGACTTGCCTTTCACCTCTCCTTCGTTGTCCGTGCTGTCCGAAGCGGCGAGCGAGGCGTTGATGGGGTGATGCGCGCCGTTCGGCAATTCGACGGACTTGAAGGTCACGTTAATGCTCCCCGCCTGACTCTTGCGGCCCGCGCGCGCGACGTGCGTGACGCCGCCCGTGACGGTGCTGCCTGCGGGAATCACCTCGACGCCTCGCGCGTAGACCGGCGTGACCACGGTCGAGGTGAAGGGGTCGCCGACCTTCGCGTCCTTCGAACTCATCTTTTCGTTCAGCCTCAGACGGATGACCGTGTCTTCGGGCAGGACGTACTTGGGCGGCGACTTCTGCCGCTTCTGGGCGGGGGAGGAGGCGGCCACGTTTGCCAGCGCGAGCGCCGCCAGCAGAAAGAACGCGGCGCAACTCTTCAGCGGGAGTTTACCTTGAAACATGATGGACAACCCTTTCGGCCCTTGCGACTCCGGCAGCCAATATAGCGGCGGGCGGGCGGCGTCGATGCCTGTCAAAAGTGACAGGGCGGCGCACGTTCAGAACTTCCAGCCGAGAGAGGTGCTGGCCCCCAGCTCGTTCTTCTCCGCCCTGACCGGCGGCTTGCTGTCGTAGTTCTCGTAGAGGTGAAAGCCCCAGTAGAGGTCTTTGACCAGCTTGATGCGCAGGTCGGTGTTGAACTGCACCCTCGTGCGGCCCGGCGTCGTGAGGCTCGGGTAGAGCAGGAGGCGCGAGCTGATGTCGGTGGTCGTGAAACGGAAGGTGTTGAAGTCGAAGCCCGCCAGACCGTCGGCGTTAAGCGACTTGGGCTTGCCCACGTCGGGCGAATACCTGTCGCGCGTGCCGGCCAGCCCGCCGAAGACGGAGAGCCGTGTGCGCTCGGTCTGGCGCAGGTTGCGGCCGAGCAGGCCGGCGGCGGTGGCGCGCAGGTCGAGGCTCTGCTGGTCGCTGCGCAGCAGGTCGAATATCCCGCCCGCGTACCACTTCGGCGAGAGCTGCCTCCGGTAGTCGAGCGTGAACTGGTTGCGGGCGGTGCTGCTCCCCTCGGTCTGGCCGCTGAAGGTCGAGTCCAGCCGGCCGGTCAGGGAGTGTGCGCCGCGGCGGTAGGTCACGGACGAGGAGAACTCCGTCTGGTACTGGTCGTTCCCGCTGGTGAAGCTGAAGCCGAAATCCATCGTCCCTTCCAACTGCTTGAAGAACCCCGCTTCGACTGGCGTGATCCTCAGCACGTCCATCTGTTCCGCTTTGACCGCGTTCTGCTCCGCGCTGACGAGGAAGTTGTCGGCGGTCGCGGACGACGGCGCCAGCCGGAGCCGACCCGTGAAGAGCTGCCCGTTGGTGAGGATGATTAAGTACCTGTCTCTGCTCTCCAGCCGGGCGACCTTCGACCAGTCGAGCCGCACGGCGTCGGCCATGTAGCTCGCCTTGAAGACGAGCTCCCCGCGCTGGAGCTTCCTGATCTCCCCCGTCAGCCGGTCGCCGTTCTTGAGGACGACCACGTCGTCCTTGCTCTTGGCCTGTGCGTGTGCCGCGCTGGCCGCGACCGTCACGAGAACGAGGACGATTAAGCGCAACTGCCCGAGACGGAACTGATTCGTCAGCATTCAAACGCCTCCCGGGCGCGCCCCCGCGCGAGCGACCTGGATGTGCTCCACCTTCCCGGCCAGGCTCATCAGCAGCAGCTCGACCTTCAGCTCCCGGTGCTTCTCCTTAATCAGCCCCTCCAGCCTCTTCATCTGGACAGTATGCGCCTCGGTCTCCCTCCCCGGGTCTTTGGAGAAATCCTCCCCGAGGATCGACCTGTACGCGCCGCAGTCCCGGTGGTCGAGGATCATCACCTCGTGAATCTTGTGCAGCTCTAACGCGAGCGTGAGGTGATCCCAGAAGGTCTTATTCCACTCAGGGTATCTCTCCGTCACCGCTCCGAGCGAAGCCCCGGCCAACACGACGTGATCATACTTATGCCTCAGACCGCGCTCCGCCATGTAGCGGTTCGTGGCGTCAATCAGGCGGTAGTCCATGCAGGTGAGCAACAGGACATCCGCCTGCCCGGAGGCGAGCGCGGCCCCGGGGCGCACGACCGAACTCAACGCCGCGGCGCCCCCGGCCAGAATCGTCGTCCTCAGAAAATCGCGACGCCCTCTGTCGGGCGCGCCCGTGCCGGATTGCGGCTTCATGAGACACCTCCGAAGTCGGCCCGCGCTGGGGGCGGGCGCGGCCGAATCCTATGCGGCGCGGGCGCGGGCCGTCGCCTGTCAAAAGTGACAGTTATCCCGCATCGCGCGCGCCGATAGACTTTATCCGTGCAATCAGGAAACCCAGAGGAGGCGGTGATGAAGATAGAAAAGCTCGGCCGGTTGTTTCGGGTCGTGGTGGCGGGCTGCGCGCTCCTGCTGTGCGGCGCGCACGCGGCGGCGCAGGATGTCCGCTACAACTTTCTGCCCGGTACTGATTTCTCGAAGTACCAGACCTACAAGTGGGTGCAGGTGCCGAACGTTCAATACCCCAACCAGCTCGTGGACGCGCAGATCAAGCAGTCCATCGACGGGCAACTCGCGCTGAAGGGGCTGCGCCGGGTCGAGAGCGATAACCCCGACCTCTACGTCGTCTACCAGGCCGCGGTCAACCAGGAGAAGCAGTGGAACGCCTACAGCTCCGGGGGCGGCGGCTGGGGCTACGGCGGCTGGGGCGGCTGGGGGGGCTACGGCGGCTACGGCGGCATGGGCGGCATGCAGACGACGACCGTCACGAGCGAGACCATACACGTCGGCTCGCTCAACGTAGACCTCTACGACGTGGCCACGAAGAAGCAGGTCTGGCGCGGCGAGGCCACCAAGACTTTGAAGAACGAGAAGAAGCCGGAGAAGCGCCAGAAGAACCTGGACAAGGCGATGGCGAAGCTGATGAAGAACTACCCGCCGCCGCCGAAGAAATAGCGGACGTACCGCCAGAGAGAGACTGTGCCCGGGTCACGTTCATGCTCTTCAGAAGTCCGTAGCGCATGAAAAGGAGAAGAACTACATGCGAAGGTTAACG
Source organism: Pyrinomonadaceae bacterium (assembly GCA_045807845.1). Taxonomy (GTDB): domain Bacteria; phylum Acidobacteriota; class Blastocatellia; order Pyrinomonadales; family Pyrinomonadaceae; genus QHXN01. Next base: position 4,786 of record JBJMGQ010000136.1, on the reverse strand, counting down.
AATTTCAGTCTAGCCATTGTCGGCGCGATGAGCTTGATCCTTCTGACAAATACGACGAGTTCTGCTCAGAAACTACCCAAGTCAATTACTATCCAGGCGACAGCGATGGGAACTTCAACCCAAATGGGACGGGTCGTCAGCGTCAACCTCATCATTAAGGAGTTAACGACTGACGAGGAACGAGCCGGGCTGCTCGGGGCTTTTCAGCAGAAGGGCAACGAGGGACTGGTCAATGCCTTGGACAAGATGAAGAGTAAAGGGCGAATGTCGGTCACCGGGACGCTGGGCTATGATGTCGCTTATGCCAAGTTATTTCGGCAGCCCGACGGAACCAGCATTTTGCGTATGGTGACCAATCGCCCGCTCCGCTTTGGCGAGGTCTGGGCCGACACCAGGACGACGGATTACGAGCTGTCAGTGGTGGAAATTATCATCAGTAAGGACAAGAAGAAGAATACAGGCACCCTTTGCCCTGCTTCCCGGTTCAAGATAAACAAAAAGAACGAACTGGAAATGGAGCTTTACCAGAATCCCTGGAAGCTGGTGAATATAATGAAGCGCTAGGCTGCGGAACTTCCCCAGACTCTGTTGCATATCTACGCGGCCAAGGTGAAGGTGAAGGAAGGCAACCAGATCGACATCGAGAGCTACGGCGTCGCGCCCATCCGCCTCATGGGCGTGCACCAGCGCTGACCGTGCCGCCGACGCGAGACGCGGCTTCATAGAACCGAGAAGAGCCTGTTTGAAGAGTCATCGCCCGACGTAGGCTGATTCTTCAAACGGGCTCTTCCCGTCTTCCAGGGCTTCCGCTTACTAGCACCTTCGCGCCCTGGCCGATTTCAGCAGCAGACGCCTGAGCTTCATCCTCGCCTTGTGGAGTTGTGACTTCGAGGTGCCGGCCGAACAGCCGAGTATGCCCGAGACCTCCTCGTGGCTGTAGCCCTCAATGTCGTGAAGGACGAAAGCCCAACGGTAGCCCGGGGGCAGCAGGGTCAGCGCCGCTTCCAGCGAGAGCCGATCCACGACCGGCGGTGGCGCCGAGACGTAACTCGTACGCACCCGCGAAACCTGCTCTTGAATGTAGTCGGGCATGAGCCCCCGGCGCCGTGCGTCGCGGCGGAGGCACATCAACACCTGGTTGATCGTGAAGCGGTGCAGCCAGGTGGTGAACAGGCTGTCGCCGCGGAAGGAGCCGACCTGCCCGAGCAGGTGGACGAAGACATCCTGCGTCAGGTCTTCGGCGTCCGCGGCGTTGCGCGTCATCCGCATACACAGCGCGTAGACGCGCCGCCGATGGCGGACGTACAGCTCGCTCAGCGCGTCGTCGGCCCCGCCCGCGGCCGCCCGCGCCAGCGCGAAGTCAGAGTCCTGCGCGCCGCCGGCCACCACGCCGGGGAAGAAAGTCGGTGCGGGTGGAAGGTCGCAGATCGCAGTCTGATTCATCTCTTCCTCTTTATCAGCCTGCGGCCGTGAACAGCGCCGCCAGATTACCGACGAGTCTTGACGAGCGTCACGCTGCCGGTCTTGATGCAGTCGCACAACTCGACTATCTCGTCCAGATCGCGCCACGCCTCGGCCGACATCGCCGGGTCAAGCATGTAGCCCCTCAAGACCGGGTTGCGCATGGCGTCGGCCACCAGCTCCGAGAGTTCCGAGAGCGCCTCTCTCAGATGCTCCGTGTCCCCGATGTCCCTCTTCTCGCGCTGCCCCTCGCCCTTCTGCCGGTTCGGCAGGATCAGCAGGTTTCGGAGCCGGCCGGCCCGCTTCCTCACCTCCGAAGCGATCTTCTCGACGGCCTTGAGGTCGAGCACGCCGTCTCGGGAGGCCGTATGCGACAGGTAATCGGCGGCGTCCCGTAGGTAGTCGAGGTCTTCTTCGATTCGCCCCAGCGGGAGCGAAGTCCCGTAGAGCTGCGCGGGCCGCCCAGTCCCGTCCAGGACAGTCGCCAGACTGCCGGGGGCGCCTATCTCGTTCTCACAGCGCCTTCGTTCGGAGGCGGAACCGCGCCTACATTCAGTCCGCCGCTCTCCGTCGTCGTCCGTGCTTTGAGCACGGGCGCAGGGCACGAGCGCCATCAAGAGGAGAGTCACGGCCGTCGCGAATCGTCTTCTGTTGGTGGCTGAGTTCATCGCGTCAGACCTCCCCGGCCGACTTCTGAATCGAGTGTATCGGCGCGCCGCTTCGCGCGGTAACTGTCACTTCTAACAGGTCTTTTTAGGAGGGTTGACAGGCCCGCCCGCCCGTCTTGGTCGAGTTCTACCGGGAGCCTGAGCCGGCATAGCCACCCCGGCTCAGGCTCACCGTCATGCCGCCCGGCGCCTGCACGTTGAGGTGATGAAAGTTTCCGTCCAGCCGCTTCACCCTGTCCGGGTAGAAGGCGATAACGTACCTGGAGAGGACTTCCGTGGAGACCGCCTTGAGCGCCTCCGCGTAGTTTCTGTCGGTGGCGTAGACGTTCACCCCGCCGGTCTGCGCGGCCAGACCGCTCACGTCGAGGATGGTCGGGACGGGGCGCCCGCTGGTCGCCCCGTAGCTGTACGAGGGCATGGTCACCGTGTAGACGGTGACGTTGGCGGCGTTGGCGCGCTCGATGACGGTGGGCGGCGAGACCGTGTCGCCCGTGGGGAAGCCGTCACTGATGACGACCACGACGCGTTTGACGACGAGGCCGCCCGACGTTTTGCGCCCCTGCCGGGCGAGCATGCGCACCGCGTCGTCCACTCCGTCGAAGGCGTGCGTCGAGAGTCCCATCTTATCCCCGAGTGCCGAGTCGAACGCCTTGCCGACTCTCCGCGCGTCGCCCGTGAGCGGCTGAAGTACCCTGACGTTCATGCCGAAGGAGATGACCGCGAACCTCGTGCGCGGCCCCGACAGGCGCTCCGCGAAGAGCGCCGACGCCTCGCGCAGCATCCACATCTCTTCGCGCGTCATGCTGCCCGACACGTCGAGCGTGAAGACGAGGTCGAGCGGGCACGAGAGCGTGCCCACGGTCGTCTCGGCGCTGAAGAAACTGATCGGGCGCTCGACCCCGTCCTCGAAGAGCCTGAAGTCGATGCGCCGCAGCCCGCGCACGACCTGCCCGGCGGCGTCCCTGACCGTGACCTCGACCGGCACGAGATCTGTATCGACGCGGACGACCTCGCCGGGCGAGACCTCTTCGGCCGACTCTCTCCCCTCCTGCGCGCGGCAGGGCGCAGGCGCAAGTAGCAGCGAGCACAAGATGAGTCCCTTAAAGTTCATGTGCCGCGGGTCTTCAAGTCGCCCCTGCGGAGATAGAGCAGGAGGATGCTTGCGACGAGCAAGAGGGGCAGGAAGAGGTAGCGCGCCCTTCCGAACAACCAGACGCGCGCGCCTTCGTCAACGGCTCGGAGGTCGGATTCCGGAGCGTTCGCGGGGCCGGTCTCCGTTCTCAGTTTTGTCTGTTGGAGGACGGCCCGCAGCCCGTCCAACACCTGCGTCTCGATGACGCGCCGCCTGACCCCGCCGAACAGCCCGCCGAGCGCGTCCAGGCGCGAGCGGTTGGCGTAGAGCAGGTAGGTGGCGGCCCGCCCCTCCCCGCCGGACACGCTCGTCAGGAGCGTCAGCGACAGCGAAGAGTCGAAGTAGTGTGTGGCGTAGAGCTGTCTGGTCGCGACCAGAAGCTGCGGGGCGTCGTCGTGCCGCCGCGTGTAGGTCGCGGTGTGCGTGAGGAGGATGACGGGCTTAAGGCCGACCTGCACCTCCGACCAGTAGAGCGCGTTCTCCACGCCCGGCAGCTCCGCCCGCGGGAAGCCTTGCAGGTAGGCGGCGAACTCCGGTGCCGACTCGTTGAGGTAGGGCAGGGAGCCGAGCAGCGCGGGCTGCTCCCGGCGCAGGCGCACGGCGCCGGCACCGTCGTCGTATTCGACGAGCGCCGCGTCGCCACGCGCGAGGTAGTCCCGCACGTAGTCGAAGAGCATGGTTCTGAACAGGCGGTCGGCCGCGGGGCGGTAGTCGGGCGCGGCCCAGTCCACCTCACTCCGCAGCCGCGTGAGCATCGCGGCCGACAGCTTCACCTTGCAGTCGCCCACCGCGCACCGCTTCATATCCTCGACCTCGCCGTTATCGAGCGACAGCGCCTGGAAGTCTTCGGGCGCGGGCGGCGTGCCGACACGGCCGCCGCCGTGGATGACGCGGTTGCCCGAGCGCGTCAGGCTCTCCTTGAACGCCGCGAGCAGCGTCGCGGGGTCGCCGCGCAGACGCGCGACGCCGCAGAAGGCCACCTCACTCTTGTCAGTCGTCGGGATAGACTTGACGACGGCCTCGCCGCGTTCGAGCGCGGCGAACTCGTCAGCGGTGAAGGCAGCATCTTTGAGCAGGACGCCACGGAACTCCTCGGACGGGGTCTGGGCCACACACGCGCCCGCGCCCGCCCACGCGAGCGCGGCAAAGATGAGAACCTTCTGTAGCGTTCGGATGTGACAAGGCATGTCGCAGCCGCCGTCCTTACCCTCGGTCGTGGCCGCACGGCATGGTGCGGCTCACGGCCCGAGCGTAAGGCCGCGGCTGCGGCCTAATAACTGTCAGAAGTTACAGGATGGGCGGGAGAGGTCAGCGGCGCCGGACGGCCGGCGCGTAGTAGCCGTCGCGGTAGCGCGCGTGCAGGCGCGGCGAGCCGGGCGGCGGGGAGAGCTTCACCCGAAGGCTGTGCCACCGGCCGTCGGTCGCAAAGTCCGACGGCCGGTAGGCGATGGCGTACTGGCGGCGCAGCTCCAACGCGATGCGCTCGAAGACCTCGTACATCTCTTCGGCCGAGCCGGGCTGGAAG
>JBJMGQ010000135.1:0-8187 GCA_045807845.1 Pyrinomonadaceae bacterium | reverse complement strand
CGAAGATGTCGAGGATGAGCTGCGCGCGGTCGATGACTTTGAGGTCAGTCGCTTCGGAGACGGCGCGCACCTGCGCCGGTGAAAGCTCGCGGTCGAAGATGAGGAGGTCGGCGCCTAAGCGCAGCGCGCGCACTATCAACTCGTCAAGCTTGCCGCGGCCGAGCACGGTGCGCGGGTCGATGGCCTGCCGCCGCTGGATGGTCTCGTTCATCACGACGAGCCCGGCCGAGGATGCAAGCTCGCGTAGCTCAGCCATCGACTCTTCGGCCTCGCTCAACGAACTCGTGGTGACGCCGACGAGGATGGCGCGGTCGCGCGCGGTCGCACGGCGGCCGGCGCGGCGGTTGCGCGCAATCTCCTCTTCGAGCGAGTTGATAAGCTCGATGAAGTCCACGTCGAGCTGCGAGGCGGCCGGCGCTTCAAAGAAGGTGTAGGCGATGTCCTGCGCGGCAGTTCCGGCGTCGTCGCTCACCTGCTCGGCGGTGGTCGGCAGGAGGTGTGCGCCGTGCACCTTGCCGGGCAGACCCGTGCGGTCGTCCACGTCAACAGCCACCATCAGGTCGAGGCGCAGTAAAGCCAAATCGTTCAAGTCGTCCTGCGTCAGCTCCTCGCCGCGCAGGTGCGTGTGGACGGCGCGCAGGCCGCGAAAGCGTCCCTCGCCGACGCGCGTGCGCTTGAGGTCGGGCCACTCGATGCGGCGTGCGTCGCCGACGACGACCGACTCGACGTAGCCCTTGCGGTCGATGAGCGCGCCGATCTGGCGCCGCGTCTCGTGCGAAAGCTCGGAGAGCTGGCGCGCGAACTCGGGCGTGACGACCTGTTGCGGCGGGATGCGCCGCGAGTAGAGTTTTTCGATGCGCCGCAGTTGGTTGGGCTTCAGCCCCTGCGTGTTCCCCTGTACGTTGCTGATGACCCCTCCTCGCCGCGCCCGTGCGCCCGCAAAAAAACGAAAAGCACCGCGCGGTTTCTCCGCGGGTGCGCTGATGTCGTGCTCAAGTTAGAGAGATAGTGAAGCGAGCGGGAACTAACGGACGCTGCCCAAGGACTTCTGTTTTTGACCCTCGCGCGAACACTTCGGAGTGAGCGCCCGCGGCCCTGGAAAACATCACGACAAAAAAACAAGCCGCGATTTTGAGGCCGCAGCAGATGTCTCCTTTAACTGCGGCGGAGTATAGCACAAACCGCGCGAAAGCAAGCACGAAACCGCGAAACGGTTCCGAGCCATTGATAGACAGTCCCAACGCGGCCGTCGTATGATGAAGCCAACTTGTCAGTTCGAGTCGTTAGTCGTCGAGTCGAGGTCGGGAAGCGATTGGTTCCGGCGAGCGTTACGCTGCTCGGGCTTTGACTCAGGGCGTGTGCGGGGAGCAGAGATGTCGAGCGAACAGAGCGTGCGAGTTGTGCCGTCGGCCGCGATACCGGGCGGGGAGGTGTCGGTCGAATGCACGGGGTACGACACGAGCAACTTGCGTGAGTGCCGCGTGACGTTCGACGGGACGGCGGGGCAGATGTTGGGCGCTGCGCCGTGGCGCGTGTTGGCCATCGTGCCCGAGACGCTCGAAGGCGGCGGCGAGGTCGAGCTTGTCCTCGAAAGCCGTGACGGCAAACGCACAGACCCGGCGCGCGTCGTGGTCGGACGCAAGCTCGCCGACGACCTGCACATGGTCGCCAATCCGGCCGTAGACCCGGACGACGGCTCGGTCTACGTCACGCGTTCGGGCTCGCGCGGACAGCGCATGCCGGTCTCGCTCTTTCGCATCGACCCGGGCGGCGAACTGACTGCGGTGACGGGCGAGATTACGAACCCGACCGGCATCGCCTTCGACAGTCTCGGGCAGATGTACGTCACCTCGCGCATGGACGGGACGGTCTACCGCGTCACTCCCTTCCACGAGGTCGTGCCGTTCGCGCGCGACCTCGGCGTCGCGACGGGGCTGGCCTTCGACCGTGCGGGGCGGATGTACGTCGGCGACCGCACGGGCACGATTCACCGCGTCAACGGCAAGGGCGAGTCGGAGGTGTGGGCGCTGCTCGAACAGTCGGTGGCGGCCTATCATCTTGCGTTCGGGCCGGACGAGCAGTTGTACGTGACCGGCCCCACGGTTTCGAGCAGCGAGTCCGTCCAGCGCATCGACCGCGACGGCCGCACGTCTGTCTTCTTCAAGGGGCTCGGCCGCCCGAACGGGCTCGCGTTCGACGCAGAGGGCCACCTCTACGTCGCCGCCTCCTATCGCGGCCGGCGCGGGGTCGTGCGCATCTCTGCGGACGGGCGCGAGGCGGAGTTGGTCGTCGCCGGCATGAACGTCGTCGGCCTCTGCTTCGACGCCGCGGGCGACATGCTCGTCGCCACCGGCGAGGCCGTCTACAACGTTCCGCTCGGGGTGAAGGGGACTCTGGTGAAGTAGGCAGTAGGCAGATGGCAGAAGGCAGTTGAAAGCGCCGCTGTCGAGAACCTCGGATTAACTTTCAACGTCCTGAACGCGGAGCGACCGCCCACTGCCATCTGCCTACTGCAAACTGCTTTTGACTCCCCCCACCTTGCGTGCTAATTTTTCTGACTTCGCGCAGGAGCGCCTTTTCGCCGGTGTGAGCTAATGCCAACTGAACTCGTCGGACAACTCATCATCTACATCGTCGTCCTGCTGCTGGCTATCTCCGCGCATGAGGCCGCGCACGCGTGGATGTCTCGCAAGTTCGGCGACGACACGGCGTACCTGCTCGGGCGCGTGACGCTCAACCCCATCGCGCACATCGACCCCATCGGGACGCTCTTGATTCCCATCGCGTCGTTCATCTTCGCCGCGGTCGGCGGGCCGCTGGCGGGCATCCCGCTCATCGGTTGGGGCAAGCCGACGCCGGTCAACCCTCTGCGCTGGCGCAACAAGGACATGGCAAACGTGATGGTCTCCATCGCGGGCATCCTCGCCAACCTGACCATCTTCCTGATCGCGCTTGTGGTCTTCAAGGTGGTGCAATACACAGGGCTGCTGACGGACGGAGGGGCGCTGGCTGCCGTGCGCGAGCCTGTCGTCACGCTGCTCTTCTTCGCGCTCTCGATGAACCTCGGGCTGGCTATCTTCAATCTGCTACCGATTCCGCCGCTCGACGGCAGCAAGGTGCTCTACACCTTCCTGCCCGAGAGCGCGGCGCCGACCATCGAGTTGATGGAGAGGTTCAGCTTCATCATCCTGATTATCGTCATCAAGACGGGCGTGCTCGACTTCATCTTCGACCCGGTGTGGAACGTGGTCATGGCGATACTCGCGGCGTAGCGGCGGCGCGTCTCTTCAAGTTTAAGTGTCATGCCAAAAAGAATCTTCAGCGGCGCACAGCCGACCGGCAATCTGCACATCGGGAACTACCTCGGCGCGCTGCGCAACTGGGTCGCGCTTCAGCACGAGTACGAGAGCTTCTTCTGCGTCGTAGACCTGCACGCCATCACCATCCCGCAAGACCCCGCGGGGCTCGCGGCCAAGACGCGCGAGGTCGCGCGCATCTACCTCGCCGCCGGGGTTGACCCGAACGTCTCGACCATCTTCATTCAGTCGGACGTGAAGGAGCACGCCGAGCTCGCGTGGGTGCTCAACTGTGTCGTGCGCATCTCGGAGCTTGAGCGCATGACGCAGTTCAAGGACAAGGCGAAGAAGCAGCGCGAGAATGTGCTCGCGGGGCTTCTGACCTATCCGGCGCTGATGGCCGCGGACATCCTGCTCTACCAGACCGACCTCGTGCCCGTCGGTAAGGATCAACAACAGCACCTTGAGCTGACGCGCGACATCGCCGAGCGTTTCAACCGCGACTATGGCGAGACGTTCCGCGTGCCCGACGCCTACATCCCGAAGGTCGGCGCGAAGATCATGGCGCTCGACGACCCGGCGAAGAAGATGTCGAAGTCGGACGAGAACGTTAACGGCAGCATCATGCTCATGGACGACGCCGACACCATCCGTCGCAAGTTCAAGCGCGCCGTCACCGACTCCGGCACCGACGTGCGCTTCGACGAGTCGCGCCCGGCCGTCTCGAACCTGCTCTCGGTCTACCAACTGCTCACCGGCCGGACGCCCGATGAGATCGAGGCGCACTTTGCCGGCAAAGGCTACGCGCAGTTGAAGGGCGATCTGGCCGAGGCGACCATCGAGTTTCTGCGGCCCTTTCAGGAGCGCGTAAGCGCCATCGGCGACGAGGAGTTGAGCCGCATCCTGCGCGACGGCGCGGATAAGGCGCGCCGTATCGCGGCCGAGACGTTGCGACAGGTGAAAGAGCGCATGGGCATCACGGGGGCTTAAACGAACTTGTCGAACGAGCATACAGAGACGCCCAAGCCCACCGAAGAGGGGACGGTCGCGAGCGCGGCCGACGGCCAGTCCATTAACGTCGCGGGCGCGACGCCCGAGATTTCGGCCGGTCAGGACGGTGACACCCTCAAGCTCGTCCTCGGCGAGTTCGCGGGGCCGCTCGACCTGCTGCTCTACCTCATACGGCAGGAGCAGGTCAGCATCTACGACATCCCCATCGCGCGCATCACGGACGAGTACCTGCGCTACCTGCGCCTGATGCAGGGCATGGACATCACGATGGCGAGCGATTTCCTCGTCATGGCCGCGCAGCTCATCGAGATCAAGTCGCGCATGCTTCTGCCGCGTGACCCGACGGTGAGCGAAGAGGAGCTGCAATCGGACGACCCGCGCCGCGAGCTGGTCGAGCGCCTGCTCGAACATCAGAAGTACAAGGCCGCGGCCGAGATGCTCTGGTCGCGCGCCACGGTCGAGCACGCCGTCTACACGCGCGCGCCGCTTGAGACCGACAAGGAGAACCCCGAAGTGTCGGCGGGCGCGTTCGACCTGCTGCGCGTCTTCCAGCAGATACTCGCGCGCAAGAAGGAAGAGGTCTTGATGGAGATCGAGCGCGACGAGGTCACGATGGCCGAGATGCTCGAACGACTCCGCAACATGATCTTCTCCTCGGGCGAGCTGAACATGCGCGACTTCTTCGAGCGCGCCCAGACGCGCCGCGAGCTGGTGCTCGCGTTCCTCTCCGTCTTGGAGCTTGTCCGCACGACCGAGATCAAACTCTTCCAGCGCCAGACCTTCGGCGACATCATCGCGCGCGTCGGCGCGTGAGGTTTTCAACTTCAGACATGAGCAAACGCAGAAGCAAGCAGAACAACGCAGAGACAGAGGCCGTGAGCGTGGCCGACACCGGCGCGGCCGTCTCGCGCGAGGAGGCCGTCGAGGAGTTGGACGAAGCGCTCGAAGCATTGTCCGGCGACGACGCCGCGCCCGAGACGGACGATTTGCCGTCGAACCCGCTCGCGCAAATCGACGTGAGCGGCGAGACCTCCTTCGACTCTGCCGAGTTCGACGTTGGAGAAGACGATGACGATGAAGATGATGATGAAGATGATGATGAAGATGATGACGACGTGACCGACGACGAAGCGTCGGACGACGAGAAGGCCGAGTTCGTCGTCTTCGACGCCGAAGCCGAAGACCGCGCCGAGGAGTTCGAGCGGATGCGCGCGGAGACGGCCACTCCGCAAACTACGGAAGCAGCCGACGACGAGGTCGCCCCCGGCGGGCAGCCGCGCGAGCTGGCCGAGCTGGTCTCCGTCTGCGAGGCGCTCATCTTCGTCTCGGAAGACCCGCTGCCCGTCAAAGCGATTGCGGACATCCTCAAGGAGGACAAGGGCTGGGTGCAGGTCGCGCTCGAAGATTTGGCGAAGGAGTTCAACGAGAGAGGCGGCGGCCTGATGCTGCGCGAGGTCGCAGGCGGCTGGCAGTTTGCTACGCGCCCAGAGTTCCACGAGCACGTCCGCGCCTACCTCAAGTCGAAGCCGAGCGCCAAGCTCTCGCTCGCCGCGTTGGAGACGCTCGCCGTCATCGCCTACAAGCAGCCCGTCACCGTCCCCGAGATTCTCGAAATTCGCGGCGTGCAGTCCTCCTCGGCCATCAAGACGCTCCTCGACAAGCGACTCATCATCGCCAAGGGGCGCAAGGAGACGGTCGGCCGCCCGATGATGTACGGCACGTCCAAAGATTTCCTCCTCCAGTTCGGCCTCAAGGACTTGAGCGAGCTGCCGAACGTCGAAGACTTCGAAGACCTTGCCGGCGGCGGCGAGCTGTAACGCGTTGAAGGCTTGAGGAGGGAGACGAGCCTTGGGACTCGCAATCTGTGTCGGCGTGCCGCCGGAAATACGCGAGAGCGACCCGGAGTACGTGGCGTACTTCGAGCAGCAGGTCGAAGTCATCAACGGCGTGCTTGAGTCCTACGAGCTGCCCCTGCATCACGAGCCGTTCGACGTGGAGGACGAGCGCACGTTCGAGTGTGACATGATCGGCTATTCCGGTCTTCACTATCTTCGCCGCATCGCGGCGCACCTCGCGCTCGGGCGTGAGCTGCCGCCGCCCGGGGACGACGGCGCGGCGAGCGACCCAGTCCTCGCGGACTACTACAAAATCTTCGACGCGAGCTTTGCGCGTGGGGAGGCGACGGGCATGCCGTTCCAGCATCTCATCGTCCACGGCGACGCCGAAGGCTACTATCTGCCGGTTGAATTTGAGGACGTAATCATCCCCGACGCCTCGCTCGAAATAGCCGGCGGCATGCTCGGCTCGTCGCACACGCTCCTGCGCGAATGCCGCGAGCTGGCGCAGGCGCTCGAACTCCGCGAAGACCTCTCGTTAGACGATGACGCGGTCTGGCAGGCCGTCGAGAGTCAGGGCGAGGGCGAAGAGAAGTGGGAGCGTTACGGCGTCGAGTCATACACCTGTCTTGCTTTAATTAAATCCTGCGAAGTCTCCGTCGAGACCGGCGCGGCCGTCGTCTTCGCTTAACAAGGGTCAGGGAGAAGTACTTGGAAGAACGTCTGCAAAAGTTGATTGCCGCCGCCGGGCTCGCGTCGCGGCGCGGCGCGGAGGAGTTGATCGAGGCCGGCGAGGTGACGGTCAACGGCGAGGTCGTGCGCGAGCTGGGCACGAAGGCCGACCCCGCGCGCGACCACATCAAGGTGCATGGGAGATTAATCAACCCGCTGCTTGAGAAGCAGGAGAAGGTTTACGTTCTCCTCAACAAGCCGCGCGGATACCTGTCGGCGCTCGCCGACCCGGAGCGGCGCCCGCTCGTCTCCGACTTGGTGCCGCAGTCGCTCGGCCGTCTGCACCCGGTCGGTCGGCTCGACTTCAACACCGAGGGCTTACTCATCCTGACCAACGACGGCGAGCTGACGAACTACGTTACGTCTGCGCGCAACAAGGTCGAGAAGGTCTACGAGGTGAAGGTTAAGGGCGTGCCGCCCGAGGAGCAGATAGCACGCCTGCGCCGCGGCATACGTCTCGACGACGGCGTGAAGACCGCGCCCGCCGAGATTGTGAAGACCGACGAGACGAAGACGAACGCTTGGTACGAGGTGAAGTTGCGCGAGGGGCGCAACCAGCAGATTCGCCGCATGTTCGATTCCATCGGGCACTCCGTCATCAAGCTGCGCCGCGTCCGCATCGGCCACGTCAAAGCCGAAGGCATCCTCATCGGCCAATGGCGCCATCTCACGCCCGCCGAGGTCAAACGCCTCAAGAGCGCGCCGGCCGCGAAGGGCGGCGCGAAAAAGGCCCGGAGTACCGGCCAGCCAGCCGCTCGTCCCGCCGTCGATGCTCGCGGACACAAGCCGTCGCGGCCTGCCTCGAAGAAGCGCGGCAGCGGTCACGGTGGGCGCCGCGGGTGAGATAGAATGATGAAGGATGAACGCTGAACGATGAACTGTAAGACAGAAGTCTTTAGTTCATCGTTCAGCGTTCATCCTTCATCATTCCTTTAAGGGGTCGTAATGGATTTCGAGCTTAACGAAGAACAGCTTCAGGTGAAGATGAGCGTGCGCGAGTTCGCGGAGGGCGAGATTGCGCCGCACGTGCGCGAGTGGGACGAGTCGCAGCACTTCCCCTCGGAGCTTATGCCGAAGCTGGCCGCGCAGGGCTTCATGGGCGTCATCTTCCCCGAAGAGTACGGCGGGGCGGGGATGGGCTACGTCGAGTACGTCGCCATCATCGAGGAGCTGTCGCGCGTTGACGGCTCGGTCGGCATCTCTGTGGCGGCGCACAACTCGCTCTGCTCGAACCATCTCTACCTCTTCGGCACAGAGGAGCAGAAGCGCAAGTACCTCGTGCCGCTCGCCTCGGGCGAGCGGCTGGGTGCGTG
>JBJMGQ010000134.1:0-4831 GCA_045807845.1 Pyrinomonadaceae bacterium | reverse complement strand
GACGTGACCTGCCACGCGGGCAGCGCCCCCGAAGGCTGCTGCGCGCGCACGGTGAAAGTTATCGTGAAGGCAGCGATGATAAGAATGAAGCCGGTCAGCGTCTTTGTCATAGTCGAGTCATAGTCGAGTCACAGTCCAGTGGCCGCGCCTTCTGAGACTTCGGTTGATGTGGCGCGTCGGACGAGTTCGTGCAGGTCACGCAGGGTCTTGAGCAGCGCGGCCATGCGCGCGAGCGGCAGCGCGTTGGGGCCGTCGGAGAGTGCGCGCTCAGGCGCTTCGTGCACCTCCATGAAGACGGCGTCCACGCCGCAGGCGACCCCTGCACGCGCGAGCGGTTCGATGTATTCGGACTGGCCGCCCGTTGCACTCCCCAAGCCCCCGGGCAGTTGCAGGCTGTGCGTCACGTCGAAGACGACCGGCGCGCCGAAAGAGCGCATGATGGGGAACGAGCGCATGTCAACGACGAGATTGTTGTAACCGAACGTGTAGCCGCGCTCGGTGAGCAGTAGTCTCTTACACCCGGTCGCGCGCGCCTTATCGACGATGTTGCGCGCGTCTTGTGGGGCGAGAAACTGACCCTTCTTGACGTTGACGGCGCGCCCCGTCTCGCACGCCGCGACGATGAGGTCGGTCTGCCGGCAGAGGAAGGCGGGTATCTGCAAAATGTCGGCGACGCGCGCCGCCTCTTCAACTTGAGAGATGTCGTGTATGTCCGTCAAGACCGGCAGGCCGGTCTCCTCTTTGACCGCGCGCAGAGCTTCGAGCCCTTCGCGCATCCCCGGCCCTCTGTAAGATGAACCGGAGGAGCGGTTGGCCTTGTCGTACGAAGCCTTGAAGACGTAGTCGAGCCCCGCGTCGCTCGCGCGCTGTTTGCACTCGCGCGCTATGTAGAGGACGTGCGCGCGCGACTCGACCACGCAGGGGCCTGCGATGAGCGTCAAGCGCCCGTCGCCGAACGTTGCGCTGCCGACCTCGAAGGGCTCGATCTCGGTTCGACTCAGATTCTCACTCAACGTTTGCCGTCCTTCTCGCGTGCGGCCCGGCGGCGCAGGTCGCGCAAAGTGTTCTCGGCGCGGTAACGGTTCTCGTCGCGCGGCGCCTGTTCAAGATAAGTCTCGAACTCTTTGATGGCCTCATCAATTCTATTAGTCTGCTGATAGAGGAGGCCGAGGTTGTAATGCGCGAAGGCGAAGTCGCCGCCGCGCTGATTGACCGCCTCGCGAAAGGCCGCCTCCGCACCGTTGAAATCTTTCTGCTGCACGAGCGCGAAGCCGAGCCGGTACTGCGCCTCCGGGTCGCGCCCCTTGTTCTGCTCGATGGCCTTGCGAAAGGCGTCGGCCGCGTCGGCCGCGCGCCCCGGCGTCTCAAGCAGGACGCTGCCGATCTGATAGTAAGCGTCCGGGTAGTCGCCGCCGTTCGAGTCGATGGCGGCGCGATATGCTTCAACCGCCTTCTCGTTCTCGCGCTGCTGTTGCAGGACGAAGCCGAGATTGTAGAGCGCGGTCGGGTACTTCCCTTCGCGCTGGCTGACGGCCGTCTGAAATTCCGTGATGGCCTCGCGGAACTGCCCCTTGCGCATCAGCGCGACGCCGAGCCGGTTGTGCGCCGAGGGAAAGTCCGACTGAAGCGCGACGGCCTGCCGCAGGTCGCGCACGGCCGCGTCGTAGCTGCGGATGGAGAGATAGTACGTGCCGTTCTCGTAGAAGTCGGCCGCGGTGCGCGGCTGCTCGACGCGTGTGCCGATGGGCGAAGCGTCTGACGAAGAGAGCGTGCGGCCGAGCGCGTCCTCCGACTCGTCGCCGCCCCTCGTCCCTTGAACGTCCGCGAGCGCGGCGCGGCGCGCGGGCGTTCGGCGCAGCAGCACCGCGCCGAAGACGAGCAGCAGCGCGGCCGAGATGATGACGACGAAAGCCAGCGGCTGCGTTATCCACTCCTTCCAATCACGCGCGGGCTTCGAACGCGCCGCGCCCTCGGGCGCGAGCCCGACAGGCACACTCTCAACATTCTTCGCGGCGGGAGTGGACGATAGAAGCGGCGCAGGGATAGACGAAGACGAGCCACTCGCGTTCGAGCCCGTATCGACCGGCGCGTCTTGCGCGTTGCGCGAGCCCAGAGGTCTGCCGAAGGTGTCGGGCGTTTCGGCTTCAGCGGTGGGCAGGCCAAGCTCTGAAGTCTGCGCGGCGGCGCGGCTCCGGCGCAGTCGCTCGATGTCGATGACGAGTCGCCCCGAGGGCGTCTCGGTGCCCGCGTCGCGCAGCGTCTCGATGGTCGGCGCGCTGAAGCCGGCCGAGTGTTCGAGCCCGAGCCGCTCGGCCACTGCGAACAGCTCGCGCCGGAACTCGCCCGCGTCCGCGGGACGTGTCTCGGCCCCCTTCTCCAACGCGTGCAGCACGACCGCTTCGAGCGCGGGCGGGATGTTCGCCACCAGCTCGCGCAGCGGCCGTGGGCTCTCCGAAGAGTGCTTGAGCGCGAGCGCGAGCGGCGAGACGCCCGTGAACGGCGTCTGCCCCGTCAACATCTCGTAGAGGATGACGCCCAGAGAATACACGTCCGACGCGGGCGTGAGCTGCGCGCCGTCGCACTGCTCGGGCGACATATAGCGCGGCGTGCCGATCATGACGCCCGTGCCCGTCAGCGTGTCGTGAAGGCTGAACTCGCCGCCCGCGTCCGCGATCTTGGCGATGCCGAAGTCGAGCACCTTGACGATGTAGGGCGAGTCGGGACGTTGGACGAGAAAGATGTTGCCGGGCTTGAGGTCGCGATGGAGGATACCGGCGTCGTGCGCGGCCTCAACCGCCGCCGCGATTTGCAGCATCAAGGAGACGGCGCGCGCCGGGTCGAGCGGCGCGTCGTGCGCGAGCACCTCGCGCAACGGCTTGCCCTCCAACAACTCCATCACGAGATAGACGAGCCCCTCGCGCGTCTCGCCGAAGTCCGTGACGGCGACGGCGTTCGTGTGTTGCAAACGGCCAGCGGCGCGTGCCTCGCGCCTGAAGCGTTCCTTGGCCGCTTCGTCCGAGACAAGCCGCGGGCTTAAAACCTTCACTGCCACGGGGCGCTCTATCAAGAGATGCGTCGCGCGGTAGACGGTGCCCATGCCGCCCTCGCCCAGACGCTCGTCGAGGCGGTACTTGTCGTCGAGGACGAGCCCGAGCAGCGAGTCCGGCAGCGAGTCCGTCGGCTGCGGGCGCGCGTCGGCCACGGTCACGTCGGCGCCGAGCGGCGTCCCGTCGTCGGGGCAGACGGTCTCGCCCGCGTCGAACTGCCGCAGACATTTCGGGCACTGAAGCATATGTGTGGCGCAGGGGAGTGCTTGAACCTTGCGCGGTGATTTTACCGCAAAGGGCGCTGAGAAGTCGCCGGGAGGCGCAAAGTTTTTCTCTGCGACCTCCGGCGACTTCTCAGCGCCCTTGCGAGTTTAAAAGTCGGCGGGCCGACTCACTCCGTATTCGGGTTGATCTCTACCTTGACCTCGGTCTCCTCTTCCCTCTCGACGCCGGGCAGGGGCGAGCCCGGTGGCGGCTCGCCGTGAATCTTCGTGTTGGTGCTCTCAATCTCGGGCTTCTCGTGCTCGCCCGTCATCGTGCCGAGTCCTAAATTTTCACCCATTGTAAAAACCTCCTCGCGTCACCTTCTTTGTTCAGTCGTCGCCGGCCAAAACCTGCGCGCGCTCGTGCGTCAGCGGCTCGGGCTCCGACTCGCCCGCGCCCTCGACCGCCGCGTCGTCACGCATTCGGTTACGGTACGCTGCCCGGACGAAAGACGCAAACAGCGGCTGGGGCGCGAGCGGCTTCGACTTGTACTCGGGATGAAACTGGCAGCCGAGAAACCACGGGTGCGCTTCGCGCGCAAGCTCAACCATCTCGACGAAGCGGCCGTCCTCCGAGATGCCGCTGAAGACTAAGCCCGCCGTTTCAAGCTGCGCGCGAAACTCCGGGTTGAACTCGTAGCGGTGACGGTGGCGCTCGCTGATGGTGGCCACGCCGCCGTAGACCTCCTGCGCCAGACTGCCTTCGGCCAAGCGACACGTCCAAGCGCCGAGGCGCATCGTCCCTCCCATCTCTTCAACATCAACGAGGTCGCGCAGCTTGAAGATGACGGGATACGGAGTCTCTGCGTCGAACTCGGTCGAGTCGGCTCCCGTCAGCCCGCAGACCGCGCGCGCATACTCGATGACGGCCGTCTGCATGCCGAGGCAGATGCCGAAGTAGGGCGTGCGCGAACGCCGCGCGTAATTGATGGCGCGAATCATGCCCGCGACTCCGCGCTTGCCGAAGCCGCCCGGAACGAGGATAGCGTCATAGTCGCGCAGGCGCTCCTCATAGTCCTCGTCCATCAAACTCTCCGACTCGACCCAGCGCACATCCACGCGCAGGTTGTTCGCGACGCCGCCGTGCGTGAGCGCTTCGCGCAGAGACTTGTATGAGTCTTCCAGCTCGACGTACTTGCCGACGATGCCGATGGTGACGTTGCCCTTCGAGGGGTCGCGGATAGTCTCGACCAGCTCGCGCCAGCGCGTGAGGTCTGCGTTCGGCGCGCGGTCTTGCAGCCCTAAAGCGGAAACTATCTGGTCGTCGAGCCCCTGCTCGTGGAAGGCGAGCGGCACCTCGTAGATGGTGTCCACGTCCTGCGCGGCGATGACGGCCTGCTCCTTGACGTTGCAGAAGAGCGCTATCTTCGAGCGTATGTCGCGCGGCAGCGTGCGGTCGCTACGGCACAGGAGGATGTCCACGGCGATGCCTATCTCGCGCAGGTCGCGCACCGAGTGCTGCGTCGGCTTCGTCTTCAACTCGCCCGCGGCGGCGATGAAAGGGACGAGCGTCAGGTGTAT